>CAIQDA010000218.1 GCA_903870415.1 uncultured delta proteobacterium
CTCCTCACGAGCGAGACCGTTCGCGAAGACGGTTCGAAAGCCGTCTCCTTTGCTCCGGACGCCATCCCGTGTCCCGTCATTGACTCGATTCGCGCCCGCGAGGAGTTTGCGATTCGCGTTCCCGGCGAGCGCGACAAGAAGCATCGCGGATACGACTTCGAGTTCTATTCGGGCGAAGTCTTTTTTCTCTACGGGCAGTTCGAGGAGGCACGCGTGCGCTTCGAGCCGCTCTGGCAAGCCCACTGCGGCAAGGACGATTACGGATTTCGCGCGTGGGTGAAGCTCATCACGATGAGCAACCTCGAGCGAAACCTCGACGCGTCCGAACTCCTTGCGAAGGCTGAAAAAGAACACTCGTGCGCGATGACGCCCGAGCAGGTTGCTCAGCGCGATCTCATCGTGAATCCGACGCTCCAAGAGGCTTCTTTCGAGCGCGCTCGCGTGAAGTTCAAGGCCGCCGAGGCTGCGGATGCGGGGCCCGAGAAGCTGAAATTCTACCGCGAGGCTGCGGCGCTTTACGAAGCTGCGCTTCAAGCTGCACCTGACCGTGACGAGGCACCCGAAGCCGCGATGAATGCGGCCTACGCCTACAAACAGGTCGGGGAGTTTGCGCGCGCGATTGCGAGCTACGAGCGCTTCATCGCGGCATACGGCAACGAGGCGAAACTCGGTACGCTTCAACGAGGCGACGCCAAGGCCAAGACCGCGCCGGACCCGAAGAAATACGGGGAGCGTATGAAGTCGCTTGGCGACGCGTACGACGCACTTTCGACGTCGTATTTCGGATTCTTCAACTTTCAGCGGGCCGCGGAAACCCTCGAAAGCATCGCGAAGAACCTGCGATTCGACGAGGCAAAGCGCCGTGGCGCCGCACTCAACGCGGTTCGCCTCTACGGCTCGCTCGGGCAGCGCCCCAAGGGCGAAGAGATGCGCAAGCTTCTCACGAACCTTCACCCGACGACCGAGGACCTGGCGTCATCCGAGTACTTGCTCGCGAGCCTCGAATTCAATCGCTGGGATCCGACCCTCCCCGACACGGGCGCGAACCGCGAGACACGCCTTGCCGCAGACCGCGACTTGACAGCGTATTACACCGCGAAGTTCAAGACTCCCGCCTCGGCGGAGTTCGCTCTTGAGTCCGCCTACCGCGTCGCGAAGATGAAGCGAGAGGCCGGCGATGCGGGTTTCCGCAAGTGGTACGAAATCACGACCGACGCGTGGAAGCGTTTCCGCGGACAGAACGCCGACAAGGCCGGGAAAGCCCCGTTCGCGGACTACGCGGCCGAGGGTGAGTACTTCTTCCTCGACGAAGAGCTCGCGAAGAACTTCGACTACGAGGCTGGTCACCACCACTACAAGGGCTCGTCCGAGGACGTGAAGAAGACCTTCGAGAAGGAGCTCAAGGACGCGGTCAAGTACAACGAGCGCATCGCCAAGCTCATCGAGACTTACGCGTCACCGCAATGGGTGCCTGCATTCTACGCGCGTCGCGGATCGATCTTCGACGGGCTGCGCACGGGCCTCTACAACGCGGTGCCGCCAAACGTGAAGCTCCTCTCGCCGAAGGTCGAAAAGCTGCTCAAGACCCTCGAGGACAGCGGTCGCGACGACCTGCAAGAGAAGGCCGACGACTTGCGCGCTCAAGTCAAAGAAGCCTGGCGCACGTGGAAAGAGACGAACCTCACGCAAGCCGATGAGGGTGCCGTCGCCGACTACCTGCGTGCCGTGTCGTTCGCGAAGATGTTCGGCGTGCGCAACTCCGGTGTTCAAAAAGCCATCGCCCGTCTCGCGTATCTGTCCGTCGTCATTCCCGACTCGTCGAAGCTCAAGGGCTACGTCGAGAAGGTCAACGACCCGACCGACCCCGAAAAGAAGCGCACGTTCACCTACGAAGACGGCATGTTCCAGCGTGCCCGCTCCGGTCTCTTTGCCCTCCCGCCGGCCACCGGTCGCGATGAGGCCCGTCCAGGGAGCTCGAACTGATGGCTCGTCCGATGAACCTGGCACTTGCGCTCACGGCGTCGCTGATTGCGGCCTCGCTCGTGGGCTGTGCGGGAGCAACACCCGCCGCCGAAGTGCCCACAAACGCCCCCGCTGCACCCGTGCAGAATGCAGCCAAGCCCGCGGCGAACGCGCCCGACGCGAAGGCCGCTGACGCGAAGCCAAAGGCCGCCGACACGGTCAAGCCCGTCGTCGTGTCGTTCGAAAAGAAGGTGCCGCT
Source organism: uncultured delta proteobacterium (assembly GCA_903870415.1). Taxonomy (GTDB): domain Bacteria; phylum Myxococcota_A; class Polyangia; order Polyangiales; family Polyangiaceae; genus CAIQDA01. The sequence continues at coordinate 2,222 of CAIQDA010000218.1, forward strand.
CGTGGGCTCCGCGCGAAGCTCGTTCGAAGGCGGGACCAAAGCGTTCTCGGAGGGACGCCTCACGGACGCGAAGGCGGCTTTCGACAAAGCTTCTCGCGAAGCGCCGAACAGCTCGGTGCCGCTCGTGGGCATGGGCGCTGTTCTCGAACGTCTCGGTGACTCGCCAGGGGCCATCGACGTTTACAAGCGGGCTACCGCTCTCGAACCCGACGACGCGGATGCCGCGCGGGCTTGGGTGCTTGTACTCTGCAGCAATGCCCGGACCGCTGAAGCCGTCGAGTTCGCGAAAGCGCGTGCTGAAAAGTTCGTGAAGTCTGCACCTGCCGCGACGCTTCATTCCGAGGCTGCGTCGATGAGCGGCGACAGCGCAACGGCCCAGGCCGAAGCCCAACGAGCTCTGTCGCTCGACTCGTCGTATGTTCCCGCGATGCTCGCGGTTGCGCGTGATCATTATCGTGCTGGTCGCGTATCGATGACGGCTTACGCCCTCAATGCGTTGCTCGACGGCATCGACGAAGCGACCCCGCCGCGGGCGAAAGACAACCCCGAAGCGCTTCTCCTTCGGGCGCTCATCGACAGGCGAACTCCAGGTCGACGAGCCCAAGCCCTCGAGGCTTTCGCGAAGGTGTTCGCGGCGCGTCCTGACTTGACCGAGGCCGCACTCGCGCTCGGCATCATGAAGCTCGAAGCGGGCAACGCGGAAGAGGCCATCGTGTCGCTTGAGACGGCGGCGCGCTTTGCCCCAAAGAATGCCTTCGTGGCCACGGCCCTCGGCGACGCGTACCGATTGGCAGGCCGCTACCCGGAGGCGAAAGTCGCGCTCGAAAAAGCGTTGACCCTCGACGGCACGCTCTCCGCTCCGCACTACAACCTGGCGCTCCTCTTTCTGTACGCCGGCGACAAAGCGGGCCTCGGCCCCGAAGAGCGTTACACGGCGTCGCAGCGCGAAATGGAAGCGTACCTTGGCATTCGCGGTCCGAAAGCGCCGCCCGGTGTCGACGACGATGCCGACTCACTCCTCGCAACCGCGAAGCAAAAACTCGCCGAGGTTGGATCCAAATGAGCTCTACGCGTATGGTTTCCACCCTGGCCGCGTTCGCCGTGTTCGCCTCGCTCGCGTTCGTGAGTTCCGCTGAGGCGCAGTCCAAAGGCGGTCGGGGCAACGTCGTGGTCGTGCGCGAAACCACGGTCATCGGTCGCGTGCAAAAGCCGGTTGCCGCCCAAGAAATCGGAAAGCTTCCGACGCGGCTCCAGTCGAGCGATCCGAAAAAGAGCTTCCTCGATCGCATCGAAGGCGCGACCGGCTCCTCCCCGTTCTGATGGCGTCCCTCGCGGTGCTTGGGGTCATCCTCGTGACCGTGCTCACGCTCGCGATTCGAATGTGCACGCAAGGGATTCTTCGACTCGACCTCGACCCGATCGTGCTTCGGCCAAATGCGAAGCACCTTCGCGCGGTTCTCGTCGAGCCGCTTGCTTATGCGTTCGAGCCGCTTCGCGAAGCTCTTGACTCAAACACCGAGCGCGCGCGCAACCTGTGGATGGCCGAAGCCGACAGCGCCCTCCATCACGAGCTCCGTCCGCTGAACGCAGAGCTTCGGGCGTGCGCGCGCGTATCGACGTCGGCAAGCTTCTGCGCCGCGGCGTGGGCGTTGCGCGTGGGGCTGGCGAGCCACACGGAATCGGACGCGATGGCTCTCGACGGGCCCATCGGCCACGGGATCGCGTGCATCGCGCTGGGCTTCCTCGCGACGGGCGCCGTATCGTCCGTGCATCGACGTGTGGAATTGAGGTTGCGCGAGGAGCGCTCGGCGTGCGCCGCGATCTTGGAAGCCGTCGACGAAAAAGAAAACGCGCCCGACGCGACCGAATCTCGCGCCTGACGCTGCTGTTGTTGTAGACTCACTCGCCTAACATACGTTGGATCGTTGGAGGAATACGGGCATGTCGCAGCCTTCCGTAGGAGGTCAGAACTCTGGTCGTACAGGTCAGATGACCGCAGTCATGCGGGCCATCCAGACCCAAAACGGGCCCAAGGTGCTCCGGATAGGCATCGTCGCGAAAGGCGGACGAGTTATCGAGGAGCGCATCATCAAGCAGCGCGGCCCGGTGACCATCGGCACGAGCGAAAAGGCCACGTTCACCATCGGCTCGGACTTTCTCCCCGACCGCTTCACGCTCTTTGAGCTTTCCGGCAACGATTACGCGCTCAACTTCATCGACGGCATGTCGGGGCGCCTGGCGTTGTCGACGGGCATTTCGGACTTGTCGGCGCTTCGCGGTACCGCGAAGAAGAACGGCGCGATCTACCAGGTTCGCCTCACCGAAGACACGCGAGGGCGCGTGGTGGTCGGCGAGACGACGATCCTCTTTCAGTTCGTTACGCCTCCGCCTCCGCAGCCGAAGCCTCAGATTCCGCTCTCCATTCAGGGCGGCCTCTCGAGCACCATCGACTGGAACCTCGCGATTATCGCAGCGTTCTCGTTCTTGCTTCACTTCGGATTTATCGGTGCAATGTACACCGATTGGTTCGATCCGGTGCACGACGAAGACGAGGCCTTCCAGGGCCTCCTCGAATCGGTGAAGAACATTCCGCAGCCTGTCGTTGAGCAGAAGGAAGAGAAGACCGAAGAGGACAAGGCCAAGAAGGAAGAGAAGAAGCCCGCGGAATCGAAGCAGGCGGCTCCTTCCAGCGCGGCGCCCAAGACTCCAGGCGGAGCGGGCAAGCCAAAGGTTTCCGACAAGCAAGCGGCGGCGCTTTCGGCTCAGGCTGACGCGCTCATGACCGCGACGCTCGCAGCACTTGGCGGCACCGGTCCTACAGTGGCTGGCGCGTTGAAGGCTGGCGAAGTCCCCGGCGGAGACGTTTCCAAGCTTGCCGCGTCAAGCGCAGGCGCCCAAGCGGGTGCTGGCGGAGACTTGAAGCTCGGCACCGGAGGCGGCGGTCCCGTTCGTCCCGGCGGCGGTGGCGGTGGACTTGCGGGCATCGGTGGTGGTACCGGAGGTTCGGGTACCGGCGGTTCCGCGGGTGCGGTGGCGGTTGCCGGTCCTAAGGGCGACATTCAAATCGGCAAGGCGACGTCTTCCGTACAAATCGATAACCTCGAAGCGACGGTTAACAAGCTGAAGCCAGGCTATCGCCAATGTTACAACAAGGGCCTCGAGCAGGACCCCTCCATGAGCGGGCGTGCCGTTTTCGTGGCAAACGTTGGTCCTAACGGCGAAGTAGCCGGGGTCGATGTTCGCGAAAACTCCGGCCTAAGTGACTTCGTTTTGGAGTGTATCAAAAAGAAGATCCGAAACGCGGAATTTGCACCGCCAGGCGGTGGTGGTACAGCCGTTCAACTGCCCGTTAACTTCATCAAACAGTGACCCGCTCAATCAACGATTGACGATTTCTGTTCGACCTACGATACTGACGTTTAGAGGTCTCCTATGCGTTCTCGAACTTGGCTCTTTGTTGTCGCTCTTGGCGCGCTTCCCATCGGCTCTGCGCTCGCGCAGAGTGACATGCAGCGTGACAACGGTGCCCCACAGCCCACATGCGTAGAGGGTGGCGCCGAGCTTTTTGCGAAGGCCGACGCCGTCGTCGAACGCTTGCAGAGTGCAGTGACTTCGATTCAGCGTCAGCTCGACGTCGCACGCTCGCAGCGTGACGTCGTAAAGGTGCTTTTTCTCAGCGAAAAGCTGTCGCAGGCGAACGCGTCGCTTCGGTCCGCCGTTGAACGCCGCGCGTCCGTGAAGGCGGCAATCGAGCGTGGGGACTGCGCTTCGGCAAAGCAGGACGCCGAAGTGCTCACCATCATTGGCGAGCGCGGCGACGAGTATCTGAACGCGACCAGCCAAGCCGTTGGCGAGGGCACGCGCATGCAGGAGCAGGCCACGGTCAACATCGTGACCGACCCCGGTACGCCAACCACGATCCAGACGTCTGAGTACCCCGCGGTTGACCCGCTCACGGGAGCGGCGGACTCGAACGGGCGACAGTCTTCAAGTCAGGTCGGCGGAACGCCCTCCGGCACCGCTGATGCGCCGACAACCAATCCAAACGTTTTGCCAACGTCGCCGGTGATTCCGGTTTCGACGTCAGCGAAGTAGCCGGTGGAGTTGGGGGCAACTTTGGTTATCGAGATGAACATGCGTCGAACAATTGGGGTGGCGAGCTTTCTCGCCTTGCTTATTCCGGCTAACGCGCACGCGCAGGCATGGCTGAAGGACCGGGCCGCTTCGGAGGGTTCCGGCATCAAAACCGGCAATCTCGAGGTTCACCCGGGAATCGGCACGGAAGTCGGTTACGACTCCAACTGGTTTCTCCGGTCGTCGTCAACGGACCGCCTCGTTCTCAACGGCGAGGTCAACGGCCTTCCCGTCGTCGGCCTTCCTGTTCTGCGCATTACGCCGTCCATCTCGCTCAGCACGCTTTCTGGCGATCGCATCGGCGGCATCCCCGGCGACCCGCCCAAGTTCAAATTCCGCGTTTCGGGCGCTGCGACCTACCGCGAGTACCTCTCGGGTGATTGGAGCAACCAGCGAAACGTCGCCGGCGCATTGAACGCCGATCTCCAAATCGCTCCGCAGCAGCCGTTTGGCGGGGTTATCGGAGCGAGTTACCTGCGCACGGTCAACGCCACGGCCAGCGGCGATCCGAACCTTGCGTTCGTGCGAAACGACGTGTTGGCGAACGGCGAGCTCGTTTACAGCCCGGGCGGCGGAACCCTTGAGTTTCGCGCAGGTTACCGCGGCCGTTTCACGCTTTTCGACAACAATGCGAGCTCCAACCAGACCGAGCACACGGGCACCGCTCGCGCCCGCTGGCTGTTTCGTCCCCGAAACGCGTTGTTTCTCGACGCCGCCTACGGCGTGCTTGGGTATTCGACCAACACGGCGGACACGCGCGACCTCGCGCCTCTCCGCGTCAAGCTCGGCACGTCGGGACTTCTGACGCCGCGCATTGGCATCCTTCTCGCGGGCGGCTACGGCTCTTCCGGCGTTCAGGACGGTCCAGGTCGGACTCCGAGCGATTTCGCGAGTGTTATCGGTCAGGCCGAAGTTCGCTATTTCTTCGACGCCGCGGCGTTGCCCGACTCCGCAAGCTCCGACGGCGCATCGACGAACGTACTCGCGGTCGGCCTCCTTCGTGACTTCCAGCCGAGCATGCTCGGTAGCGTTTTCTCGATGACCCGCGGTTACGCACGCGCAACCTACCTTTGGCAAGGCAAGGTGTTTACGTCGATCGAAGGCGGCGTGAGCAGCATCGCCTACAACGCGCTCACGTTCACGAGCGGTGCGAGCGCCGGGCAAACCCGCGCAGACGCCTTCTCGAACATCCGACCGGATGTCACCGCTTTCGGTGAGTACCGCCTGTCGAACGCGCTCGGGATCAACGCGACGTTGAAGTACTCGTCGAACTCAAGCGACCGCGGTTTGAAGCAAGACCTCACGAGCGGCAGTTACGTGGACCTCAACTGGACGCGGTTCGAGGCCTTTGCAGGCGTTCGTTACGCGCTCTGAGGCCGTTTCCATGATGTTGCGCCGTTGGCCCCTCGCGTTGGGGCTCGCGTTGATGCTCGGCGCGTGCACAAGGCACAACGCGTCGCGAGTTTCCGTGTTGCCGCCCAACGAGACCAGCACGACTCTCGGTGCGGGAGACGTCTTTCTGATGTCGATCGTCGGAGAGAAAGATCTGCCGAACGAGTTTCGTGTGCAGCCGGACGGCAGCGTCGACTTTCCGTACGTGAAGCGCATGAAAGTGGCCGGTCTTGAGCCGCAAGAAGTTGTCGACGTTGTTCGTCAAAGACTGATTGAAGAGCGCATCTACACCGATCCGCAAGTTTCGTTGTTTATCAAGCAGTACAACTCGAAGAAGGTCAACGTTCTCGGGCAGGTTGCGAAGCCTGGTACGCTTTCGTGGACGGACGGAATGCGTCTCGTTGAAGTTATTTCGCAAGCCGGCGGATTCACCGCGATTGCGGATCGCGACAACGTCGTCCTCATGCGGGTCGATCGAACCGGGCACGTGGTCACCGTGAGTCTGAGCGTCGACGACATCACCGAGGGCCGCGAGCCGAACCCGATGTTGCAGGCGGGCGATACGGTGCGCGTGGACCAGCGTTCGTTCTGACCGCGCGCTCCGAACGGGGCGAATTGCTGCGTTGGCGCAACGCGTTAGTTTGTGTTGCTTCCCGTCGGCCACCGCGTCAAGATGGGCGGATGTCTCGACTTTATCACTTCCCCACGTCGCCTTTTTCCGCGCGCGTGCGCATTGCCCTTGGGATGAAGAGTGTCCCGGTCGAACTCGTCGACTGCCGTGCGGATGGGGCCAGGCTCGCACAGGCCAGGCAGCTTGCGCCCACGGGCACCATTCCGGTGCTCGTCGCGGGTGACGGTCAGGTTCTGGTCGATTCGGTCTCCATTTGCCGCTGGCTCGACGCGTCTTTTCCGTCGCCGCGCCTCTTTCCGGTCGGGCCTTCGGAGCTTTCCACAACGTTGCGTGTCTGCGATCATGTCGACGCCGTTCTCAACGTCGTTGTGGATCTCGGCACCCGTTCGTTCGCCTTGCGCGATTCGGCGGGATGGGACGCGTTCGTCGCGGAACGTCTCGGTCGAGCGCATCAGACCCTCGACAAGCTTTCGGAGGATCTGGCGGCGCTCGGTCGTCCGACGATTGGGCCGGACGGGATCAACGCGGCGGACATCTGGGTCGCGACGATGGTTCGTTGGTACGAAAATCTTCCCGGCCGCGCGCCGACGACGCCCGCAGCGGCGCAAATTCTCACGTTGGGTTGGCGGATTCCCGAGCCGATTCTGGCGTTCGCCGCACCGATTCACGCGCACCCCGTCCTCAAGCGCTGGGGCCTCTAACGGTGCGTGTAAAGTGCATGCGGTTCTTGTGAACCTCGAATCGGTCAACGCGAAAGAGCCCTCGCTCGCGTGATGCGGGAGACGGCTCAATCGTCGAATCGGCTCCGGGGCCGCCCTCGCAAACGTCAGGGTTTCGTCGAGATGTAGCCCGTCACGCGCTCGCCAGGGACGAGCGGTTTGGTGTCTTCGAGCTGAAGCACGACCTCGAGGATCTTCGTGTCGATGCGCTCGTTCGGATCATCCGTTCGGATGTTCTTTCGACCCATGCGTCGGCCGATTTCGAGGACCTTGGCTTTGAACTTCTGATCGCGGAAAGCCTCGGTCGTGACGAGGGCGCCGGCCCCAACTTTCACGCGGCCGATGTCACGCTCGTCGAGGTCGACGCGCACGCGGAGCGAACGGGTGTCGCCGAGGATGAGGAGCGGGTCGGCGAGGACGTTGTAATATTCGCCGGCGCGGGCCTTCACCTGGAGGATCTCACCGGCTTGCGGGGCCTGCACGGTGAGGCGGTCGACTTGTGCTTGCGCTTGTTCACGGTGCGCACGCGCGAGTTCCAAGCGAGCTTTTGCGGCGAGCACGTCTTCCGCTCGCGAGCCTGCGAGGGCGGCGCGACGACGGGCGTCGGACGCGCGGGCAAGAGACTCGTCGCTTGCGGCGTTCTGGCGGGCGCGGTCGAGTTCGTCGACGGACACGCCTCCTGATTTGTTCAACGCCTCCAAGCGTTGCAGCGACGTCTTTGAAAGGTCGGCGCGTGCCCGGCTTGAGTTCGCTTCATCAATGGCGGCGTCGATGTCTTCGCGACGCAGGCCGTGGCTCACGCGCTCGTACTCGGCTTGTGCGGCTTGCACCTCGGCTTCGGTCGCACGAAGGGCTGCGCGCTCGACCATGGATTCGAGCTCCACGAGAGGGGCGCCCGTCTCGACGAAATCGCCCTCTTTCACGAGGATGCGCGCGATGCGGCCAGGTTGCGCGGCGGCGACGCGAATTTCGCGGCCGTTCGGTTCGACGATGCCATTGCCCGCGACGTAATCGCCATCGGGTGCGACGGGACCGCGCTCGTCTTTTCCGCCGCTCATCGGCACGGCATCACGCTTGGCCTTCTCGACGTCCGACGCGCGCGCGATGTTGGGTGGACCGTCGGCAACGCCACGAAGGATCACACCGAAGAGCGTGAGGGCCCCGAACACGAGGCCGACGTGGATAGGGCGGATGCGGCGAGCACTCATGGGTGGCTGTCTTTCTTCTCGTCGATGATGAGGCCGTCTTCGATGTGAACGATGCGATCGGCGAAGTGATAAATGCGGTTGTCGTGGGTCACGGTGATGACCGTGTGGCCGCGCTTTTTAGCGATGTTGTGCAGGACTTCGGTGACGAGCTGCCCTGTTTGCGCGTCGAGGCTCGCGGTGGGTTCGTCGGCGAGGACGATGGGCGGATTGCCGGCGATGCAGCGTGCGATCGACACGCGCTGACGTTGCCCGCCGCTGAGGTCCGCCGGAAGGCTCTCAATCTTATCGCTGAGCTCCACGAGCGAGAGCAGTCGCGCGGCTTCCTTCTTCGCGTCGATAGAGTTCCATCCGCGGAGCGCGAGCATGATGGCGACGTTCTCTTGCGCCGACATCGACGCGATGAGGTTGTGGCCTTGGAAGATGAACCCGATGTACGCGAGGCGCAGCTTCGGCAGGTCCGACTCGGGCGCTGCGGTGATGACATCGTCGAGGACGCGCACGTGCCCCGCGGTTGCGGAAAGTACGCAGCCAAGAATGGAAATGAGCGTCGTTTTTCCGCTTCCGCTTGGGCCGGAGAGAATGACGAACTCGCCCTCGTCCGCGTGAAAGTCGACGCCCTTCAACGCCCGAAATGCGGTGGCGCCATCGCCGTAATCTTTCACGACGCCCGTCGCTTCGACGACGCGCTTGGGTTTCGAAACGGACCCGATCATCGGAACACCATTCCCGGTTCGACTTTACGCAGACGCAGGAGCGCGAGCGCCGAAGCGGCCACACACATGCCGATCATGATGAACGTTGTTCCGACGAGCATCTGCGTGGGCAGGAGTACGCCGAGTTTGGGAGACCGGATGGCGGCCGCGATGCGCGTGATGGCGGCGAGCCCAATGAGCGAGCCCATGAGCGCGAACGTGATCGATTGCGTGATCACGATCTTCGCCAAGTCTCCGTTCGTGGCGCCGATCGCTTTCAGGGTGCCGAACTCGCGGATGTTGTCGACGACGGCGGAGAACATCGACAACGAGACGATGACGAATCCGACGATGAGCGCGAAGACCGTGGAGGTTCCGAAGGTGATTCCGATCGGCGTGCGGCGCAAAAGGAACGACACGATCATGCTGCGAAACTCCTCGCGTCCGACGACCTTCACCTCGGGTGCGCGTTCCATGATCGCCTTCTTCACGGCCTCGGGGTTCGCGCCGGGTTCAAGGCCGATGAGCACGAAGTGCGTTTGGTCCGAGTCGATCTTGAGCATGCGTCGCGCGAGCTCGTATTCGGCGAACGCGAACGACGGACCGAAGGGCAGAAGCCCCCAGGTGATGCCGCCGACGTTCACTTTGAAGCCGTTCACTTCGCGGATGCTTCCAACGTTGAGCCCGCCGAGTCGCTCGCGTTCCGAGTCTTCAAAGATCATCGTGTTGGGACGCTCGAGGGCGCTCTTCGAGCCCGCGACGACGTTCCAAGGTCCGCCCGCGTAACGTGGTGCGGCGGTGCCGACGAACTGAATTGGCTCGGTGCCGCCCGCGGGAAGTTGAATCGATGCGCCGCCGTAGAGGAGGGGCTCGGCCCACGCGACGCCCTTCGTGGAACGCGCCGTGTACAGCGCCGAGATGCCCATGGGCTTCGTGGCCTGGAGCGTGAGCGTCGACGGCGAAACGATCCACAAGTCGGCGCCCGAGTAGTCCACGAACATCGTGTTCTTCTTGATGAGCCCGAGAAACGTGCCCGCTTGCTGGTTCGAGAGCACGACGGCGAACACGACGCCGATCAGCGTGCCGGCCATCTTCAGCTTGTTGTGGAACATCATGCGCCAGGCGATGGTCACCATCATGCGCCAGCGGATGCCGCTCGGTGCGTAGGCCTTGGTGGGGGTGATGTGCGTTTCGCTGCTCGCGAGCGCGCCGTCGAGGGGGGCCGTGTCGGTGCTCATCGGTTCGTCTCTTTGGTCGAGGTTGCCGCGAGGGTCTCACCGGAAGCAGACCGGAGCCATACGCGGGCATACGCGAGATCGGCATCGGCTTGAATACGGCTTACGGTGGCGTCGAACGCGTCGCGGTCCGCTTGGACGACCTCAAGTTGCGTGGCGCGTCCTTGCGTGTATCGCTCATGGGCAAGGCGCGCAGCCTCGTCCGTTGCGTCGACTTGCGAACGCGAAGCGCGTGCCTTCGCTGTGAGCGACTCGACCTGGGCCCATGCCTGAAACACTTGGTCTTTTGCAGCGCGCATCGCTCGTTCTCGGCGCACAGAGGCCGCGGTCTCGGCGGCTTCGAGCGACTTGACGCCTGCCCACGCCCCCGCATCGAGACGCCACGTTGCCGTAACGCCCGCCGCGTAGACTTGGCTTTGGCCCGCAAAGCCGGTCGCGTTCGTGAAGCGCTCGGTGAAGTTCGCAGCCAGGCTCGGTGCAAGGGCACCCCACGCGGCGTTCACATTCGCGTGCGCACCTTTCTCGTCACTCTCGGCGGCGAGCACGGAGGGAAGCGACGTTGTCTTCTCCTCGAACGCGCGCACGGGAGCTTCGGCGTGAAGGTCATCGGAGAGCGACGGAGCGCCCTCGGCCGGCGTGACCGTCGTCAGCGTTTCGAGATTGCGGCGGGTGACGACGAGGATGTATTTTGCATCAGCGGCTTGCTGCTTTGCGCGCTCAACTTCGGCGCTCGCGCGACGCACGTCGAGGTCGGTTGCGAGGCCTGCCGATTGGCGGTTCACGACAAGTTCGTGGTTTTGAAGGGCGACGCGCAACGACTTGTCCGTCGCCTGCAGGAGTGCCTCACCACCGATGACGCTGAAGTACGCGCGCGCCACTTGCTTGTCGAGCTCAAGCCCGGTCTGCACGCCGCGTTTCACCGTGGCCGCTTCTGCGTGTTTGGCGGCGCTCACGAGCCCCCACTTTGAAAGGTCCACGAGCGGAACGTCGAGCACGAGGAACGCGTCGAACTGATCTTCGGGAATGATCGTGATGGTGCGTGCGGCGGCTCCGGTCGACGGGTTCGCGGGGACGAGCGACGACGCGGGGTATTGGTTTCGCGTGTAAGCTGCACGCGTCGTCAACGTAGGAATCAGTGCCGACCACGCGCGGGTGGTTTCTTCGGCGTGCTGCCGCTCCGTGGCCGTTGCCTCGCGCGCATCGAAGGACGACTTTCGCGCGGCGTCGACGAAGTGCTCAAGGGGCTGAAGGGCATGGGCGGCCGAGGCGAAAAGAAGCAGCAGGCCAGCGCTACGGAAGATGACGGGAATGCGCATGCGAAGAACTCGTGGGCAAAAGACAGTCGCGGCTCATCGGATGCCGCAACGGGACCCTGGGATGCGCCCGCGCGCAAACGTTGTGGTTTGGCGGGGCGATCGAACGCTCAATCCGCCTTCAAGCACGACTGGCGAAAGAAAAGGGAACCATCAAAACATGCGGAAACCTCGTCGCGAACCCCGGGCAGATGAGGCGCATCGCGAAGGTTTGGCCGCCGCGACAGTGCTTGGGTCTCCGTGGCGCGAGAAGACGAAAATTCCGACCCACGAAACCTTCGCCGCCCGAAGACGAAACATTTCGAACATCGAAGCCGAGCAACCTCGTGTCTTGAAGGAGGTCCCATGACCCAGTCTGCGATCCGTAAGTCTCTCTCGGCCTTTGCCCTCGTTGCGGTTTCGTTCTCGGCCGAGCGCCTCGCCCACGCGGACGACGTCGTCGCCGCGGCCCCCGCAGGTCCCGAAGTGAAAATCAGCGGGTGGATCGAGACCTATTACCTCTCGAACTTCAACGGCCCTTCGAACGGCATCAACTCCGTGAGGGCTTTCGACTTCCACGATGGCTTCAACCTGCAGAATGCAGCGGTCGACGTGGACATCAAGAAGGGGGCTGACTCCCTCAAGGTGACGCTTCAATCCGGCAACCTTGGCGTCAACACGTACGACCCGCTCGAACCCGGCTCTCACGGCACCGCGTACACCGCCGCGACGGGCCCGAGCACGCTCCGCTATGTGCAACAGGCCTATGCGACGCACGCGTTCGAGAATGGGCTCACGGTCACCGGAGGCCTCTTCGCGACACCGGTGGGCTTCGAGGGCTACAACGTCAAAGACAACTGGAACTGGTCGCGCGCCAATACGTTCTATATGCTTACGTATTACCACGTAGGTGCTAAGGCTGCGTACTCGCTGTCAAAGGAGTTCACGGCCACGGCTTACGTGATGAACGGCTGGAACAACGGCTTTGAAACGAACGCGACTCCGAGTGGCGCGGCGCAGATTTCCTACGACAATGGTGCTGGGACGACGGCGAGCCTCGTCTACCTCGTCGGCAACGAGCGCAAGCGAAGCGATGCAGCGGACTTCGGCAAGCCTCTGCGCCACCTCGTCGACGCCTGGGTCAGCGTTCCGGTCAACGACACGCTCTCGCTCGGTCTCCACGGCGACGTGGGCATGGAGAAGAACAAGAAAGGTGACTACTCGTGGCTTGCGGCCGCGGCGTACGCACGGGCCAAAGTTGCCTCGTGGGCTTACCTCGCCGCGCGCGCGGACTACTTCAAGGAGTCCATGGGCGACGCGACTTCGCCGATCTTCTTCCTCTCCGCGAACGGGACGAAGGCCATCGGGTCGGGCACGTTGACGCTCGACCTGCGTCCGACAGAGAGCACGAGCTTTCGCCTCGAAGCGCGCCACGACGTGGCCGACGGCGAGGTGTTCTTCAAAGGCACCGTGGCCCAAGACTCGCTCGGCAACGACGTGTTCAACGCGAAGAACCAGACGACGTTGACCCTCGGCATGAACACCGTCTTCTGATTCTGACCTGCATGCAGAATGCATAAACCCCGCTTCGCGTGTGCGAAGTGGGGTTTTTTACTGACGAGGCTGCGGTTCGTCGCGAGCTGAGCCGGCTAGCTCACGGCAGGTGGGCGATGCCTTCGAGTTCGACGAGCGCCGAAGGTTCGATGAGGGCGCTCACGGCGACGAGCGTCATGGCGGGGTAGTAATTGCCGAAGCGTGCTTTCCACACCTCACGAAGGTCGCGTGTGCACTCGCGGTATTTCCCGATATCGGTCACGTAGGCGACGAGCTTGACGACGTTTTCAGAGCCGCCGCCCGCGGTGCGTACGACCGTGAGCACGTTGTCGATGCACTGAGCGAATTGTGCCGCAAACTCCGAGCTGACCATGCGGCCCGTCGTGTCGTGGGCGACTTGACCCGCCACGTAGAGCACCGTGCCAGTCGTCGAGACGCCATGGGAATAGCCACGGGGCTTCGGGAGGATCGAGGGGGTGATGGTGCGGTTCATCGAGCGACATCGTCCGCGATTGTGACGGGCTCGTCAACGCAGCGCCGCACGAAGCGCGTCTGCAGCGCTGCGGCACGTGGCAAAGCGAGCATCGACGGTCTTGGCGAGCATGCGGTGCACGACACGTTCGAGGCGTTTTCCCAGTTCTGCGTCTTCGAGGACGAGCGCAGGTACCGGCGCGAGCGCGTGGAGCCCAAGGAGCTCGGGCACCGTGTCCGCGTGAAAGGGCAGGCGTCCTGTGAGGAGTTCGAAGGTCACGACCCCGAGGGCGTACTGATCGGCTGCGGGGGCAAGGTGCTCGAACGTCGACGAGTGCTCCGGTGCCATGTAGTGCGGGCTCCCTTGCGCGGACGCTCGCCCCTTCGGTTCGGAGACGAGCACGGGCTGGCTCGCATGGTTTCGAGGCGCGTCGTTAAAGCTTCGTGCGACTCCGAAGTCGGTGAGTTTCACGACGCCATCGCTCGTGACGAAGAGGTTGTCGGGCTTCACGTCACGGTGAACGATGCCGTGATCGTGGGCAAATTGCAGCCCTTCGCACGCCTGCGCGATGATGTTCACCGCCTCGTCGGGTTGCATGGGGTCGAGCATGCGGTCGCGAAGCATCTGTCCTTCGAGGAGCTCCATCTTGATGAGGAAGAGCCCTTCGTGAACGACGAAGTCCCAGACGTTGACGATGTTGGGGTGCGCCAGGCGACGGGCGAGCGCCACCTCGCGCTTGAGGCTCGCTTGCCCTTGTTCGTTGTCGTTGCTGTCGAGAACCTTGATGGCGAGCGGTGTGTCGAGTTCGAGATCGTATGCACGATACACGCTTGCAAAGCCGCCTCGTCCGATGCGTTTTTCCAAGCGAAATCGATCGGCGAGTACCGTGCCCGCCGCAATGAGTTCCGAGGCGCGCAGCATGCTCTCGGGCTTTGCCGGAGCAGGAAGGGCCACGGAGCTCATCGCGTCGAACGGTTGCCCTTGAGGGTCGCGCCCCGCGTTTGCGCGCACACGTGAGGCGACGAGCCTGACGGCGGGCTTGTCCCCGTAACGGCTCTCGAGCGCTTCGATTCGCGCGAGCGCGTGGGCCCTGTGTCCGAAGCGAAACTCGAGTTCGGCGAAGACGAGCATCGCGGCGAGCTCATCGTCGGTTTCGGGCAGTGCCGACACGAACGAGCCGACGAGAACGAGCAACCGATCCGGGAGACGATCGAAGCGGCTTGCCAAGTGAATCGCATGGCGACACGCGCTTCGGTAGCGAACGTTCGCGACGTCGACAGACACGAGCGCGTCGAAACAGCGGGCTTCATCGTTGCCCTTCGAGAACGAGACCGCGGCCTCCCATGGAAGGCCCGCGTCGAGAAACGCGCGACCCGCCGTGGCGAAGTCTCCGCGGAGGTAGGCGGCCTTCGCTCGCCCCTCGACCGTTTGAACCTCGAGTGGTGCAGCGACGGGCATCGGTTGAAGCGACGGTACCCGCGAGGTCTGGTGCGTGGCGGTCACGTCCGACGATACGGCGCGCGCTTGGGGTGCTCGTCCGTGAAGCCGTTGCCGCAGCCTCTCGGCGGTGTGCGTATCGCCAGCTTTTTCGTAACAATGGGCGGCGCGTTCGAGGTCCCCAAGGCTGCCGTAAAGCTCCCCGGCTCGCCCCCAATCTTCGGCCTGAGAGAGCAGCACCGCGGCTTTGCGCGCATGGCGTCGGCCTGCGTCGTCGAGAGCCCCCGCGTTCTTCACGTCGATCGAAAACTCACGAAGCACGAGCTCTGCGGCTTCGCGCACGCGCCCGAGTGCCGAGAGAATGCGCGCCGCATCGTCGACGGACTCCGCCTTTAGGTACGCTCGCCACGCGCCTTCATGATCGCCCGCCCGTTCGAGGGAGCGTGCGTTCGCTACCTGTCGATTGCGGGTCGCGTCATCCACGGAAGCTTGATGCTACGCGAGGAATACGGCTCCGTCACGCGCCGCTGCGCCTTTGGGGGACGACACGAAATGCGGGCGCGTGAGGTTCCGGCAGGCCCCGGTGCTCTCCACGACGAGGTCGTCTTCGACACGGATTCCGCCGAACGGCGAAAGCGCGTCGAGGAGCTTCCAGTTGACGAGTGCACCGATGGCGGCGTGTGCGCGGAACGGAGCGAGGAGCCGTTCGATCACGTAGATGCCTGGCTCGATCGTGAAGCACTGGTCGGGCGCGATGATGGATGTATTGCGCAAGAAGGGGTTGTCGGCGCGAGGTGTTATCGATGCGCACCCGACGTCGTGGCACTGAAGCCCGAGCGAATGACCGAGGCCGTGAGGCAAGAGGGCGCGCGTGAGGCCCGAGGAAACCGCGAGTTCCGCGTCGCCGTGAAAGAGCTTGCTGTCGACGAGGAGCGAGGCGAGAAGCGCGTGCGATTCGTCGTGCAAACTCTCGTAGGGGAGGCCTGCGACTGCGCGGTCGATGAGGATTTGTTGAAAGCGATCGACGCCCTCAATGAGCGCCCGAAACGTCGCGGCAAGGTCGCCGGAGCCGCGCACATGCGTTCGGGTGATGTCGCTGCAATAGCCTCGAAAGCACGCGCCGGCGTCGACGAGAAGCGAGTCGGTTCCCTGCACGCGGCGCCCATGATCGTAGCGCACGTAGTGAAGCGTCGCGCCCGCAGCACCGAGGGCAACGATGTTCTTGTACGGCGTCTCCGCGTCGTCCTGACCGGTGGCGCGAAGGTAGGCGAGGTGAAGCTCGAGCTCGCTGAAGTCGCCGGTCGCAAACTGGTCACCGACGGCCTGGTGACCGAGGCATGCCCGTCGATTCGCTTCGGCGAGGCAAGCGATTTCGTAAGGCGTTTTCCTCACGCGAAGCGCGTCGACCGCCGCGAGAAGGTCCGCGTTCGCATCCGCACGCCCGAGGCCGAGGCTCGCCGCAACCGCGTCGTCTTCGCCGAGAAAGAGTCCGCGCTCACCCGCCTCGCGCACGCTCGCAAAAGGCAGTGGGCCATCGACTTCGTGCACCTCGAACGGTTCGAAGATCGAACGCTCGATGCGCGCGGCAGCCTCCCAAAAGTCAAAGGCCGTGGACCGCCAAAGCACAGGCTTCTTGCTCGGGCGCAGCGCCAATAACGCTCCGGCCTCTTCGAGAGGCAGCCAATGCTGAAAGTGCGGGTTCGGCCGCAACGGCCAATACTGGTCGTCGTAGCGCGTCTTCTTTTGCTGCGTTCCCGCGTGCACGACGAGAACGTCGAGCGCGAAGCGTTCGAAAAGCGGGGCGTAGCGGCGCTCAAGCTCCGCGACGTGAAGGCGATGCAAGGCGGTGATCGAATCGGTCATGCATCTCTCCTGCGGTAGCAAATGGCGGCCCTACGCGGCGGCGGTGCGGCAATCGCTCTCGACGGGAGAACGTACGCCAAAGCCGTCGAAGCCTTCGACGTAACGGACTTCGCCAACCGCCGAATCGAGAAGGGCAAGGCAGCCTTCGATGTCGGGCGTGTTCAGAAGCGTTTGCCGAAGCGCCGCGGCTCCGGCGAGGCCTCGAAGGTAGCCTGCAAGGTGCCGGCGCGTGACTTGAACGCCATGCTTTTCGCCGCGTTCGGCGACATTCGCGACGAGGTGGACGCGGCACAGTTCGATGCGTTCTGCAGGTGTTGGCGGAACGACGGGCTCACCGGCGAGTCTCGCGCGCGCCTCGCGAAATACCCACGGGTGCTCGATGGCACGGCGGCCAATCATCACGCCTTCGCATCCTGTTTCGCGAATGGCTCGCTCGGCATCGTCGGCGGAACGTACGTCGCCATTGACGATGACGGGCATCGTGACGACAGCGCGCGCCTTCTGGGCCCAGCTCCATTCGGCTCCGCCGCTGTGCCCTTGTTTGGCGGTGCGGCAGTGCAGCGTGAGGGCCTCGACTCCGACGTCCTCGAGGCGGCGCGCAAGGTCCACGATGGGCATGTGGGACTCAGGGCCGAGGCCGATGCGCGTTTTCACCGTGACCGGAGCTCGCCCAGCGACCCGCTCCACGACGAGCTTGGCCATCGCCACCATGGCTTCTGGATCACGAAGCCAGCCGGCTCCTGCGCCACGTCCGGCGATCTTGGGAACCCAGCAGCCGCAGTTCACGTCGACGAACGAGGGTTGCGCGTCTGCTGCGATTTCAGCGGCTTCCGCGAGGCGAGCCGGGTCGGATCCATAAATTTGGATTGCCGTCGGCGTGTCCGTCGCTTCGATACGAATCTTGCGCTTCGCATGGCGGCAACCGCGAAGGAGCCCTTCGACGTTCACGAACTCGGTGACGCAGATGTCGGCGCCGACCGTGCGTGAAAGCGTGCGGAACACCGCATCGGTCACGTCTTCCATCGGGGCGAGGACCACGGCTCGTCCGTCGTACAGACTGCGCATGCGGGATGAACTCATCGTGGCGGCGGCCTAGCCTGGAATCGCCCTCTCGGCCACCAAGCGCATTCGACGAAGGAAAAACCAGCGAAATGCCGCGTCGATTCCGACGTCAGCTGTCCTTGGTCCAGCGTTCGGGCCCGTTCCCAGGAACCCAGCGACGAAGTTCTCCGCGCGCCGTGTCGAGGCCTTCGACGACGAAGTGCGTGCGTGGGGCAGGCGGCGTGACAAGGCCTCGCTCGTCGGCCTCTTCGGCCCACGTTCCCGTATTGATGTAGACTGCATCGACCGAGAGAGCGCGTTCGACGGGCATGTGCGTGTGGCCCATGACGACGAAGGCCGCGGGGAAAAGTCGTGCGACGTCTTTTGCGCGTCTCTCCATGCGTTCGGCGGCGTCGAGCGCCCGTAGGGTGACGAGTTTTTCGTGGAGGATACGTGCGAGCAGCACGAACGCGAGCGCGCCGGAAAAGCGCGCGAGCATGGATGCGGGGATGAAGAACGTCGCGAGCACGAAGATTGGCGTGACGCTGAAGAGGGCCAAGCGATCGAGAAGCAGCGTCGAAAAAATCGCGTGGAGACTCGCGATGCTCGGCTTCACGGCGAGGGCGTCGAAGGCACGAAGCTTGTGCCACCCGATGCGACGAAACGCAGCGAAGCGCCGCAGTCGTCGGAGATGCAAACGGCGAAGCGAGCGAAGGCCCCCGCGCATCAGCTGCCACCACGTCACGACCGCCACGGTGATCGCGTGGAAGAACGCGCGTGCGAGGTTGCCGACCCCACGAAGGCCCGTCCGCACGATGAGGCGCCGGTAGTAGTCGAGGCCCTCGTTCTCATGCCCGTGCTCGTCGATGGTGTCCACGCGACGCACGATGAGCCGAAGGAGCACATCGGAAAGCGTCGGGAGCATTCGGTGCCGCGCGACGGGATTGTGCGGCGCGAAGGTGGCAACGCCAACGCAGGTGGGGTCGTAGCGATGACCGTGCTCGACGAAGAGCGTGCCTTCGGCCCAAAAGAAAATAGGTTCAATCTGCACGCGTGCGCCGAGCTGCTCGCGAAGCGCTGGAGCGACGCGTTTCAGCACGGACTCGCGCAGGGCTTGCTGCACGTCGGGCCAGTGAAGCTCAAGGTCGTGGTTGCCGATCACGAACGTGAGCGAGTGGTCGGACTCCACAAATCGCCCAAGAGCGTCGAACACGGTGGGGTGCCGCTCGGCCGCCCGGGCGAGCTTGCGAAGGGCCATGGACGACGCGCTCCCAAGGCCAGCGTCCCCGGAGAGGTCGTCCTCGGTCTCGCCGGTGTCGCTCACGAGCATGCCCACGAAGTCGATGAAGTCGCCCGCGATGACGAGGTGCCAGCGACGGGAGCTGCTCTCGGACGGCGTCACCCGGTAGTGATCGAGGAGCGCCACGAGGTCATCGTCAAGGTTTTCCGGGCGATGGCGAACGCGCGGCGTCAGCTCATTTACGTCACTTCCGAGGTGCACGTCCGAGAAGACGAGGTACCCGACCTCGCTCGACGTTCGCGCTTTTGCGTGAGCAATCCTCATCATGGACCATGGACCGTGCACTGCCGGCACGCCAAGGGAAAGAGCGTGTGAGAAGACGGACCGCTTTTCATCGACGGCGTTTCAACGATAAGCTCACCGCACGGGGGCTCTTGCCTTCCGACGGAGACGACTATGGCAGCGGAAAAGATGCGCGTGCTCATCGCGGAGGACAGCTCGATTATCCGTTCGCTGTACGTCGCGTGCCTGGAGAATGCCGGGTTCGAGGTGCACCAGTCGACGGACGGCAAACGCGCCCTCGCAATGGTTGCGGTCCTGAAGCCTGACCTGCTTCTCGCGGACATCACGATGCCGGGCATCGACGGAATTTCGCTCATTCAGCGCATGCGTGCGCACGAAGACGAAATGGTTCGAAAGATCCCCGTCATCCTTGTCACCGCGTCCGAAGACAGCCAGTCGCGCCAGCAAGCCGCTCTCGTCGGGGCCGCGCGATTTTTGAACAAGCCCGTCACCGCGGCGCAACTTCTCGAAGCGATCCTGCAAGTCGTTCCTGCTGCCGCCAAGCGCTAGAGACCTGCTCGACCTGCTCGGCCTGCTCAAATAGGCATCACGGATGGCTCGAATGATACGACGTATTCCCGCGTATGTGCGGCGGATACGTCTTTTCATTGGCGAGGTGTGATGGCGTGTTCGCACGCGCGGTCAGTCGTCACGCGAACACGAAGCATTCGCGGTCGCCGCCGATCGCACTTTTGCGCTAGCCGCATGGCATGCGCATCCTCTCCGGTGTCCAGTCGTCCGGGAAGCTCCACCTCGGCAACTACTTCGGTGCCATCAAGCAGTTCATCGAGCTGCAGCACCAAGGCGACGCGTTCTACTTCATCGCGAACTTGCACGCGCTCACGACGGTGCGCGACGGGCAGAAGTTGCGGGATCTGACGCGCGATGTCGCCTTGGATTTTCTGGCACTTGGTCTCGACCCTGCGAAGGCCACGCTCTTTCGTCAGTCGGACGTGCCCGAGGTGACGGAGCTCTTCTGGATTCTCTCGTCGCTCACGCCGCTCGGCCTCCTTGAGCGTGCCCATTCGTTCAAAGACAAGACGGCGCGCGGCATCTCGGCGGACCTCGGTCTCTTCAGTTACCCGGTGCTCATGGCCGCGGACATCTTGCTCTACGGCGCCGACGTCGTCCCCGTGGGTCGCGATCAAGTGCAGCACTTGGAGATGACCCGCGACATCGCCACCAAGTTCAATCTCGCGTTCGTGCCCAAGTGGGACGCGAAGGACCCGGACGGATTGAAAGGCGGAACGCCAGGCATTCTCAAGCTGCCACGCGCGATGGTGCAGGAGAGCTCGGCGGTGGTGCCGGGCATCGATGGTCAGAAGATGAGCAAGTCCTACGGCAACGCGATCGATCTCTTCGACGAGGACGGACCCACCAAGAAGCGCATCATGAGCATCAAGAGCGACTCGACTCCCCTCGAAGCTCCGAAGGATCGCGACGCCACGCCGATATATGCACTCCTCAAGCTTTTCGCTTCGCCGAGCGACATGAACGAGATTGAGCGCACCTTCGACGAGGGCGGCAAAGGTTGGGGCCACTACAAGCAGCAACTCGCGGACCTCTTCGTGGCCACGTTTGGTCCTGCGCGCGCGCGTCGCAAAGAGCTCGCGGCCGATCACGCCTTCGTCGAGAGCGTTCTCGTCGCGGGAGCCGATCGCGCGAGGGCCGCAGCGGCACCGGTCATCGAGAAGGTGCGCGCGGCATCGGGCATCGTGGTGGCTCGACGTTGAGGCGCGCGAGGTGAAATGACGCGACACAGCGAAACGCCGTGACGCCTCGCTTTCCCAGACTAAGGTGCGAGAGCTGCCCGCTTGGGTGGCCTCGTTGTCCAGGAGTTTCCCATGAAAAACGTGCGCGGTCGGGTCGTTCTCATCACTGGAGCTGGCGGCGGCATCGGTCGCCTCATGAGCCTCGAGTTCGCGAAACTTGGAGCGAAGCTCGTGGTCGTCGACAAGGACGGAAAGGCCGCGGAGGAGACCGCTTCCATCGCGCGCAGCCTCGGCGTTGAGGCGCGTGGATTCGAAGTCGACGTGACGGACAGGCCCGCGATTCTCGCGCTGCGCGAAGTGATTCATCGCGACTTCGGACGCGTTGCGGTCCTCGTGAACAACGCGGGCGTGGTCTTCGGCGGTCCGCTTACGAAGACCCCATGGGAGCGCCACAAGCTCACGTTCGACGTGAACGTGTTTGGCGTCGTCGCCTTCACGCATGCGTTCCTCGACGACATGGTTTCAGAGCCCGAGGGACACCTCGTCAACATCGCGAGCGCGTCGGGCTTCATTGGCTTGCCCTTCGGCAGCACCTACGCGGCGAGCAAGTGGGCGGTCATCGGCTTCTCCGAGTCGGTACGCCAAGAACTTCTCACGGACGGATCGGCCCACGTGAAGGTCACGACCGTGTGCCCCAGCTACATTGCCACAGGCATGTTCGATGGCGTCAAGGGGCCGTTTCTCACGCCGATTCTCAAGCCTCAAGCTATCGTCGACAAGGTGATGGCGGCCGTGAAGAACGACCGCGCGTGGGTCCTCGAGCCCTTCATGGTGAAGCTCACACCGTTTCTCCGCGGCGTTCTTCCCACGTCGATCTTCGACTGGGCGGGCAAGCTCTTTGGCGTCTCGACGTCCATGATGCATTGGCGCGGTCACAACGAGTCGCCGTCTGTCCCGAAGCCCTCTGCGGGCATGTCGGCGGCCTCGCTTCCGAACTGACACGCACGTCGTCGTGTGATGCCAAAGCCCCGTGCCGCGCCTTCGAGGAGCGGGCGGGGCTTTCGTTCGTCGTGAATTATTGTCGCGCGCTGGCCAATGGCTGCATGTATCCTGCACGAAGCGAAATGGCGGAGGACAGGGACGGCAGCGGCAACGGTAAAGCGAAAGGCTCCAGCGACGAGCCCCTTTCCGGTGCGCCTTTGTCGAGCCAATTCCCGACGACGGACAGTGTTCCGCGCATCCCCGTCGCCTCGCCGTCGAGCCCGTGGCTTAGCTACAAAGAGCACGTGGCGCGCCTGGCGGGTCGCATCGTCGAGGCGCAGAAGCCCATCCGAATCTTGAACGCGATCAAGTGGGAGGCGCCGCACGAAGAGCGTTTTTTCAAGAGCCGCTTCAAGGACCTTCCTGTCATCGGCGCCGAGGCTTACGCGAACGTGGAGCTTGGTTTCGACCCGCGCTCGAAGGCCGAAGAGTTCGAAGAGATCGCCCGCGACGTCGAAGAGGTGCTCGGTCCCGACGACGATATCGGGCGCATCTTGCTGGCGACAGCTCTCGAATACCGCGACGTCGTGCGAATGCTGGCAGCCCGCGGAACCCCGCTTTTTTACGCATATTCGCGTCGCCTCTACGGTTCCACGAAGGACGTCTTTCCCGACGGAAAAACCACGCTTCGCGACCTCGGACGCTTGCTCTACGGCATCTTCTCTCGCGTCGATGCAGGGCGTCTCGGTGGGTCGTTCGAACGCGTGCATGATGCACAGACTGCAGCCGCCATCTTGGGCGACCGCTTCACGCGCTACTTCACAGACGACCCGGTGCGCGTGGAGCTCGACGACGGCATTCTCGCCGACGCCGCTGCGGGCAGCGACTACGTGAAGCTGCGCAGCGCCGCGCGGTTTTCCGATCGCGACCTCGACATTCTCGAGGTGCATGAAGGCTGGGTGCACGTGGCGACGAGCATCAACGGGCAGAAGCAACCGGTTGCAAAATGGCTGGCGAAAGGTCCGCCGCGCACGACCACGGTGCAAGAGGGCCTCGCGGCGCTCGTTGAGCTCTTCACGTACCGCACGTACCCGCGTCGAGCGCGTCGCCTGAACGATCGCGTCATCGCCGTCGACAAAGCCGAAGACGGCGCGAACTTCATCGAGGTCTTCGACTGGTTTCGCACCGAGGGTTACGACGAGCAAGAGTGCTTCGACATGACGAAGCGCATCTTTCGGGGCGGCGTCATGGAGGGCGGCGGCCCGTTCACGAAGGACGCTTGCTACTGCCGGGGCATCGTCCTGAACTTCGCGTTTATCCAGGCCGCCATCGCGCAAAACAAGGCCGAGCTCATTCCGTATCTCTTCGTCGGAAAGGTCGCGCACGAGGACGTACCCGTGCTGCATCGGCACGTGAGCGACGGGGTCGTGAAGCCGCCGCACTACCTGCCACCGATGTTCCGCGACTTGAACGCGCTCGCGATTTGGATGGCCTTCTCGTCGTTCTTCTCGCGCCTCGAGGCGAACGAAACTGAAAAGTATTACGAGCGCCTGTTCGCCCGCATGTGAAGGCTCGGACGGGCACGGAGTGGGGGCGCTGCATGCGCCTCGCACCGGCTGCTACTGGGTTCAGAGCTCGTCGAAGCGAAACGCAACCACGTCGTTGATCGACGAAAGTCCGAGGGCGAGGGCCACGAGCCGGTCGAGGCCAACGGCGTTTCCCGCGCACGGAGGCAGGCCTTTTTCCAGGGCGGCGATGAAGCGCTCGTCGATCGGGTAGACGTCCTTGGCGAAGCGTCGTCGATCGTCCGCGTCTTTCACGAGACGGCGCCTTTGCTCACCGGGGTCGGTCAGTTCGCCGAAGCCGTTGCAGAGTTCGACGCCGGCGACCCAGAGCTCGAAGCGTTCCGCAAAGCGCGCGTCGTCAGGGCAGGGGCGCGCGAGCGACGCTTGCTCGATCGGGTAACGGTGCACGAGAAGCGGTCGATCGATCCGCGCGAGAGCGGGTTCCACGGTCTCGACGAGGACGCGATAAAAGCGATCTTCGTCGTGGGCAGCCCAGTGCAAAACCTCGTCGACGGAAACGTGTGCAAACTGCACAAAGGCGTCCACGATGCTCACGCGCTCGAAGGGCGGAAGCATGGGAATGCGGCGGTCGCCAAGGCGCACGAGGCCGCCGGTTACGCGGGAAACGAGCTGTTCCGTGTCGGCGATCACGTCGTCGATGCTGCCCGGCGCGCGGTACCATTCGAGCATCGTGAACTCGGGGTTGTGACGCTCGCCGAACTCGCCCGCACGAAAGACGCGACTCACTTGGTGAATGCGCCGATGCCCCTCTGCGAGCAGGCGCTTCATTTGGTATTCCGGGCTCGTGGCCAGGTAGAGTTCGCGCGCGCCCGAGAGACGAAACGCGTCGAGATGCAGGTCACTTCCCGGCGAGGGAACCGCGATCGGCGTCTCGACTTCGAGGAAGCCGCGAGAGTCGAAGAACGCGCGCGCTTCGCGAACGATTCGGGCGCGATCGACGAGACGTTTGCTCATGGACTCGTGCGTTCGCTCGAGCGAATGCCGCCAAGAATCAGCGCGGAAAGTTGCGACGCCGAGCGTTTGAGCGCGCCGACCTCGGGCTTACCAAGGGCCCACGTCAACGCGATGCCGTCGAGGGCACCGAAGACCGCACGCGCGACGAGGTGAGGCGAAACGTCGCTGCGAAATGTTCCCTCGCGTTGGCCCTCTGCGACGACCGAGGCGATGGCATCGAGGTAAGCGAGGAACTTGGGTGCCGCATGCTCGCGAAGGAGCGTGTTCGACTGGCGCACGATGATGGTCACGACTTCGGCGAGCTCGCGTTCACCGTCGAGGAGCCCGAGCTGGAGTTCGATGATCCGGCGGAGCTTCTCCTCGGGGCTCGCGAGGGCTGCGATCTCCTTCGCGAGGAACGTGAGCAGCTTCTCGATGCGGTCCTCGAAAAGCGAAAGCAGCAGCTGATCTTTCGAGTCGAAGTACAGGTAGATGGTGCCGTCGGCGACCCCGGCCGCCTTCGCGACCTCGCTTACGCGGGTTTTGTAGAAGCCTTGGCGTGCGAACACCTCGACTGCGGCGCGCAAAATGCGCTCGCGTTTGTCGCCAGTGCGCTTGAGCCCGCCCGCTTCCGCATCGTCAACCGCGCGAACGGACTGCTTTTTTGCTGCTCGGGGCTTGCTGAATGAACCTTCACTCATTCTTCCGCGAGCACACCACGCGTCCGGCGAGCGGTCAAGGCATGACGCAAAAATTTGGCCCGGTGCGTCGTGGTGTGGTGACCGAGGAGGCATGATCATCGCGATGACGGGCCAGAAGGGCGGAGTGGGCAAGAGCACGACGGCGATTTGCCTCGCGGTCGCGGCCATGGATCGAGGCCGTCGCGTCCTTCTCGTGGACGCGGACCCGCAAGGAACCGCGCGAACGTGGGGCGACGTGGCTGCCGAGCAGGGGCATCACGTGCCCACGGTCATCGCCATGGGCGCGCACATGCACAAGCCTGGCCAGCTCAAGGCCATGGCCGAGGCGTACGACGACGTCTTCATCGACTGCCCGCCGCGCGTTGGCGATGTGCAGCGTTCGGCGCTTCTTGTGGCCGACGTGGCGCTCTTTCCGTGCGGCGCCTCGGCTGCTGACGCGTGGGCTCTCGCCGCATCGATCGAGGTGCTCGCCGAGGTTCGCGCGTACCGCGAAAACCTTCGCGCCGCCGTGGTCATCACCCGCAAGCAAGGCCGTACAGCCCTCGCCCGCAGCGCTCGCGCGGTGCTCGAAGAGAGCGGATTGCCTGTATTGCGCACGGAACTTGGCGCCCGCGTGGCCTACCAAGAAGCCATTGCCGTGGGCCTCGGCCCCACCCGTTTTTCGCCCCGCGACCCCGCGGCACGCGAAGTGTTTGCCCTCTTTGACGACGTGGAGGAACTCGCCCATGGCACGCAAGAACGTGACGGTCTCGCTTCGCAAGCCGCCGCCAGCTGAATCGCTTTCCCTCGTTTCCGACGAAATGCCCACGGCGCTCGCGCCGGAAGCCGCGGAAAAAGCTTCGTGGATCGCTCCACGCTCGCCGCATTTTTGGGGCGAGCAAGTGGCCGGCGGCGCCGGTCGAAGCTTTCAAGAGTGCACGCTCCACTTGGAGCCTGAGCTCGCGCGGAAACTCGCGATGCGCTGCATTGAAGAAGACCGCAACCCAAGCAAGTTCGTTGCGGACGCCATTGGCTCCGCGCTCGGTCGCGAGCGGCCACCGGCAAGCTTCGTCGTGCGTGTCGCCCGAACGGTCGTGCGTTTCGTTCGCGATTCCTCGCCGACGTTTGCCGCCGTTCTTGACGTGTGATTCAGCGAAGAGTGCGTTGCTGAAGAACACGCTGGTCACCCGCCTAGCGCGTACGTAACCTCGGTCCTTGGACGATTTGTTTCGTCCGGGTCATCGAGGAGCGGGCGCTATGGGTGAATCAAAGTCGTCGGGGCCGGTCATCTCGATCGGGGCGAAGCTAACGCTAGCGACCATCGTCGTGCTCGTGGCTGCGATGACGCTTTTGTTCTTCCAGCTCTCGGCACGCGAGCGCCGCAACTCGCTCGAGGCGAAGGAAAAAGCTGCCATCGCTGTGGCTGAGCTCTTCGCCGAAGGCATGAGCGCGCCCCTCGACTTTGACGATGAAGACAGCGGCAAGACCGCGCTGCACAACCTGACGGGAAACCCGGAGATCATCGCGGCTGCCGTATGGAAAGTGAAAGACGGCGACTTGTATGTGTCTTACGCAATCAAGCCCGACGGTGAAATCTCGAAACCGGCGACGAACGCTCCGATGGTGCAGGCTCTGCCGCTAGGCGATCCGATGTTCGTCCGGGTGGCGCGACCGGTGCTCAAAGGCGACGAAGGGTCGGTGAAGAAAGAGATCGGCTTCACGGTCGTGGACTTCTCGCTCGAGAAGGAAAACGCGGCGTTCATTCAAGGGCGCAAGAGCCTCTTCACGATGTCGGTGAGCCTTGCTGCGGGTCTTATTCTCGTGCTTGCCGCCATCGCACGCCTGCAAATCGTCAACCCGCTTGCCCGTCTCACCGAGGCTGCGAAACGTGTGGAACGCGGGGAGCACGCGCACGTCGACGTTTCCTCGCGCGACGAAATCGGTGTCCTCGGCGTTGCGTTCAACGGCATGGCCGGGGCCATCGTCGATCGCGAAGAAAGGCTCGCGGCCATCAACCGGTCGATGCAGCAGCTCTTCGACAACATGCGCCAGGCCATCTTCGCGTTCGGTCCCGAGCTTCGTGTGGTGGGCCAGCACTCGAAACAGGCCGAGGCGCTCTTCGGCGACGGCATCGAAGGACAACCGGTCTTCGCGCTGATGTTTTCGACGTGCCCCGACTGGGACGATTCGCGGCGCGCGTTCGAAATGTGGTCGGCGTGCATCTTCAATCAGCCTGCCAGCGAGTGGGACGAATGGGCAATGCTCGCGCCGACGGAGGTCACGATGAGCCCGATGACCGACGACGAGCGGAACGTCACGCTCGAGTTCCGGCCGATCATCGAAGGCGACAAGATTCTCCGCATCATGCTGCTCGCGACCGACGAGACCGAGAAGCGTCGACTTGAGGCGCAGATCAACGCTCAGTCGCAAGCGCACGAACAGCAGATGGCCCTCATGAAGAAGCTCCTCGCCGGCGGGGCGCAGCTCTTCATCGGCTTCATGCGAAGCGCAAACGATCGCCTTTCGGCCTTCGAAGACGAGCTTGGGCACGAGGAAAAAGACTTGAAGGGATTCGAGATCGAGAGCCTCTTCCAGCATGCGCACACCGTGAAGGGCGAGGCGCGCGCGTTCGAGCTCGAGAGCCTCGAAGACGTTTGCGCGAACATGGAGAACCGTCTCTCCGAGCTCCGTGGAGCGGCGGAAGCAAACGGTTCGACGCCGGTCGGTTCCTCGCTCGAAGAGCTGCACCAAGGCATTGCCGACGCGCGCCAAGCCCTCGACGAAGTTCGCCTCACGTTCGTGCAGGCGTCGCCCATCGGCGAAGCGATTCTCGATCAAACGACCGTCAACCGCGCGGACATCGATCGACTGCTCGCCGCGGTGGGTGATCGAGAAGGCATCGTGTCGGAAATTGCTGCCCGTCTCGCCTCGCGCCCCTTCGGCGAGTCGGTTGGACGTCTCGTCGAGGGCACGCCCGTGTGGGCGGAGCAGCTTGGCAAACGTGCGACGCTCGTGGTCGAGGGGCGCGACGTGCTCATTCCGCCGAAGCTCGCCAAAGTGCTCAGCGGCTCACTCGTTCACATGGTGCGAAATTCGATCGCGCATGGCATCGAGGCACCGGAGGCGCGTGAAGAGAACGGCAAAGAACCCATCGGCATCGTTCGCCTGGCCGGGGAGATCGATGGCGCAAACGTCGTCATTCGCATCGGCGACGACGGGGCCGGTCTGAACATCGGTGCGCTGCGCCGCAAGGCGGAATCCATGGGATTGGCGGTTCAGCCAGGCCGCGAGTGGGAGCTCATTTTCGCCTCAGGCGTCTCGACCACCGAGGTCGTCGATTCGATCAGCGGTCGCGGCGTGGGCATGGCGGCCGTCAAGGGCGACATCGAATCGGCGGGGTATAAGCTCGACGTGACGACCGAATCGGGCAAAGGTACGACCTTCATCATTCGCAGTGCGGCATCCTGAAGCTTGCTCGTTCACGGCTGCCGCGAGAGAGTGCCGAAGGCCTGAGCCTGAGAGTGGAGCCGATGACGTTGCGAACGAGTCTCAAATCGACGTGTATGGGGGTAGCCATCGCTCTGATCGCGAACGCGATCGGTGCGGAGGAACCCGCGGTTCCCGTGGGCCTTCAGGTGGAACTCACCGCAAAAATCGCAGGGTATGACCGAAACTATGCGCCTCGTGCCGGTGCGCGCGCGAAGGTGTTCATCGTGTCGAAGCCGGGCGACGCGGAGTCGACGAAAGTCGCCAATCAGGCCCGCGCTGCGTTCGGTGGCCTCGCGGAAATCGGCGGAGTTGCCCACGAAGAGATCGCGATGTCGTTCGCTGGAGCCAAGGGGCTTGCGGACGAGGTGACGAAGCAGAAGCCTGCACTCATCTACATCTCGAGTGGTCTCTCGTCCGACGTGGCGGCCATCGCCGATGCGCTCAACGGAAAAGACGTCGTGACCATTGCGGCGATCGCAGGCGACGTGTCGAAGGGCGCGGTCCTTGGATTCGACCTCGTGTCGGGCAAGCCGAAGCTCCTCGTGCATCTGACCCAAGCGAAGAAACAAAATGCCGCGTTCAAGGCTGAAGCCCTGAAGCTCATGAAGGTGTTCGAATGATTCGCCCTGTTTTTTTGCTGGTTCTCGCTACCGCCGCCACGTCTTTTGTGGCCGACGCAACCCAAGCCGAGGCGGCCACTCGCCCGGGCATGGGCAAAGTCGTGGCGCAAAAGAAGAAAAAGAAGCCCGCGGACGCTCCGCCGCCGGCTGCGAAAGACGCTGCTGCGGTGAAGCCCGCGTCTCCTGCTCCTGCTCCTGTGTCCAAGGCGGACGAGCCTGCTGCCGTTGGGACCGAAGTTGCGACGCCTCCTGCGCCTGACGCGCCGGCCCCTGCCGTGACGCCTACGGCACCCGCGGTGGTGGGTGAGCCAGCTCCTGCACCGGTCGTGCCTGCCGCTGCGACGCCCGCCGCTGAAGCGAGCGCACCCGCATCCGCAACGCCTCCATCTGCGGACGCGACGACGACGCCGCCGACGCCCCCGGTCGCCGAGACCGTACCCGTGGTGGACGCGCCATCGGACTCAACGGACCTCGAAGCGCTCCTCGATTCGAACGTCGTTTCCGGCGCTTCACGCACCGCGGAAAAGGCCGACGACGCTCCCGCGACGACCACGACGGTCACCGCGGACGACATGCGCCGTTACGGGCTTCGGACCCTCGCCGAGGCGCTCAATTTCCTCTCCGTCGGCATGTACTCGCAAGACCCGCTTCACGCGGTCGAAGTCGGCGCGCGCGGCGTGCTGCTCTCGGGCGATTACGGCAACCACGTGCTTCTCGTCGTCGATGGAAACATCATGAACGAGCCGTGGAACGGCACTGCGTATTTCGAACAGGGGGCCGGCATCCCGATCGAAATGATCGACCACATCGAGGTCATCACGGGTGCGGGCTCGGTGCTCTACGGCTCGTACGCGATGCTCGGCGTCATCAACGTGGTCACGAAGGGCGCGAAGGACAGCAAGGGTGTTCACGGCGTTCTCGAGGTCTCGGCTTCGCCGCCGGTGAACTCGTCAGGGCAAGCCGTTCTCAGCGCGGACGGCGCCGGCGGTACCGCGCGCATCGGTGTGAACGCGGCGCAGCAGTTTATGCTCGCCGACAAGCCCGGTGAATACGCCATCGGGTTCGAGTATTACCGCCAAGGCGGCCCCGCGTTTGGCTTTGCGCCGCAGTACAATCCCGCCGACCTTTCGGGAGCGGGTTGCGCCAGCGGAACGCCGAACTACGGACCGAAGAGCTACCTTCCGTGCGTCTGGGGCGGACGTGCCACAGAGGCCCATTGGGCCGAGGTTCCCTCGCTCCTCGCGAAAGCGCGTTGGGGCGACTACAGCGCGTTCCTCAAGGCCACGCAGTACTCGCGCAGCCAACCGGCTCGCGGCGTTTTCGGAATCACGTCGGGCGACTTCAACTCGCCGGACTCCTTCGAGCGCGACCGAACCCTCATCGGTGAGCTCAAGTGGCAGAAAACGCTGACTGAGCGCGTGTCCGGGATGGCGCGCCTCTATGGCGGCACCTACGACTACCGCATCGATACGTTCAGCCACGACTGGGCGAGCGACGGCTCAGGCGACGCGACGAACGTGCCGACGCCCGGTGACACGAGCCAAGGCTTCTTCATCCAGCGCCAAGTGGGCGTGTCCCAGTGGGGCGGTCTTGAGCTGCAGTCGACCTACGACTTCACCGAAGACGGTCGCTTTCCGCTCCTTGTGGGTCTCGACTCGCGCATGCGCCGCATCGGGTCCATCAACGACTTTCGCGATGTCTCGACAGACAAGAGCTACGGAAGCTCGGGACGTTACGACCGCCTTGAATGGCTCGTTGCTCCCTACGTGCAGCAGCGCGCGAAGCTCGACAAAGAGTGGCAGCTGAACGCCGGCGTGCGCATCGACGCGCAGACGGATTTTTCCCCCGCGCTGTCTCCCCGCATCGCAGCGGTTTGGACGCGGCCAAGCGTTGGCATCGTGAAGGCGGTCTTCTCGTCGGCGTTCCGTACGCCCACCGGCTACGAGCGCTTCACGCAGATTCCGGGCGAGCAAATCCAGAACCCGAACCTCTCGCCGGAGCGCGTGTACACCGGCGAGGTTTCCTACGAACGTCGCTTCGGAAAGAACCGAGCGCTCGGCGGCCTCTTCGTCAGCCGCTTCACGGACATGGTCGCGTTCGGTTCGTCGACGACCACGGTCGCGGGGCAGCCACTTTCGTGGTTCGCGAACGGCAACGGCATCACGAACTTCGGATTCAACGGGCTCTTCGAAGGCAGCGAATCGCAATTTCGCTACGGCGCAACGCTCACGGTCGCCTCGACCAAAGCGGACACGGCGGACGGCTCGCGTGACCTCACGCTGTCGCCCACGTATTTCGGAAACATGCACGGCGGTTACGAGTTCCCGAAGCCGTTCCCCGTTGTCTCGGGCGCGATTGCGTTCATCGGTTCGCGCAGCGCCGATGGCACATACGCGAACGGCGCTTCGGCGGTTTGGCGCGACGGTGCGCTCGCTCCGCCACAAGTCGACGCGCGCTTCACAGCGGTTGGCGACGTTCCCAACATGAAGGGGCTCTCGTACCGCGTGATGATGAACATCGCGATGCACAACCGGATGCCATACGTCGTTGGCCCACAACAAGAGCCCGCGACGGCCACGAGCGTTCCAGCGCTTTCGCCGGTCAACCGCTTCACGTTGATGTTCGGCGCTCAGTACGATCTCGATGTTCTCTGATCGCCTCCGTGAACTCGAAAGCGTGAAGACTGCATGTCGAGTATCGATCACCCGGGACGCGCCAAGCTCGACTGCGCGTTCCGGATCGACACCACCAAACGCCACGTGAGCGCTCCGCGCTTCGCTCGCTAAGGACTGAATGGCTGCCGCGCTTTCGACCACAGACAAGCTCATACAACTTCGTTCGCTCCCGGCGTTTCGCCTCGTCACTCTCGACGATCTGCGTGCGCTCGCTGAACGATGCCAAGAGAAGTCGTATCGCGCCGGCGATCGCATTTTCACCGAAGGCGAACTTGGGTCGAGCCTGTTCATCATTCTTCGCGGCACCGTGGCCATTTCGCAGGGCACCGGGACTCGCATGAGCGAGGTCGCGCGGCTTGGTCCGAGTTCGTACTTTGGCGAGCTGGCGATCTTCGATGGCGGGCCGCGCACGGCAACCGCAAGCGCGACCGAAGCGGGAGCCACGCTCCTTGTGCTCGATCGCCAGACGTTCATTCAGTTCGGCGAAAAGAACCCGAAGGTCCTCCTTGAGGTCATCCGTGGTCTTACGCGAAGCATACGCCGCATGACCGACCAGCTTCGCGTGGTGAAGGTGCCAACGCCGCACGCCGCGGACGACGACGACGAATTGTCCGATGGCGATCTGCCGCCACGCTCGCGGCGCCTCTAGCGACGCCTTCCCACTCGGGCGGCGCGGGGTTCGATCGTGAACTCGGTTCCTCTCGTTGCGGACGAGCGTCGCGCGCTCCACGCGGAGGCGCTGGGCATCGCCCTTGTTTCCGCCGCTTCGGTTCCGCTGCCGCTCGTTGTCGCCCTTGCGGTTGCCGCGTGGATTCGCGGTCACGGGGTCGCCGTCGTCGTCGCAGTTGCTTCGCCGTTGATCGCCCTAGCGGGTCCGAGTCCCGACGCGTGGAGTTCGTTCGGCGCTCTCGAGGCTGCGGCCGCGTTTCTCGGCGTGCACAGCGTTCTTGTGGCGATCGCGAACGGCGGTCATCACCCGGCGCAGCGCGGTTCGTTTCGATCCGTGTCCATTCCGGCCCTCGGGGCCGTCGCCTCGGCGCTCCTCGTTCACGCGCAAGTCGTCCTCGGTGCTGGTCGCGATGTGCGGTTGCTCGCCACGCTGGCCTCGCCGCTGCTCGTTGCGTGGGTGGCCGGGTCGACGTCACGGGCTACACGCGCCTTTCGCCACGAGCTCCGCGAAGCCATCTTTTTCGCGCTCGCGCTCGCGGTCGTCGCACGCGCGGGAAGTGAGTTCGTGCCCGTCGCGGGTTTCGCGTTCGTGCTTGGCGGCTATGGCGCGGCGTTGCCCGCAGGGGCCGGGTTCTTCTTTTTTGTCTGTGCATGTTGCATGCGTCTTGCGAATGCGTTCGTCGTGACGCCTGCCGCCGTCGTCGCCGTTTCGGTTGTGCTTGGTGCGGCGCAAAACACGTTGAGGTCGTTTGCGCATCCGCGGTTCGGTGTGCGATTTCGCAGCATTTCGAGTGCAGTCGAACGCCTTGCGCGCCGGGGCTCACGACGAACCCACCGCGTTGGTGTCGCGCTCGCCGAGGCTCGAGGGACGAGCTTTCTCATCGACTGGCATCGGCCCGCAGCTCAGCTCGTGGTCGATCGCATCGGCGTGCTTCGGCGTACGTCTGCGCTTCCCGCACCGGAGCTGGTCGCGGCACTTCAGGCGGCCCCCGACGAGGTGCTCGCGGCGGATGATCTTCATCCGTACGTCGTCGGTGCAGCCGACGTTCAAGGAGCCTCGCGATGTCTCGCGGTGCGTGGTGCCTGTGCGGCGGCGCTTTTGCGAGAGGATGAAAGCGGCGAGGTGTGCGGTGTTCTCTACGTCGTCGACGGCCCGCGCGATCCGCTCGATGCGCAAGAAGCCGCAGCGCTTCGTCGCCTCGCGGACGTGGTGAGCGCGTCGATCACGCAAGGGAGCGAGCCCGCGATTGCCGCGCGCATGAACGAGCCGTGACGGGCCGCGGTCAGAGGCCCAAGTACGCGAGCAGGTCGCTCAGGTCCGTGTCGCCCATCGCCTCGAGTCCGTACGGGGGCATGTCGCCGCCGTAGCCGAGGAAGCTTCCATGGCGCACCTTCTCGATGAAGATGAGGCGTCGTTCGGCGGGCGTATAGGTGGCGTGTGCGCGTTGAAAGTCGGCTCGAAGCGAGGGGATTCGCACGCTCAAACGATCGTGGCCATCCGCATCGCCATGGCACCGGCTGCATGCTGCAACCATCACGGACTCGCCGCGCGTGGCGTCGCCGTTCGCGACGTTTGTGATCGTTGTGACCACGGAGAACGGTTGCGGCGAGACGGACCCGCCCGAGCTGAGCAGGTACGCGGTCAAGTCGAGGGCATCGCGATCGGTCGACGCGTAGTCTTGCGACGCTCCCATGAAACCGCGCCGACACTGGTTCAGCCCGCGCAGGTAGTCGACCTCGGTACCGCCCCAAAACGACGGGCGATTCGGCGCGCCGAGGAGCGAGGAGCCCGTGTCGAACCTGCGCTGCGCCGTTGTGCCGTGGCAGGTTGCGCAGGCGAAAACGTTGCCCGGCGCATCGCTCGCGACGGCGCTTTGAAAGAGCATTTCTCCTCGCTCTTCGGCCGTCCGCGTTCGCGCATCGTCCCCGCAGCCAAGGAGCGCGGCGCTGACCGCAGCAAGAACGGCCCTCGCCACGAACCGCCCGCCCGCGGATTTCGGTGCGCGCGTCATGGCCATCGCAGGGGCACCATGCGGTCCGGATAAACACCCACGGGCACCGACGTGGTGAGGGCCATGTCCGTGAAGAATGCAATCGTTCCTGAAGCCACGTGGTCGCCTTCGCAAACAACCGCCATCGACGCGCCGTCGAGCGGATGCACCTCGTGAGGCTTCAAGCACCGTTCATCGAGGCGGATGGTCGGGCGGCGCACAAACACGTTCGCAGAAGCTTCATCGAACAGGAGCACTTCGTCGGGCGCTTGCACCGGAACGGCGAGCGCGGCGCCTGCCACCTCCCATCGAGGAAAGAACGCAGCCCCGTCTGTCGGCAGCGTTGCGAGGAGTCTCCCGGAACTCGCGTCGAGCATGCGAACGTCCTTCGAATCGGTACAGCCGACGGCTAGGCGCAAACCATCTGGCGACAATGCGACGGAATACGGACCATAGGTGACGCGTCCCACGAGCGTTCCTGAGCCCACGGGCCACAGGGCGAGCACTTCGAACGACGTCGCGCTGACTTTGGCGACCGCGTCATCGCCGTAGCAAGCGACGAAAAATGAGAGGCCATCGGCGCTTCCGACGAGACCGTGTGGAGCGCGGCACGTCGGCACCTTGGCGGGGGAAGGGAGGGGCGTGCCCGCTTCGGTCGGTACCTGAAACCATGCGAGTGTTCCGCGGGTTTCACCAGCGTCTCGAGCAAATGCCGCGGTGAGATTGAAGTGCGACACCACGAGCGTTCGCGTGCGCGCGTCGAAGATCACGTCGCCCGGGTTGGGGTCAATGCGCTGTTCGCCGAGGATGGCGAGGTCGCGCAGGCGAAGGCGTTGCACGTATCCGGAGCGCTCGCTTGACGCGTGTGCCGCATGAAGGCCGGGGGATGCGGTCGCTGCGGGGTACGAGAGCGGGACGAGGAGTTCGCCGCGTGCCTCGTCGATGGCGAGGTGATGGGGGCCGTCCACGTCCACGGCGCTTCGACCGACCGGGCGCTGCGCAACGACGCTTCGCGTCTCGAGATCGACGACGGAGATGGTGTCCGAAAAGCTGTTCGTGACGAACGCCACGAGCGCGCCGGACCGGATGGGGAGTGGCGCAAATCCGCTGGGAATCGCACCGTCCCATGGGGTGTCGACGATGGTCGTTTCGCCGCAACCGAGCGGGAGGGCCGCGACGGATGCTGCAAGGATCGACGAAAGGACGAGGGCGCGCGAGCAGATCAAGGGACGAGCGTGAACGTAACCGTCGGCGCGCGAAATGGCCCCTCAATCACGCGGTCGTCTTCGAAGCGTGCGGAGGTGAGTTCGACGGAGCCGCGTGCGCCCGCACCCTTGGTCGCGAAGAACGAGGCCAGAGCCGCCTTCTCCACTTCGGAGAGGCTGTACCCTGCAGACGTCGTGAACGCGGCGACGATTGGGCTGCCTGCGTCGTCGAGCAGTCGCATGTAGGTTGCACTTCCCGTCACCGGGGTGCCGTGCGCGAAGGCTACGGCGCCAAAGAACGACGGGTATGCGCGCGGAATCGCCGCGAGGGTGCCGACACTCCAGCCAAGCGCAGGGGGCGAAGAGACCGAGAAGGTCGTGGCGGTGGGCGTAAGCAGGGCCACGGTTCCGCCGGTTTTGACCGCGGTGCCGAGGAGCATGCCGAGGGCCTCGTCGTTGGTTTCGACGTAAGTCACGTTGTCGGGAACGGCCATGGCCATGGTGCTCGACGACGAAGACCCGCAGGCGCTTGTGACGAGTGCCGGCGCAACGAGCGCGAGGGCGGTGACGAGAGGAAGCAGAGGCAGTCGCATGGTTCCTCTCCTACCGTGCGTCCTTCCCCCATCACGGCTCGAGTGACCTGCTGCGACAGCATGCCGCAGGCGCTGGTGTGGACAGCCCTCGAGTGTCGACCAAGACGGGTTCCCGTGGAGCGTCGGCGCGGGCACCGTGAACGACCAGCTCCAGTTCCAAGCCTCGGGCGATGCGCGGCTGAAGATGTGGAGGCTCGTCATCGGGCAATATGTGCAGAATGCAAACGATACCCCGACGACGATCGTGAAGCAATCGACGGGCGAGCGGACCTACGTGCTTGGCGTTTGGTCGGACACGGGCGCAGCGCAACGCTATTCCGTGACGCTCACGAAGTAGCGACCGTGACGCGGCGCACGCGGGCGATGAACCTTGGCGCGGAGGCCCTGCAAAACTCCTTGCGAGGATGCGATGCGGGAAACGATGGAGCCCGTTCGCCGACGCTGGTAGTCGAGACGTATGGATCTCGGCACCATTGGGTTTATCGGCGGCGGAAACATGGCGGGCGCGCTCATCCGCGGTCTCGTCGAAGGCGGAAGCGTGGCGAAGGACCGCATCGTGGCGAGCGATGTGAAAGCGGAGCGCCTTGCCTGGCTCGAAGAGCATTACGGAATTCGCACGACGCTCGACAACCATGCGCTCGCACGCGAAGTCGACATCCTGGTCGTGTCGGTCAAGCCGCAAGTCGTGGGCAAAGTGCTCTCGCCGCTTCGTGCCGATCTGAAGCCGGGCGCGGTCGTTGTCTCGGTCGCGGCAGGTGTGAGCATCGCCGCGCTCGAAACATTTTTCCCTGATGGAACGCGAGTCATTCGCACCATGCCGAACACGCCGGCGATCGTGCGCGCAGGGGCCACGGCCATCGCTCCGGGAACACACGCGACAGGCGACGACCTCGCGCGAGCCAAGGCGCTTTTTGAGGCGGTGGGCCGTGCGGTCATCCTCGACGAGTCGTTGCTCGATGCGGTCACGGGCATGTCGGGCAGTGGGCCGGCGTACCTCATGCTCATCATCGAGGCGCTTGCCGACGGTGGCGTGAAGGTGGGCCTGCACCGCGACACCTCGCTCATGCTCGCGGCGCAAACGGTTTACGGATCGGCCAAGCTGCTTCTCGAAACCGGCGAGCATCCGGGGCGCTTGAAGGACATGGTCACGAGTCCCGGCGGAACGGCGATCGCCGGGCTGCACACGCTCGAAAGCGGCGGTCTCCGCAGGACGCTCATGGACGCGGTCGAGTCGGCCACGCGCAGGGCCACGGAGCTCGGGGCAGAACTCGACAAGAAGCTCGGCGTCGTGCGCGACGACCGCTGATCGAATCCGAAGCGAGGTCGTTTTCTTCTCCTCCGGCACGCGGGCGGATGCTCCCGCGCTTCATTCGCGATCGATAGGAAGACAGCGTCGATGCTCGGACCTCGTCGTGCGCCCGCGGGCTACGTTGCAAGCGTTGGCGTGGCACTCGCTCTCGGCCTTGGGACCGCCATCAACAACGGAGACTTTTCCCACGACGG
Source organism: uncultured delta proteobacterium (assembly GCA_903870415.1). Taxonomy (GTDB): domain Bacteria; phylum Myxococcota_A; class Polyangia; order Polyangiales; family Polyangiaceae; genus CAIQDA01. Next base: position 40,111 of record CAIQDA010000218.1, read on the forward strand.
GCTCGTGTACGTCGCGCTTGCGCTCGCATGCGCAGGCTGGGGAATATTTTCGTCGTGGCGTGGACGAAGCATTCGCGTCGCGGACGCGGGTCTCTTGCTTTGGGGCGGCCTTGTGGCGTTCGTCTTCATCGGGTGGCTCGACCACCACGGAATTGGAAGCGAAACGGCCGCGTGGACGAGGCGCAACGCGGAGATGTGGTGCGCGCTCATCGTCGTGTGCGCCTACGCGCCTTCAGCCGCAGGCATGCGCGAGCCACGTGTCATCGCGGAGGCTCGCTTCCTTCTCGTCATGGCCCTCGCGCTTCGCATGGGCGTCGACGTCATCGCCTCGTCGCCGGAGCCACGCATCGATGTGTTTCAGCTCCTTCGAAGCGGCGCGCAGGCGCTTCATCGAGGTGAAAACCCGTATGCGGTTGTGAGTGTTCCTGCGACGGGCGGGCCCGCGCCCACGGTTCCGTACGCGTACCCGCCAGGGTCGCTTCTCGCGTCGTGGCTGACGTTCGAAGCGTTTGGAGACGTGCGCTACGCCGCGCTCGGAAGCGTTCTCGTGGCGGGCGTGCTCGCGCGAGCGACAGCGAAACACTTGAGCCCGGAGCTGCCCGCGCTGCACCACGACGGCGCCGCGCTGCTGATGGTCCTGTTTCCGAAGTGGCCGATGATTGTTCAGCGCGCGTGGGTCGACCCCATCTCGCTCGGGCTGCTCGCGTACGTCGGCTACGCGAGTGTTCGAGGCCATCGCATGCGCGCGGCGGTGGCGCTTGGCCTGGCCATCTCGACGAAGCAGCCGATGTTCTTCTTTGGCTTTCTCGCGATGGCGCTTCTGCGCTGGCGCTGGCGAGACGGTTTTCTATGCGCAGCGGTGGCGGCGGCGGTGTGTCTGCCCTTCGCTCTCGCGAACCCGGCGGCGTTCTGGTTTGCAAACTACACGTTTCACGCGGCGCTTCCTCCGCGGCCCGATTCGTTGAGCATGGCGGCGCTCCTCGCTGAAATGGGGGGCATCGTCGTGCCAACGCTCGTTCCGTTTGCCCTCGCCGCATCGGTCGTGGCTCTTGCCGCAACGAAGCTGCGTGATCGATCGACGCTGTACTTTCTGTCGGCGGCGTTGCTCTTTCTGGTGTTCTTCACCTTCGGCAAGCAGGCCTTCGTGAACTACCACTTCTTCATCGCGGGCCTCGCGGCGCTGTCGATGCCTCTCCTCTCGCAACGAGCGGTCGCGAGCGCCGACGGAATTCGTTCCCGCGCCCGTCGAAACGGAGTCGCGCGCTGACGATGGGATTCGTGCTGTGGGCGCTTCTTTCGCTGGGTGTCGCAACGTCGTCGTACGTGGCCGCGGCGCTCGTTGCCGAAAAACGTTCTTCGCTCGAGCGCGTGATCGCAGCGATGGTCTTCGGGACGGCGTGCGTCCTTGTGCTCACGATGGGGCTCGCACTTGCGGGCGTGTTTTCGCGCGGGGTTCTTGCGGCCGTCGCGCTCGTCGTCATCGCTCTTCCCGTCGTTCACGTTTGGCGCAGTGTCGACGCTCGCGGTCGCCTTGAACGCTCGTGGCGTGAGGACTGGGACGCGCCGTTTCGCGTCCTTCACGATGCGTGGCGATCGCGGGAAGTCGCCGTCGCCGTCGTGCCCCTCGCGTTCGGCATTGTCGCGCTCTCGTGCTGGTGCGCGTGGGTTCTGCCTTCGTGGTCGTGGGACTGCGTTTGGTACCACACGGCGATGACCCACACCGTCGTTCAGAGCGGCGCGCTGCGATGGGAACCCACGCACGTGGCCTACGTGAACGCGTATCCGCGCGCGGTCGAAATGCTCGGCGCGTGGCACGTGCTCTTGCAAGGAACCAAACGCCTCGACGACGTCGCGCAAATTCCGTTCGCGTTTCTCGGTGCGGCCGCCGTGGCTGCATTCGCTCGCCGTCTTGCGGTGCCGCGTGCGATGAGCGCGGCCCTTGGGGCGGCGTGGGTTGCGCTTCCATCGGTGGCACTGGAGCTTCACACGACGCACGCCGACGTGGCTGCCGGCAGCTTGTTTCTCGTCGCCGCGTATCACCTCAGTGCTCGACGCTTCGATGCGCACGCGCTGCTCGTTGGCGCCCTCGCCCTCGGCCTCTACATCGCGACGAAGGTCACGGGGCTGTTCCACGCGGTCATCGTCTTGCCCGTGATTCTCGTTCGCGCCACGGCCTACGTGCATGCGGCACGAGGAGCGCGGCGATGGCCAGCGGTGCTCGAGCTGTGCGGTGCGACCTTCCTTGTCGCGGCGCTCGGGGCGTTCACGCCTCTGCGCAACATGCTTCACGAGCACAACCCCTTCTGGCCGGCACGCATCACTGTGCCGTTCGTGAATGCCACGCTTCCTGGCGTGATCGACGCGGCCGACATTGCGGGACCCCCTGCGTTCTTCGGCGCGCCAGGCGCATTCATGCGTATGGTGGACAGCTGGTTCTCGTATTCTGAAATACAGTTTCCAGATGTGCGAACGGGCGGGTTCGGTCTGCTGTTCCCGTACCTGACGTTGCCTACGCTCGTGCTTGCGACCGTGCTCATGCCGTTTCGTCGTGGCCGCGCTCAGGTGGTTACCCTCGTGGCGGTGGCGCTCGTGGCGGTGCTCGTGCCCGCGGCGTGGTGGGGGCGCTTCACGCTTGGCCTTCCGGCGATGGCGCTCGTGGCGTTCGGACTCCTCCATCGACGCGTGCCCTTCGCGTTTGCGCGCACCGTTGCCTCGCTCGTTTTCGTTGCGTTGGCCGCGATGGGGTACGCCCGTGCGTGGCCTGGGTACCGCGTGATTCCCCGTTGGTCCGAAACCGCGCGAGATGCCGAGACGCGCCTTCGTTCGCTCCACTCGTGGATGTGGCCCATGGACGCGCGGCAAACCTTCCTCGCCGAGGTCCGCAAGGGTGATGTGCTTGCGTACGATGAGTCGATCGGTTTTCTCGACGACCTTTGGTCCGACGACCTGAGCAATCGGGCAACGCCTGTGCGTTACGTCGGCGACGCGGACGCGTACCTCGCGACCTTGGTCCGCGAGCGCGTGCGATGGGTGGCGGTGGGGCAAGGGTCCACCGCTGCGCTGCTCCTGTCGGCGCACTCGCATCTGTTTCGCCGCGCGTTCGAAATTCCCTACGACCGAGCGGTCATGTTTGTTCGGACTGACGGCGCTCTTTAGGAGTCCGCTGCACCCTTCGCGGTGAGGGAAGGGGCGTCGGGCTGCCCTTCAGCTGCTCGCGAGGTTCGAGATTCGGGCGCGAGCCTTGCCTCGGCTGGGTGTGCTCGGCATAGTGCGGAACGATGGCACCCGCCCCTCGTCGAGGATTTCGCGCCTCCTTCCGAGAGGTACTTCCGGTTTGGGCCGTGCTCCGCGGGGCGTTGTTTCTTGTGCTGTATTATGCACGCATCTCATTCGGAGAGCGCTTCGGTCCCACGTCGAAACCCTGGGTCGCGTTCCCGCAGAACCGCTTTCTCGACTCGCTCGCGCGCTGGGATTCCGGCTGGTACTCGACCATCGTCGAGAACGGTTACAGCTATTCCGGGCCGATGCGCGAGAGCAACGTGGCGTTCTTTCCTGCGTATCCGATGCTCGCAAAGGCTTTGGCGCCGCTCTTCCCGAACCACTTTGCCGCGGGCCTCTTTGTCTCGAACGTGGCGTTTCTGCTCGGGCTCGTCGTGCTTCATCGGTGGGTCGAAGAGAGTTTCGATGCGCGGCATGCACGGCGCGCTGTGCTCCTCATGTTGCTCTACCCGACGACGGTATTCTTCTCTGCATATTACACGGAGTCGCTCTTTTTGCTCGAGGCCGTGACGGCCTTCTATTGCTATTCGCGAGAAAATTACCTGGGTGCGGGCCTCGCTGGAGCCTTCGCTTCGGGCACGCGCTCGACGGGAATCATGCTCCTGCCGGCCTTCGCGCTCGGCGAGATCGTCAAGCTCGTGCGTGCGCGTCGATGGCCGACTCTCAGGTGGACGGGGGCACGGCTGCCTCTGCTGCTCATTCCCGTTGGGCTTGTACTGTACATGCTTTTCTTGAAGCAGAAGTTTGGGGACCCGCTCGTCTTCTCGAAGGTCCAAGCTGCGTGGGGTCGCACCTTCGGGAATAACCCGCTGTCGGTCCTCCAGGCCCAATGGCTTCGCTTCGAGAATGAGCCATGGGAGCGCGGCGAGGTCGTGGGGTCCGCGCTCTGCGTCGCGGTGCTCGTTTTGTCGGTTCCGAAGCTCGACGCGGCGGGTCTGTTCTTCGCATCGGTCGGCACGCTTTTGCCGCTCACGACCGGGATGGTGGCCTCGGAGCTTCGTTACTTTTCGACCGCGATTCCGCTTCTGCCGCTGCTTGCGGTCTACACGCGCCATCCTGGGGTGCGCTTCACGGTGTACGCGCTGTTTGGAGCGATGGCGGCGCTCACGACTGCTCGATTCGCGCTTTGGTTCTGGGCGGGTTGAGCCCGGCGCGCGCTTTCCATTCGCGCCCAAAAACGGCTTCGACTACCCGGAAGGGCGATGTCCGCGCGCCCGTCTTTCGATCCGCAGAACCAGGCCGAGTTTGATGCTGTCGCGGGCGATTACGATCGCATCCATCGCGAGAACATCAAGCTGAGCGGCGAGGACCCGGAGTACTTCGCTCGCTACAAACTCGAGGTGCTCAAGCGCATTCTCGGCGAAGGGTTCTCGTCGCCCGTGCTCGATTTCGGCTGCGGCATCGGCAACCTCACGAAGTTTCTCGTCGAAGCGTTTCCTGTCGTGCACGGCTACGACCCGTCGTCCGAGAGCGTAAAGATGGCGAAGGAGCGAGCGTCGGCAGCGGCGTTCACCTTCGACGAAGACGAGGTTCGTGCGGGGTACTTCGGCGCCATTGTGATCGCGAACGTGCTCCATCACGTGCCGCCCGCCGATCGTGAGGCGCTTCTCGCGCGTGTCGTGACGAAGCTCGCTCCCGGCGGCAAGCTCGTGGTCTTCGAGCACAACCCTTGGAATCCGCTTACGCGCAAGGTCGTTTCCGAGTGCGCCTTCGATGCGGACGCCGTGCTCTTGCCGCCGACCGAGATTCAGTCGCGCATGAAGGTCGCTGGGCTCACGAACGTCACGACGAAGTACATCGTCTTCTTTCCGCGAGCCCTCGCGGCGTTGCGCGGAATCGAGCCAGGGCTTTCGTGGCTGCCCATCGGCGCGCAAGTCGCCATCACCGCCGAGCGAGCCTCCTAACGCAGCACAAGGCAACGCTCGCGAGAGCCGGACTCAGGAAGGCGTGTCGGCGGGGTCATCGAGGTCGTCGTTGTCGGCGTTGCGGCTCATGTTGAGAACCTCGCCAACGAGGTACAGCGGGCGACCCTTCACCTGCTCGTAGATGCGGCCCACGTACTCGCCGAGGATGCC
>CAIQDA010000219.1 GCA_903870415.1 uncultured delta proteobacterium
CGATTCACCGCGGCGTCTTCACGAGCGTGGAGGAACTTCGCGTCGAGATTCGAAGGTACATCGAGGCGCACAATGCCGAAGCCGCAAAGCCATTCCGTTGGACCAAGTCCGCGGAGTCGATCCTCGAGTCGGTCGCTCGTGCGAAAGTGGGTGCGTGTCATGCGAACTAATCAAACGAGACACTAGCGCCCTCCGTTCTCCCACGCGTACGGTCACCGTCGAGACGTCGAAGCCGCTGCATGCACCAGTCGTCGCCGACGCTCCAAACGCGACGCCCAAGGTCGCCCATCGCCAAGCACGCCGTGGCCCGTTCCTCGCCGCAAGTTACGCACGCCGTCACAAACGCAGACGCGTCACACGATCCAGTCGTTCTCGCGGAGCTTCCGAGGAATGTACTCCTCGGTGATGAAGCTGATGCTCTTCGTGAGCAAGGCATCCACTTCCATCTTGAAGCCGTTTGAGAGCAGCTTGTCGATCTCGCGCTGCCAGCGCTTCTCTTTGAACCACGGGTACGCGCGCATTTGCTCCGCTCGCGTGATGTCCTCTTTCGAGAGCTTGATGGTCGCCGCCGGCGTGAGCTTGAACTTGTCGTAGTCGTACGAGCTCATGCCGAGGAAGCGCACGTTCGGCACCGCGAGGCGCATCGACTCGAACGCGAGGTTGATCGACCCCTGCTTGAGCACCGAATAGATGTAGAGTCCCCAGGGATCGTTGTCGACGAGCACGTAGATCGGAAGCTTCAGTTCCGTGGCCATTCGCTGGAGAAGACGCCGTGCGCCTCGGGCCGCCTGCCCCTCGCTCGTGAGCAGAATGCACTGATTCTTCTCCCAGAAACGGTCCTCGTTCAGGCGATGAAAGATGGCCTGTTTCTCGACGAGCAAAATGAACTTCGCGTCGGTGCGCTTGAACTTCAGCGCGTCTTCTTCACAGATGCTCGGAATGCCCCAGCCGCCACGTCCCATGCGCGACAGGTCGATCTCGTCGCCCGCATCGTCGACAACGAGGCGCCCCACGACGAGCCCGCGGCGGTTGGCAAACAGGTGAAGCTCCTCACGAAGCGCGTCAACGGTGACCTCCAAGTCTTCGATGATCGGGTCGCTCTCGGACTGATCTTCGAAGGTGTTTTCCTGGGTTCCCTTGATCGTGTGCTTCGACATGTAGAACATCTGGCGGATGCTGATCGTCTTGCCTTCGCCGATCAGCGTCTTCACGCCATTGGCGACCAAGAAGGTCTGCATGAACTTCTTCGCCATGTTGATGTTGAAGAACTCGCGAGAGAGCGTCTTGTCGCCAAGCTCGATGATGCCGCGCTTCTCGTTGTACGCAATGTTCGAGAGCGACCGGTGCTTCATGGTCAAGAACGGCTGACCGCTCGAGTCCACTTGCGAGAGCACGCGCGCCGCCATGTTCTCGATTTTGCCCATGGTGAGCGCGTCGATGGGGTTCGTGGGGGCCTTGCGCGGAGCCGCGAGCGGGTCCTGATCGTCGTCGAAGGCCGAACGCGCTGCCTGCTTTTTTGCAGCTTTTGTGTTCACGGCTGCGCGCGCTTTCGCAACGGCCGTTGCACTCTGCACGGATGCGGCGGGATCTTTCGCAGGAGCCTTCGCGGGAGCCTTCGCGAGAGCCTTTGGGGGAAGCGGCGCGACGGGAGTCGGGGCCTTCTTGGACGCCTTCGTTGCCGGAGGCGGTGGCACGTTCACGGGCGCCTTTGCCGCAAGCTCAGCCTTCGTTGCCTTCTTCGCAGGGGCCGGCGCGGGAGCTTTCTTTGCGGCGGCAGGTGCGGCCACAACAGGGGGCGCGGGCTTTTTTGCGGGCACCGGTGGGGCCTTCGCCGCAACCTTCTTCTCAGCCGGAGGAGCGGGCTTTTTCTCAGTCTTTTTCATGGTTTTCACGCTCCCACCTCGCTCGTACCCTTGCGCTTCTTCGTGCCCTTCGTGGAGGTCTCCGGCGCTTGCGGCGCTTGTGGCGCCTGCGGCAACTGGGGCGGCCTCAGGCTTGGCGCCCCTTCACGCCTCGACGAACCGCCCGCAACGAACGCGTCGGCGGGAGGCGCCAAACTCGGCGTGTTCCCGGGTGCATCTTCGTCCGTTTCGACCACGGGCGACTGCTTCGCAAGCGCCGCCGCAAAGCGCTTGAGCACCTCGTCGCGGTTCGACCCCAAAATGAGCGCGATGGCTTGCGCGGTCTCGGGCATGTAGCGGTGAAAGATCCCAAGCCGCTTCTGTGCCGAGTTGGCTTTTGCCTGGGCGCGCAGATACACCGCGAGTTTTCGCCCGCACTCTTGGAGCGCGAGACGCAGCTCCTTCAAGAGGTCGTCGTAGTGCGCGACAGCCTCCTTCGCCTCGCTCGTGAAGGGCACCCAAACACTCGCGAGATGGACCACGATCGCGATGGGGCCTACTGGCAAACCACCCTTCGGCTGTGTGATGTCGTACGCTTTCCAGTTGACGTCATACACCGCTTCGCTGATGGCGCACGACTTCGGCTGGTACTGGAGCGGCACCCGGTTCGCGAGGCGCATCACGTCGGCGGATTCGTCCGTCGGAAGGTCGCCGCCCCAGGCGATCGCGGCCTCGACCACGAACGGATTTCCTCGGTAAACGGCAGGCGGACGCGTTGTCGACGTGTAGAACTCCGCCTTGAAGCGACGCTTGAGACCTTCGACAAGAAGCCCTTCGCCCACGGGCACGACGCACGTGGCCGATGGCGCGAGGACCTTCACCTCGCCGAGCGCCTTATGCAAACGCTCGAGCGCATCGTGACGCACGTCGGCCGCCTTCGTCTTCGTCGGCACCTTCGCCTTGTCGCAGATCTCTTTCGCGACGTTGGCGCTGATGCGCGAGAAGTCGTCTTCGAGCACCTGCGCGATGGTCTTTCCGGGCGAGTCCGCGAACATGATCTGCAAAAAACCGAGCTCGACACCGTGCGGATGCGGCTTGATTTCCTGGGCTTCACGCGGCAGCTCGTTCGAGACGCGCGGGTAGACTTTCGGTTCGCCCTTGGGCCCCTTGAAGGTGAGCGCCAAGTGCGGGTTCGCGACGACGGTTTGCTCGAGGTACGCCTCAACGCCTGTGCGCCCGCCGCGCCACGCGCCCACGAGCTCAAGCTCCACGCGCGTGCCGTGATCGCGTTCCCAATCGGCGGTGCCCTCGGTCACGATCTCCGGCTGGTTCTTGCGCGTATCGATGCGCAATTCGATCTTCCACGCCGGGCGGCCTTTGCCGATCTTCGAGATGATCGTCACGGGTTTTCCCGTCGTCAGCTGCGCATACAAGCCCGCGGCGCTGATGCCGATTCCCTGCTGACCACGCGACTGCTTGAGTCGATGAAACTTCGAGCCGTAGAGAAGCTTCGCGAAGATTTTTGGAATCTGCGCCTTCACGATGCCCGGACCGCCGTCCTCCACCGCCACGCGGTAGCGACCCTCCGCGACTTCATCGATGATGACGATGATCTCCGGCAAAATCCCAGCCTCTTCCGACGCATCGAGGGCGTTGTCGACGGCCTCTTTGACCGTGGTGAGCAGAGCCTTCGCGGGGTTATCGAAACCAAGCAAATGGCGGTTCTTCGTGAAGAACTCGCTCACGGAAATTTCGCGCTGGCGGCTCGCCATCGTCTCGGCGCTTGCGCGTCGTTCCGGTGCCAAGGGGGTGCTTTCGGGGAGCATGGGCGGCGAGGTACGGCCTTTTGCCATCCGTTGTCAACGCGTGCCCCGATGCGGTGCCGCCGCGCCCCCAGCCGTCGACGGGGCGTCGAGAAGCGGTTAGGGTCGTTCGGTGCTTCAATCGCCCGGCGCTGTGGTGGCGCTCCTCTCGCTGCTGAACCTGGTCAACTACGTCGATCGCTACGTGCTGGCGTCCGTATTGCCGCGGGTGAAAGCCGAGCTTTTTCTCTCGGACACGGAGAGCGGCTGGCTTCAAACGGCGTTCCTCGTCGGCTACCTCGTCGCAAGCCCGGTCTTTGCAATCCTCGCGAACAAGGTTCCGCGACGCGTTCTCTTGGCGGTGGGCATTTTGGTTTTCGGCATCGCCACCATGGCGTCGGGCTACGTGCATTCGTTCGCGGCTCTGCTCGTGCTCCGCGGCATCGTGGGCGTCGGCGAAGCGAGTTACGCCTCCCTCGCGCCGACCTTCATCGACGAGAACGTGGCTCCGGGCGCGCGCGGCCGTTCGCTCGCGGCCTTCTTCGTGATGGCCCCGGTGGGTGCCGCGTTGGGCTTCGTCCTCGGGTCGCAGATCGAGGCGCGTTTTGGCTGGCGGCAGAGCTTTTTCGCGACGGGTCTTCCCGCGGTACTCCTCGCCATCACGTCGCTGGCCCTGCCCGAGCCTCCAAGGGTGAATCGCGGCCTTGAGCGGTCCATCGTCGCCGACTTTCGCGAGCTTCTCGCCCAGCCCGTCTACCGCCTCAACGCGGCCGCTTACACGGCGTTTACGTTCTGCATTGGCGGCTTCTCGTACTGGGCCCCAACGTTCGCCGCACGTGAACTCGGAGCCTCCCTCGCGAAAGCGTCCTCGAGCTTCGGAGCGTCGGCGGGCATTGGTGGACTCATCGGCAGCATCATCGGCGGCATCGCGTATGATCGCCTGCAAAAGAAGGCAAAAGACGCACGACCGGACCTCCGCGTTGGCCTCGAACTCTGCGCCTACACGACGCTCGCGGCGACACCCCTTGTGCTCGCGGCCTTCGTCTTTTCAAGCCCCGGACTCTTCTTCGCACTCGTCACCCCGGCGATGATTCTCCTCTTCACGTCGAACGCGCCCGTGAACGCGGTCATCCTGCGCTCGGCCCCCGAGGCGCTGCGTCCGCAGGCGATGGGCGTCACGATCGCCGTCATTCACCTTTTCGGCGACCTGTGGTCCCCGCCCCTCGTGGGCTTCATCTCGGACCGCACCGGAAGCCTTCGCGCCGGTTGCGCCGTCTTCCCTGTCGCCCTCGTGATCGCGGGCGTTTTCTGGCTTCGGGCCGTGCAAGTGAGCCGCGGCCTGAACGTCGAATCAGCGGCGTTGAAGTAAGTAGCCGCGTGGGGTAACGCCCAGCCCCGTTCGGCGCGTTGTGTTGCCGTGCCCCCCATTCGCATGGCCCAGCTTCGCCTCTTGTCCCTCGTTGTCCGCGCCTTCGGTGGCCTTATTGCCGGAACAGCGTTCGTCGCGCTGACCCCCGCACGTGCGCTCGCCACCGACGCGGTCGCCACGGACGCAGTCGCCAAGGACGCGGCTGGTGCGGCGGCTGGTGCGGCTGCTGGTGCAGTTGATGCGGTTGATGCGGTCGATGCCCGCGTGACGCTTCCGCCCACAGAACTCGAGCGCGTCGAAGGTCATCCGGCGCGACGCATCGACGTCGTCGGTTCGCGACGCATCACCAAAGACGACGTGCTCGCGTACCTGCGCACGCGCGTCGGTGAGAGCATCAAAAGCGGGCAAATCGCCTCGGATGTACGCGCGCTCTGGGATTCGGGCTTCTTCGACGACGTGCGCGTCGAGGCCTCGCTCAAAGACGACGGCGTCGACCTTCGCTTCGTCGTTCACGAGCGCTCGATGATCAAGGGCGTCACGTTCAAGGGCAACGACGAGATCGACAACGACAAACTGAAAGAGATGCTCGAGCTCAAAGAGGGCTCGGTCATGAGCGTTCCGGCGGCGCAGCGTTGCCTCAAAAAGATCCGCGACGCTTACGCCGAGAAGGGGTATTACCTCGCCCAGGCGTCGTATACGTCCGAGGCCCTCGCGGACGACGAAGTCTCCGTCGCGTTTCAAATCGTCGAGAACGCGCAGGTCACGGTCCGCCGCATCCACTTCATCGGAAACGCGGCAATTCCCTCGTCCGAACTTCGCGGCTCCATGCTCACCGCGCAGAAGTCGTTCCTCGGTTTCGGGTCCGGTGCGGCCTTCCGCCAGGACATGTTCGAGCACGACGCGATGATGATCACCGCGCTGTATTACGACCGCGGCTACCTCGGCGTGCAGGTCGCGACGCCGCGTGCCGAGTTGACGCCGGACCGCGAAGGCGTGGAGCTCACGGTCTCGGTCGAAGAGGGCCCGCGCTACAAAGTACGCCAGCTCAAGCTCTACGAAACGGACGACAAAGGTCAGGACATCGAACCGCTCGGCGGCCGCAAGGCGCTCCGGTCGCTGCTCCGCACAAGCTCCGGCGACTACTTCAACCGCGCCGATCTCCTGAAAGATCTCCAGGGAATCCGCAGCAAATACCGCGACACCGGCTACGCCAACGTCGAGGCCGAACCGCAAACGCAAGTCGACGCGTCCACAAACGAGGTCGACGTCTTCATCCCC
>CAIQDA010000220.1 GCA_903870415.1 uncultured delta proteobacterium
GTATCGTCACCGGCATCCGCAAACCCGAGCACGCCATCGAAGCGAGGCTCCGCGGCGAAGGGATTCGTGGAAAGTACACCCATCGCAGGCACGTCTTCGGTCGCGCTCACTGGGGCCGCCGCCGGAGCATCGACGACGGGCACGGTGAACGACGAGGCCGATGGCGCGTCGGGCGCGGACGCCGTTGGCGAGGGCGAGCCTGCGTCGAGCGACGGAGGTGACTGCACACCGCCCGAAGAAACGGGAGGCGCGGAAAAAAGCTCGTTGGCCATGCGCTGAACCAGCAGCGAAAGGGCCGCGGGCTCGGGATCGGGCAACGTCGGGCTCGTGGGTACACGGGTGACGCCGGAGCTCACGCCCGGAGTCGGGACATGAGACGCAGGTGCCGTCGCGAGGTCCGCCGGGCCGTGCGCCACGAGACGCAGCTCGCCCGGGCCGAAGTCCTCAGGGGTACTCATGGTAGTGATCGACCTTCACGCCTTCGAGCATGCCGATGGCGTCGTGCGTGAGCACCGCGGCCGAGCAGTAGAGCGAGATGAGGTACGAGGCGGCGCCTTGACCGTTGATGCCCATCATGCGGACCGAAAGGCTCGGGCTCACTTCGCCTGGAATTCCGGGCTGAAAGAGACCCACGACGCCGCGCTTACGCTCGCCGGTGCGAAGGAGGAGCACGTCGCTCTTCTGGTTCTCGACGCGGAGCTTGTCGCACGGAACAATGGGCAGGCCGCGCCACGTGAGGAACTGCGCGCCGAAGAGCGAGACCGTTGCGGGCGGGACACCACGGCGCGTGCACTCACGACCGAAGGCCGCGATGGTGCGCGGATTCATGAGGAAGAAGCTCGGCTCCTTCCACACCTTCGCGATGAGCTCGTCCATGTCGTCGGGCGTGGGCGGGCCCTTGCGCGGAGTGAGGCGAAAATCAGGGTCAACGTTCTTCGCGAGGCCGTAGCTCGCGTTGTTGATGAGCTCCTCTTCCTGCTTCTCTTTCATCTTCTCGACGGCGAGGGAGAGCTGCTCTTTCACCTGGTCCATCGGCGAGCGGTAGAGGTCCGAGACGCGCGTGTGCACCTGCACCGTGGTCGTGACGGAGCTGAGCGTGTACTCACGGGGCTGGGTCTCGTAGTCGCTGAATGCGACCGGGAGAGCCTCCTTCGGGTCCGGGCTGCAACGCATCGCGAACTTTTCGTCGAGCGCCTGATTCACCCGGAAAACACCGGCCTCCACGGGCACCCACGGGAGGAGCTGCGTCAGGAAACGCGGAGTCGCACCACGCCACTGGGGCGGCGTCTTGGTGGTGTTGGAAAGCTGCCGTGCTGCACGTTCGTCGAGAAAAGTTCGCTCGCTCATGGGGGCTCCGTCGTCGAAAAAGGTCCCGCTTGCCTTACCGGCGAGAGGCCTCGCGGGTCAACGGCACGCGCAGCACACCGGCACGAGACGCGGTGACGACTACGGTAACCTCAACGAATGAGCCCGAGGCCACCTCATCCGAAAACGCTTTTCCTCTTGCGCGCCCTGCGCGAGAAAACCATCGACGAGCGCCTCGCGTTGCTGAAAACGCTCGACGAACTCTCCGTCCCTGAACGCGTGGAGGTCGCGCTGCAATTGCTGGAGGCGATGAACGAGACGCATGGGCACGCCACCGGCTCTCATGCCGCGCACGTCTTGAGCGAGCACGGCGGCGGTCTCGAACTCGATCGACTTCGCGCCACACGCCCTCGACTCCCGGCGTTCGAAGGACTCCGCGACTGGCGCTGGAACGTGGACCAAGCCATCGCAGCGATCGAAAACCGCGCGGCAGGACGCTGCGAATGCCACGCCGCGCAGGCGCTCGGCCAAGGACCGGATGACAAGGTATTTCGTGAAGTTTCGTCGTCCGTCGCGGACTTTGGCGCAACCATCACGCTCGCGTGCCGCGCGTGCGCGCGTGAGTGCCTCGTCGAGCGCGACGACAGCTACCACTACCCGACGTTTCGCTGGCGCTAGACCATACGTCGTTCATACGATCTCCAGCTGACGTATTTCCTCGCTCACATCGTCGCATCGACGAGCACATACGCCGTATGTTCCGCCTTCGTGAAGTCGATGTCGCGCGGCGTGCGGGCGATCCACGTCGCCTGAAGTTTGAATCGGTGGCCGTTGAGGTAACGGTTCACGCCAAAGGCGAACTCCTGCCCGTGCGCGTGCAAATCCGCAACGAACGCGGGGTCGGTACCGGAGATGGCGGTCATGCGCGATGCGCGAGCGACGACCTCATACGGCGTATCGAACACGTAAGACGCCTGCGCCACCCAGCCATAGGCCGAGCGCGTCGGCTCCTTCTTCGTCGTGCCATCGGCGTTCTTGGAGACGATGACGTCCGTCGCGGACTCTTTCCAGAGGTACTCGCCCTGGAGCGCGAGTCCCTGCCACTTGAAAACCGCGTCGGCGGCGAGGTGCGACTGGTCCACCGTTCCGCCCGTGAAGGTCGCGCCTGTGGTGCTCTTTTGGCGGCTCGAATTCCAGTTGCGTGCCGCCGCGACACCGAGCGCCAGCCCTGGGTTTTCCCTGCGCTTTAGGTCGCTATCTTCGTCGTCATCGATGGCGCCAAGTGGCCGCAGTTCGAGACGCGCGACTAGCAAACCGCCAGCCGCTTTGGGCGTGGATTGATTCGTGCCGCCGCCGCCAAAAGCGCCAAGTCGAAACGCAAACGGCGAGTCGTCCGAAAGGAACGCGTTGCTGTAGACCATCACGCCGACGTCGCGATCGAGGGTCAGCTCGCTCACGGGGCGCGCACGCTCCGCAAGCTGCAGCGCGTACTCGCGAACGGTGCGAAGCCGATCGAACGGAACGAAGAACTGACCCACGCGGACCTGCAAATCGCGGTGCGCGCGGTAGTCGAGGTACGCGTCGTACACGGGAGACTTCGCGCCATCGCGGTAGTCGCGATCGGCCACCGCAAGCTGCACTTGGTACGTCAGGTCACGCGCGAGAAGGTGACCGTTGAGGTACACGCGCGCGGTGCCGATCGTGACGAGCTGCTGCGGGTCCACGGCCGTCGCGGACGCCTGCAGATCGGTGCTCAACTGGTAGCGGAGCTGGACGCGGCTCTTGATCGCGACCGAAGCGCGCTCCGAGTCGACGATGACGGTGTCTTGTTTTGAAGACACCGCGGCTACTGGCTCCGCATCGGCGGCGGATGCGACCGCACTCAGGAAGGAAACGCTCAACAATACGGCGGGGAATTGACGCGCTTTCGTAGACATGTGTCTTTTATAGCAGACACTCGCCTCTGGTCAAGGCGTCGCGCGAGGGCCGCGCATGCGAGGGCGAACGGCTCGCTCGGGCCCCTTACGGAAACCGGCCGCTGGCCGCGAGGAGTTCAAGTCGCGCTTGTCGGGCCGTGTCTTCGGCGATGGCCGCTTGTGTCTCCGCGTCGCGCGCACGGCGCTCCGCATCGATGACCTCCAGATTCGTCGTCGCCCCGGCCCGGTACGCCGACGTCGCCA
>CAIQDA010000221.1 GCA_903870415.1 uncultured delta proteobacterium
GGCCTCGACGCTTGAGCGCGTGACGGCGAACGCAGGGAATGGCCCAGGAAATGTGCTGGCGATTCCAGGCGCCGGCGACACCGCGGCGGTGCTCAACGACCTGTCGAACGACGCGACGATTCTTCGTTACGCGAGCCGGCGCATCGTGACCGAGACCGTCAAGACCGCGGAGACGGCCAACGCGTGGGCCGTTGCGCCGACGGGCGCGTTCGCGATCGCGTGGACCGACGCGGTCAAACTTCCTGGTGCCGTGCTGACCCAAGGGTTCCAAGAGCTCGACGTGATTGCGACCGCAACGCCTGCGCGCGCGACGCGTCTCTCGGTGGGCTACCGCCCCTTCGCGGTCTCGTTCAACGCGGCGGGGACGCAGTCCGTCGTGGCCTCGCGCGACGGGCTGACGGTTCTTGAATGCCTCAGCACGAGTGCTCCGCGGGTGCTCCGTCATGTGCCCGTTTCCGTGGCAAATCGCTCAGCTTCCGGTGCGCCGTTCGAGGCCGTCGTTACGCCCGACGGGCACACCGCCATCGTGCGCGTGAAAGGGGAGTCGTCCTTCGACATCGTGAGTCTCGTGGACTCCACGAAGCGCACGTTCACGCTTGGCGGTCCGATCAGCGACATCGATCTCTCGGCCGACGGTGCCACGATCTACGCGGTGGTCGCGCGCCCCACGTCGGCGAACCCCGATGCGGGAACGCCCGTTTCGGCTTTCTACTCCGTGCCCGTCGATGCCGTCATCGGAGCGGCGCTCGCAAAAACCGATCTGCCGCTTGCGGACCTCGGGTCGACGTCTGTCTCGCAGAACGGAGACATCGCTGTATTCTACACGAATGGAATCGACCTGAGTCGCGTCGTGATCATGACGCTTTCGGGCGTGCCGACGTTTCGCGTGGCCGAACTCTACGCCCCTGTTTTGGCAGTGTTTCCGACGCCAAACGGTGAATACGCGCTCGCGCTTCACAAGCCTGTCGTCGCGCGTCAGTCGACCGATCCCATCGGCGCGTTCAGCCTTGTCCCGCTGAAGACGGAGCTGCCCTCGCGCATCATCGCGACTTCGGGGCGCGTGTCTGCGGTGGCCACGAGTCCGAGCAGCGACCGCTTTGTTGTGCTTGAGCGAAGCGACGAGCGTGCCGCGTATGCGATGCACGTCGCGGAGCTCCCGGCGCTTACCGCGCGTCGCTACGAACTCGCGAGCCCTCCGACCTCCGTGGGCCTCGTCCCGTCTGCCGATCGAGCCTTCGCGTCGCAAGTGCATCCGCAAGGCCGCATCAGCTTCGTGGACCTCGCAACAGGCCTTCTTCACACCCTTACGGGCTTTGAACTGGGGGCCCGATGAAGCGCATCTTCCCCAGCCAATTGTCAGCTCTTTCGCCTCGCAGGATTCCCCCCATGCGCCAACCTCTTCTCGCGCTCGTTGCCGCAGCGTCGCTCGCCGGCTGCGCGGGCTCCCTCGACAATCCGCTTGCTGTCGCCGCCTCTGGAACGTCCGTTGTCGCGGAACGCGCCGTCGTCACGGTGGACTCGAACGCCCATCGTGTCGCTGTCCTCGTGCCCACGGTGGAAGGCACTCTCGCAAGGTCCTACGTGTCGCTCGAATCTCCGCTCGTGAGCCTCGTCACGTCGTCCGACGGAGCGCGCACCTTCGTCTTGACCGCTGGCGTTGCGAAGACCCGCACGACGCCCGCAGTCGCGCCGGAGCTCATCGTCTTCGCCGTGGACGGCGTTGTGGTGACAGATGTGCATTACACGCTTCCTTCCGGGGTCGGAGAGCTCACGCTCGATCCCGCGGGCGCCTACGCAGCGGTTACGCCCGCGCGTTCAGGGAATTCGGCGCTCGTCGTGAACCCGAATGCGCTGGCGATCGTCGACTTGCATCGCGCGGCGTCCGCGACCAATCCGCTCGTTCGCAGCCTCGAGCGAAACGCGTCGCTTGCCGCATCGCTTTCGTTCTCTCCCGAGCTGCTCACGCCAAAAGGTGCGCGACGTTTTCTCGTCGGCATCGGACCGCGCGAGGCAGCGCTCATCGATCTTGCGGCGGCGTTCGGATCGGTCGCGGCTGCGGATACGAAAATTCCTCTCACCTCGTCTGGCGCGACGTCGAGCTTCGTTCCGAGCGCGGTGCGATTTGACGACGGTGAGGCGTTGCTAAACGACGACGCGCGCATCGCATTCTCGCTCACGGGCGAGGGCTCGATCCTCACCGCGACGCTTCTCGGAAACGACGCGCCGCTTGCGGGCGAAAGCGATCTTCGCGCGGTGGTGAACCTGACGGACGTGGGCGCGCCCGTGAGCGATTTTGCATTCCTTCCGACGCCTGAAGGGCGGCGAATTGCAGCGCTCACGCCGTCGAGGCAGCGTGCGGTCCTGGCCGATCCAGCGACGAGCCTGACGACACCGGTGCCCCTTGCGCAGGCCTACAACGGGCTGCGCGTGCTCCCTGGCGCGACGTCTTCCACCGTCATGCTGACTGCGTCGGGAGGCTCTACGGGTGCGGTGGCGCTCTGGGACATCCCGATGACGTCGGACCAGCCGTATCGGGCGGTCGAGGCGGTCGTGAACGTTCGCTCCCTCGACGAAGTGAAAGCCGTCCCCGGTTCGGCGACCACCTTCGTGGTGGTGTCGGCGGGAGGCAGCGAGATTGTGGTTCTCGATACGTCCACGCGCACGTCGACGCCCGTCGTGACGTCCACGTCGACCGCCGTATCGCTCTCACGCGACGGCCTGCGCGCGTACATCGTGCCGCGTGATGGGGAGAGCTCGTTCGCGTCGCTTAGCCTGAAAAATCTCACGTCATCGTCGTTCTCGGCCGGTGCCCCATCGGGCATTTTTGGCGAGATTCGGCGCGCGGACGGTTCGCCCGTCGTCGTCTTCGTTCAAGGCTCCGCGTCGACGAGCTTGTCGATGTTTGACCCGCTGCACCCAGAGGACCTCGGCAAGCGCTGGGACGACCTGCTCGTGGAAGGAGTTCGCTGATGCTTGCTCGTACCTTCGCCCTTGTGGCCCTCACGCTTGCCGCTCCTGCCTTCGCAGATGATCCTCCCGCGCCATCCGCGCCATCCGCGCCATCCGCTATGCCCGCGCTAGAAGCGCCGCCTCCCGTCGTCGTCGCTCCCGAGATGGTCATCGACGCGCCTCCGCCCTTGCGCACGGGCCCGCCTCCCGCCGTCGTTCGCACGGGCCTCGTTGAGCGCCCCGCTCCGGAGGTCGAAGCGCCAAGGGCTGCGGCGACTCCCGAGCGCGTGTCGTTCGAAGTCTTCGCGCGTCGCCAACACGTAGGCGATGGGAATTTTGCACTCTTTTCGGACAACGCGGCGCTCGGTCTTGGCGGCATCGCCGTGCGCGCGCCCGTGTATTCGGAAGGGCCGTGGACGCTGTCGGCGCAGGCGAGCATCGAGGGGCACGAGGCTCTCGTCGGTGCGGCACGAGGGGCAAAACTCTCTGTCGATCTCAGTCGCGCAGTCGGTCGTGCGGAGCTCGCATACGCTATCTATCCTCAACTCTCCGCGCTCGGAGCGGCGGGGTTTGGCGGTGAGGTCGCGGACTTTCGTTACGTCGGTTCGAACGCCGAAGAGGGGCACCTCAAGACCTGGTCGTCGTTCGGCGAACTGGCGGCCGGCCTCGACGCGCACGTGCGTCTCGGGTCCGTCCTCGTCGGCGCGCGCTTCGAAGGCGGCTTTGTTGCAGCCGCGGCGCACGACCTCAAGGCCACGCTCCCGGACGTGGGGGATGTCGTCCGCCAACCCATCGACTTCGGCACCTTGAGCTTCAACGGAGCGTTCTCGCGCTTCGCTCTTCACTTGGGTTTTTAGCCACGAAAATGAAATTGAAGGAGCCCGCTCGGGATGAACCTGGGCGGGCGCTTTCTTTTGGTATGTGTTTTGCGCATACCGAGACTGTGCCACGTCATACGGGGGTTGTGAGCCAGTCGTAGCGCACGTTGCGGCGCGCGGCTTTGAACCCTGCGGCGTGAATGCGCTCTTCCATGGTGCCCGCGTTCATGCGGAAGGTCGTGCCCGCGGAGGAGACAACGTTCTCCTCGAACATGACGGAGCCAAAGTCGTCGGCGCCGAACCGCAACGCCACTTGGCCCACGGCTGGACCCTGCGTGACCCAGCTCGCACCCACGTGGTCGACGTTGTCGAGCATCAGGCGACCGATGGCCTGCGTGCGCAAATACGTGAGCGTTCCGTTTTCGCCAGGCGCGAGGCGGACGCCCTTCTCGTACTGGTAATCCCAGCAAAAGAACGCGGTAAAGCCGCCGGTCTCGTCTTGAAGCTCGCGCAACTTCGCCAAGTGAAGAATGCGTTCGCGCGGCGTGTCGACCGTTCCGTACATCATGGTGCACGACGAACGCAGGCCCATCTGATGCGCGGTGCGCATGACCCCGAGCCACTCGTCGGAGCGGCACTTCGCCTTCGCGATGTGGCGTCGCACGCGATCGACGAGGATTTCGGCGCCGCCGCCGGGAACGCTGTCGAGACCCGCGGCTCGAAGACGTTCGAGCACGGTTCGCACCGGCAACTTCTCGAGCTCCGCAAGGTGAAGAATTTCTTCCGGCGAGAGCGCATGAAGCCCAAGGCCGTAGGTGCTCTTCATCCAGCGGAACGTGTCTTCGTACCACGTGAGCGGGAGCTCCGGGTTGAGGCCACCTTGCAAGAGAATTTGCACGCCGCCCGCGTCGACGACCTCCTGGAGTTTGGCCCCAAGAACCTCGCGCGAGAGCACGTACCCTTCGCTGTGACCGACGGGCCTGTAGAATGCACAGAACCGGCAGCTCGTGGTGCACACGTTCGTGTAGTTCACGTTGCGATCGACGATGTACGTGACGACCCCATGCGGGTGCTTGCGCAGTCGAACCGCGTCGGCCGCGAGGCCCAAGTCGAAGAGCGAGGCCTCGTGGAAGAGGCGCTCACCTTCGGCCACCGAAAGTCGTTTGCCTTCGGCTCCGCGCGCGAGAATGCCATCGAGGCTTGGTGGCAGTGACGGGCGCGACCGCTCCACGTCGAGCAGGCGCACGAGCGTCTTGGGTAGAAAGCCCGCGCTCGCCGCTTCGTCGAAGAAACGCTGGAGTCCCGCTTGTTCGTCGACACCGAACTCGTAGCGAATCGATTCGCGCAGGTAGTGCTCGAGGCGCTCCTTTGGCAGCGAACTCGTTTCGGCAAAACGCGCCGCGATGCTCGCTCGGGCGCCGAGTCCAAGCTCGCGCGCGTGATGAAGTAAGCCTTCTTGCTCGCGGGAAAGTCGCTGCGGGTACGTGCACCATGCAGCAAAAACGAAGGGGAGCCCCGTCCACGCGAACCACTCGGCGCCAAGGTCGAGCTTGAGCGGAAAACGATCGCCCACTTCGAGCGCCGGGTCGCCGATGACGACGGCCGCTCGTGTGCCGCCCACAAAGCCAATGGCCTCGCGTGACGGAAGCCCAATGAGTTTAGGCGTGACCCCGAAGCGGGCTTTCAGCACCAAACGCGCGAGAACCACCGAGGTTCGCGACGAAAGGTCGAGCGCCAATTCGGTGATCTCAGAGGGCTTGCATTCTGCAAGGACAAGCACGCTCTCGACCGCGCCACGGCAGCCGATGGCCGAGCCGCGCACAAACGATACGTCACCGAGGAGCGCCGCCGCCGCCACCGGCATGAGCGCCACGTCGGCCTCTTGTTCGGCGAGGCGAACCGCCACGTCGACGGGCAACCCCTCGAAGAGTTCCACGTCGTCGCACGAGGCGAGGCCTTCGGTGAGCGGCAGCGCGTTCAGGTACGAGACCGCCGCGATGCGCACCGGCCCCTTCACGGGAGCACCGCGAGGTGTTTCTGCGCTTTCCGATCGCGCACTTTCATGGCGCCCTCAGGGACTTCGTTTGGTGCAAATTCCCTGACAACATTGTAGAGCGTGTCGCGCTCGACGGGCGTGCGTCCGGCCTCGCGAATGAGTCGCACGAGGTCCCCGTAGAGAAGGCCCTGCGGCGAGGTGCTTCCGGCCGCGTGGTAGATGGTCTCGTGAACGATGGTGCCGTCCATGTCGTCCGCGCCAAAGCGCAGCGCGACTTGAGCGATCTTCGGCGTCGAGGAAACCCAGTACGCCTTGATGTGATCGAAGTTGTCGAGCACGAGGCGGGAGATGGAGAGCGTGCGCAGATCGTCGACGGCCGTGGGCGCGGGAAGGTTCTTCATGCCGTTGCCGTCCGGGTGGAAGGCGAGGGGAATGAAGGCTTGGAAGCCCTTCGTTTCGTCCTGCAATTCGCGGAGCTTCAGCAGATGATCGACGCGATGTTCGAAGGTTTCGACGTGGCCGTAAAGCATCGTGGCGTTCGAGCGCAGCCCCATGGCGTGGGCGACCCGGTGCACCTCGAGCCACTCGTCGCCGGTGGCCTTGTCGTCGCTGATGCGCTTGCGCACGTCGGGATGAAAAATCTCCGCGCCGCCGCCGGGCAAGCTGTCGAGGCCCGCGAGCACGAGGCGATCGAGAACCTCGCGCACGGTCATCTTGTAGTGCTGCGCGAAGAAGTGAATCTCGACGCCGGTGAAGCACTTGAGGTGCACGTCGGGCTTGATGCGCTTATAGCCCTTCAGCAACTCTTCGTAATACGAAAACGGGAGCCCCGGATGCAGGCCGTTGACGACGTGGATTTCTCCTGGTGGATCGTCCATGCGCGTTTCAAGCTCGCGCCACGCCTCGTCGAGGCTCATCGTGTGCGCGCCGGGCATGTGGGCCTCGAGTTTCGCGAACGAGCAGAAGAGGCACGAGGCCATGCAGACGTTCGTGACCTCGACGCGCATGTTCTTGTTGAAGAACGTGCGATCGCCGTGGCGCTTCTCGCGAACGAAGTTGGCGAGCTGACCGATGGCGAGGAGGTCCGGTTCGAGGAAGAGCGCGAGGGCGTCGTCCGCCGTCAGGCGCTCGCCGGCATGAACCTTGGTCGTGATGGTGGCGAGGGTAGGTGCGGTCATGGAAGCGCAAGCTCGGGGCTAGGGGCGAGGTCGGTGGCTACCGGCTCGTCCGTGTATTCTTCAAAGGTTCCATCGGCGGTGGCAAAGAGCGCCGTGCGGCGTGCGCGCGTGAGAAAGCGTGCAATTTCCCTGCGCTTGACCAGCTGGGCGGGTTCGAGGCGAGATTTTTTTCCGTGGCCCAAAAGCGCGTCCACGGTCACGAGCTCGCCGTCTTTGAAGCGAATGGCCCCGAAGAGCTCGCTGGCCCCGAAGCTCAGCGCGACCTGCGCGAATTCAAGACCGAGACCGTCCCAGCCGACGCGAATTCGTGCGTTCACAGGCGAGAACACCCGGGCCAACGCCACGCGACGCAGAAACGGAATTCCTGCGTCGTCTCTTGGACCTTCGAGGTCGATGCACGCGCCGCCGTGGTCGAGAGGCTCGTTCGCAAAGACACGAACCGCACGGCCCACTTCGCGATCGCGAACCACGTCGGCGAGCGCCCCCAGGAGCATCCAATCGGCCGATTCAAGGAGCGGACGGAGTGCCGCGAGGTGAGCTTCATCGCCGCTCGCTCGGGCGTCTAGGACGACGAGGAGTCCGGCATTCGAGAGGGCGCGTTCGACGAGGGGAGTCATGGTCAGCCTGCGGGCGTTCCCCAACGGCGCATGAGGTCGTTTGGGAGTCCGAGATGGTCAAGCACGCGGGCGACCACCGTGTCGAGGACAGCCTCGACCGATGTGGGCTGCGCGTAGAACGAAGGCATGGCCGGGGCCACCGTGACCCCGAGGTTCGCGAGTTTGAGCAGATTCTCCAGATGAATCGCCGAAAGCGGCGTCTCGCGCGGAACGATCACGAGGTTTCGCTTCTCTTTGATGATGACGTCGGCGGCACGCGTGAGCAGCGAGTCGCTCGTCCCGTGGGCAATGCGCGCGACGGTGCTCATCGAACACGGAATCACGACCATCGCGTCCCACCCGGCGCTGCCGCTTGCAAACGGTGCCTTGTAGTCGCGACCGCCCCACACGGGAAAAGGCTCCACTGCCGCGCGTACGTCGCCTCCGCATTCGAGGGCCCACACCTCGGGGGCCGTCGGCGAAAGCACCACGGCGACTTCGGGTCCATCGCCAGCCTCGCGCATCCGTCGTAACACGTCGAGCAGCCGTTTCGCATACGGTGCGCCGCTCGCCCCTGTGATGGCCACAACCAGGCGTTCGGCTCGAACGCGACTCACACGGCCTCCGCGACCACGAGGGAAGCGATGCCAAACGTGAGGTCTTTGGCGCTCGTGACGCGAAACCCTTCGGCGGAGCACAAGGCCTCGTACTCAGGGCGTGAGACGAAGTGTTGCATGCTCTGCGTGAGGTACGCGTACGCCGAACGGTCGCCGGAGATGATGCCGCCCACGGTGGGGAGCACGACGTTTCCGTAGATGCCGTGGAAGAGTTTCGTGGCCGCGCTCATCGGACGGAAGAACTCGAGCGTGGTGAAGATGCCGCCCTTCTTGAGTACGCGGCGCGCCTCGCGAACGCCGCGGCGCGTGTCGGACAAGTTTCTCATGCCGAAGCCGCAGATGACGGCCGCAAAGGACTCGGCGTCGAAGGGCATGGCCATCGCGTCGGCGACGATGCGTTCGGCGAGCGGGGCCTTTTGCTTGCCCGCTTCGAGCATTTGCGCCGCGAAGTCCGAAGCCACGATGCGTTCATTTGGCCAGCGTTTTGCCAGCATTGCCGTCAAATCCATCGTGCCCGCGCACGAGTCAAGGATGGGGCCTTCGGGACGCGTCGCGAGAGTTTCGATGGCGAGCTTTCGCCAGCGCACGTCGATGCCTGCAGACAGCAAGTGATTCAGCGTGTCGTACGTCGGCGCGATGCGATCGAACATGTCGCGAACGCCCGCCGCATGGCTGTCGCTGCACGCGAGACGACGTTCGAGATCGGGTTGCGGGGTGTCTTTCGCCGTCGCCATCATCGTGAACCCTTCGTTTCAAGCAGCGCTCGAGCCTTCGAGGTCAGGCCATCGAATACTTGCAGTTTCCAGCTAGGTAGCGGCGGCAGTTCTTGAGCCTTCGGCGTGCCTTCACCGAGACCGAGCGATGGCCAAAGGCGGTCGATGCGGGTCTTTACCTCGCTTGGCATCGAGCAAATTTCGGGCCATTCGCGCGTGTAGCCCTCCTCGTGCCACTTGCGCGTGGCATCGATGCACACCTTCGACCCGTAAAGAGCCTGGTTCGCGCCGTGATCGAGCTGATCGATGGGCCCGTCCACGAAACTCAAGTCACGTTTCGGATCGAGATTCGCGAGCATGCGCCACACGACCTCGCCCGGGTTCTGCACGTCGACGTCGTCGTCGAATACGCAGATGACCTTCGAGAACATCATCTGTCCGGCACCCCAAAGTCCGTGCGCGAGACGCTGCGCGTGAAACGGGTACTGCTTCTTGATCTTGACGAGGACGAGGTTGTGAAACGCACCCTCGACCGGAAGGTTCATGTCGAGAACCTCGGGGAAAAGCGTGCGAAGCAGAGGCAAAAAGAGGCGCTCGGTCGCCTTGCCAATCCACGCGTCTTCCATCGGGGGCGGGCCCACAACCGTTGCGGGAAAGATGGCGTCCGATCGATGCGTGATCGCGGTGACGTGAAAGCGCGGGAACTTGTCGACGGGGGTGTAATACCCCGTATGGTCGCCAAATGGACCTTCGTCGAAGAACTCTTCGGCCGGGTCCACGTAGCCCTCGAGGACGAAGTCCGCATCGGCCGGCACCTCGAGGCTGACGGTCTTTCCCTTGACGGTCCGCACGGAATTTTTCGCGAGAAACCCCGCGAACATCCACTCGTCGATGCCGTCGGGCAACGGAGCTGTGGCCGCATACGTGAGCGCCGGGTGGCCCCCAAACGCAACGGCGACTTCGAGGCGTTGGCCCAGCTCTTTCGCGCGGCGAAAGTGGCGCGCCCCGGTCTTGTGGATCTGCCAATGCATCGCCGTCGTGCGCTTGTCGATGCGCTGCATACGGTACATGCCGATGTTGCGAACGCCTGTGTCCGGGTCCTTCGTGATGACGTTCGGAAGCGTGAAAAATGGCCCGCCGTCGTTCGGCCACGTGGTGAGCACGGGCAACGCTTCGAGGTCGATGTCGTCGCCCGTGAGCACGACGTCGTGGCAACGCGCCTTCTTCACTGGGCGAGGGAGCGCACTTGCGAGTTCGGGGACTTTTCCTGCGAGTGAGGCGAGGTCTTTGGCGCTGCCGGGCCGCATGTGCACGAGCGATTCGATGGCGCGCGCTTGCTCCTCGAGGTCTTCGCACGAGAGCGCGAGCGACATGCGTTTGCGCGACCCGTAGTGGTTCACGAGCAGCGGGAACTTCGAGCCCTCGATGTTCTCGAAGAGCAGCGCCGGACCGCCCGCTTTCATGACGCGGTTGGCGATTTCCGACACGTCGAGATGCGCGCTGAGGCGCTCGGTGATGCGCACGAGCTCGCCGCGCGATTCAAGAAGATCGACGAACGATTGGAGGGAGTCGAGGTTCATCGGTGTCGCAGCGTGAAGCGTGGGTAAAGGCCTGGAATGCAGGGTTTCGCAGAACGAACCCGCGGGGACGTAGGCTCCAGGTCCGCAGTCGTCAAGGCGTGAGGTCCACACGCTTGCATCCCGCCCTCTTCGATGAGCAGAGTTGTCAAACCGTGGCGAAGCCAAGCGACGATCCCCGCTTCTTTCTTCTGCCTCCGCCCCCTGGTCGGTCGCGTGAGAGCACCATTCGACTCGATGCGGCTGGGCGCTTTCTTCACAGCGGCGAACCTGTCGAACATGCGGGGCTCGCGCACGCGATGCACACGTGGGTTGGCCGGCATCCCTTCGACGGGCGCTTCGTCCTCGTGAACGGTTACGACTGGACCTACTTCGTCGTCGACGATGTTCCGTGTTTCATCGAGGGAATCTTCGGCTCCATCGACGAGCCCGAACTTGAACTTCGGGACGGAAGCCGCGAGCGATGGGTCGCCGACGGCCTTTACGTGGGCGTGAATGATGCACTCTACACGTGGGTCAAGCATCGTGCGGCTGGCGGACCGTTCCTCGCAATGTTCACCCCCGGAGCTCAGCTCGCCCTCGAGCCGTGGCTTGATGAGGTGAGCGGCGTTCCTGCGGTGATTCTCAGGGGAAAAGAGGTCGCCATCGGGGCTCGGGCCGAGGTCGAGCCCGTTCGACCCCTCGCGCAGGCGTGAGCGAGCCTCTCGCGCGCTTCTTGCGGCGCACCCTCGTCGTGGAGCGCTCCCCCCGGGACCATTCCTTCGCTAGACTGGGCGACCCATGCGCGTTCTCATCGCCGACCGGCTCCACGCTTCTGCCCTCGACGAGCTCGCCTCACTGCCTGTGGAGGTCGAGTACGCGCCGGATCTCACGCGCGACGCGCTGGTCGAGCGCATTGAGCATGTGGGCATTCTCGTGGTGCGTTCGACCGAGGTGACCGCCGACGCCCTCGCGCGTGCGAAGCAGTTGCACCTCATCGTCCGCGCCGGGGCGGCATACGACAACGTGGACGTGAAGACGGCCAGCGCGCGCGGCATCTACGTGGCGTACACGCCGGGCAAGAACGCCTCGGCCGTCGCGGAGCTCGTCATCGGGCACCTCGTTTGCCTCGACCGCCGCATTCCCGACGCGGTGGCGAGCCTTCGTGCAGGCAAGTGGGAGCGCCAAGAGTTCTCAGCCGCCGAGGGGCTCTTCGGAAAGACACTCGGCATCGCAGGCTTCGGCAGCGTGGGTCACGAGGTGGCGACGCGCGCGAAGGCGTTCGGAATGGACGTCGTTGCGTGGAGCCGTGCCCTGAGTCCGGCGAAGGCGCGCGAGGCCGGCGTGGAGCACGCCAAGAGTCTCGAAGAGCTTGCGTCAAGGTGCCACGCGCTTTCGCTGCATTTGCCGCTGACCGACCGCACCCGAGGCATCGTGAATCGAGACGTCCTCAAGGCGCTGCCGGAGCGAGCGATGCTCATCAACACCGCGCGCGCGGGCCTCATCGATCATGCGGCTCTCGACGAAGCCATCGACGCGCGAGGCCTCCGTGTGGCGCTCGACGTGCGGCCCGACGAGCCTCGGGCAAAAACGGCCACGTGTACGCCCCTTCGTATTCCGTCAACGGGCCGAGGTATTATTTACGGAACACCGCATATTGCTGCCTCGACGGACCAGGCGCAGCTCGCGATTGCCGGCGAGACCGTGCGCATCATTCGAGCGTTCTTGCTTCAAGGCGAAGTGCCGCACGCGGTGAATGTCGCCACGGGAACGCCCGCGCAGTTTCAGCTCGTGCTTCGCATGGTGGACCGGGTCGGCACGCTCGCCAACGTACTCGGCGTGCTCAAACGCCACGGGCTCAACGTGCTTCACATCACGAACGAGCTCTTCGAGGGCGGAGCGGCCTCGTGCGCGAAGTTCAAGCTCGCCTCGCGCCCGACCGAAGCGTGCCTCTCGGAGATTCGAATGTTCGACGAAGTGCTCCAAGTCGACGCGGTTCCGCTCCCGAATTTTGCCTGATGGATTCACCGTTGCTGCTGCGAACGCGACTGCTGTCGTGCGTGCGCCCTGCGCTTGCGTGCCTTTCGCTCGCGTCGCTTGTCGCCTGTGGTCCGAAGGTGCGTCCGCCCACGAGCGATGCGGGAACCGACGCGGGCAAAGGTCCGCTCGACGCGGGCTCGTCGGTCATCATCGTCCTCGACGCAGGCGCGGCACCGGCTGGACTCTCGCTCCCTTCGGAGCCTGCCGACAGTCTCGGAAAACGCGGCATGAACCTGCTTGAGGCGGTGCGCACGGGCAACGGCGATATGGCCCTCGACCTTGCGCTTCCTAAGGAGGCATTTCTTCTCGGGCGCGACGTTCCCGACCCGCTGCGCCAGTGGGAAAAGCAGGTGCACGAGCCGTACCTTCGATCGATCGAGCGACTCGCCAAGCGTCACCCGGAGGTCGGCGAAGCGAAATTCGTCGCGCTTGAGCCGGGCAAGTCCATCACGCAAGTACCTGCAAAGCACAAGGGTTGGAAACGCCCGGTGTGGAAGTCCCGCAACTGCACGCTCGTCGTGATGAAGGGCTCTCGCACCATGAAGATCCCCGTGGGCGACATGGTGAATTGGAAAGGCGTTTGGTACTTCGAGCACCTTGGAAGGTAGCCTCGTCGCATGAACGCTTCTCTCGAGATACGTCCCGCGCTTCGTGAGGAGCTGCCCCGCGTGGCCGAGCTCGCAGCCAAGCTCGTGCATCTGCACCACGCCTTCGACGCGCAGAGATTCTTCGTGCCCGAGAATGTGGCGAAGGGTTACGCGTGGTGGTTCGAGCAGGAGATCGATCGGCCCGAGGTGGTGGTCATCGTCGCCGTCCGCGAAGGTCGCCTCGTTGGCTACGCGTATGCGCGCCTCGAAGAGCGTGACTGGAACCAGCTCCTCGACGCGTGCGGTGCGCTTCACGATCTCTGGGTCGAACCCGAAGAGCGGGGCGGCGGCGTCGCACGAAAATTGGTTGCAAGCTGCATCGATCGACTGCGCGAGAAAGGCGCTCCGCGGGTCGTGCTTCATGCCGCGGCTGCAAACGGCGAAGCCCAAGCGCTGTTTGAACGCTTGGGCTTTCGCCGCACGATGGTCGAGATGACCTGCGAGCTTGGCGTTACGCCGTCGACGTGACCGGGCCCTCGAGGGCAGCTTGTGCGGCTGCGAGGCGGGCGATGGCCACGCGGAAGGGGCTGCAGCTCACGTAGTCGAGGCCCGCTTGGTGGAAGAATCGCACCGAGCTCGGGTCGCCGCCGTGTTCGCCGCACACGCCCACCTTGAGGAGAGAACGGGTCGAGCGGCCGCGCTTGAGGCCCTCGCGCACGAGCTCGCCGACGCCGTCGACATCGATCGATACGAAGGGGTCTTTCTCGAGAATTCCCTGCTCGACGTACGCAGGCAGAAAGCGCCCTGCATCGTCGCGCGACAGTCCCATGGTGGCCTGCGTGAGGTCGTTCGTGCCGAAGGAAAAGAACTCCGCAGTCGTCGCGAGTTCGTGCGCACGAAGCGCCGCGCGGGGCAGTTCGATCATCGTGCCAAAGAGGAACGGGACGATGACGTTCTCCGTGTCGAAAACGCTCTTGGCGACGTCGTCGACGATGACCTTCATGCGATCGAGCTCGGTCTTCGAGATGACGAGCGGGATCATGATCTCCGGTTGCACGTCGACACCTTCGCGCTGCACGTGAACGGCGGCTTCGAGGATGGCCCGCACCTGCATCGCGTAGATCTCCGGGTAGGTGATCGCCAGGCGGCAGCCACGGTGTCCGAGCATCGGGTTGAATTCGTGAAGTTCGCGGACGCGTGATCGCAAACGCGCGAGCGGCACTTGCATCGAAGCGGCGAGGCCTTCGAGCTGGGACTCCTTGTCGGGGAGGAACTCGTGAAGGGGCGGGTCGAGGAGGCGAATGGTCACCGGCAGGCCGTTCATCTCGCGGAAGATGCCGATGAAGTCTCCGCGCTGATGCGGAAGCAGCTTGCCGAGGGCTCGCTCGCGGGCGGGCTTCTCGTCGGCGAGAATCATCTCGCGAACGGCGGCGATGCGTTCGTCGTCGAAGAACATGTGTTCGGTGCGGCAGAGGCCAATGCCCTCGGCGCCAAACGACCGGGCCACGCGCGCATCGACAGGCGTGTCGGCGTTCGCGCGCACCCGCAATCGCCGCACTTCGTCGGCCCAGGTCATGAGCTCGTGGAACTCTTCGCTCGCGACCGCGGGCACCGTGGGCACGCCGCCCAAGTAAACAGCACCGGCTCCGCCATCGATGGTGAGGACGTCGCCGCGCTTCACGGTGATGAGTTTGTTTTGCCCGCCCTCGCCGGCCACCGAGATGGTGAGTTGTCCGGCACGCTCGTCCACGTGAATCGATGACGTGCCCGCGACGCAAGGCTTGCCCATGCCGCGCGCGACCACGGCCGCATGACTCGTCATTCCGCCGCGTGCGGTGAGGATGCCGCGAGCCGCCTTCATGCCGTGAATGTCTTCGGGCGACGTTTCGGTGCGCACGAGAAGCACTGGAAGTCCGGCCATTGCCTTGCGTTCGGCTTCGTCCGCGTCGAACACGACCTGGCCGCTCGCAGCTCCAGGGCTTGCGGGAAGACCCCGCGCGACGAGGTTTTTTGGCGCGTCAGGATCGAGTGTAGGATGCAACAATTGGTCGAGGCTCTTCGCTTCGACACGCTGAAGCGCTTCGTGCTTCGTGAGAATGCCTTCGCGGACGAGCTCGACGGCGATGCGCACGGCGGCCTTCGCGGTTCGCTTTCCCGAGCGGCACTGGAGCATGAAGA
>CAIQDA010000222.1 GCA_903870415.1 uncultured delta proteobacterium
AGGCAGTTCTGCTAGGTGGTTCCCTCATGGATCACCTCATCGCCTCGCATCGGACACGCCCGACGGACGACCCCATCTTCTCCCTCGACCGCGAAGCGCAAGAGCGCGCGAAGAAGGGCGAGCCGATCATCAACGGAACCATCGGCGTGCTTCTCGATGACGCCGGCAAGCTGTCGCTGATGCCGACGGTGAATCGGCTTTTGAAGGAGATTCCTGAGACCGAATGGTCGGCCTACGCGCCTATCGCGGGGCTTGCATCCTACACGCAATCGGTCCTTGATGACCTTTTCGCGGAGCTTCCAGCGATGCGCCCATGGGCGGTGGCCGCGGCAACTCCGGGCGGCTCCGGAGCCCTTCGCCACGCCATTGCGAACTACCTGGAACCGGGCAACGCCCTGCTCACGACGTCATCGTATTGGTCTCCCTACGGCACGCTCGCCGACGAGAGCGATCGCCGCGTCGAGACGTTCAATACCTTCGCGGAAGGCGGAGCCTTTGACCTCGCCGCCCTCGATGCCGCAATGGCGAAGCAGATCGCCTCGCAGGGGCGCGTGCTGCTGTTCCTCAACGACCCGTGCCACAATCCATCGGGCTACAGCCTCTCGGATGCAGAGTACACGGAGCTGACGGCGATTCTTGCGCGTCATGGAAAGAGCGCCCCCGTCACGGTCCTCATCGACTCGGCGTATGCCGTCTACGCGCCCGACGGTGCACGTCCGCTCCGCCACCTCGGCGCCATCGCCGACACCATTCAGGTGCTCCTCGCGTGGTCCGCGTCAAAGACGTTCGCGCTCTACGGCATGCGCGTCGGCGCCATCGTCGCTCTCGTTCCCGACGAAGCCAAGCGCATCGCAACGCAGGCGGCCTTCAGCTATTCGTGCCGCGGCACCTGGTCGAACTGCAACCGCGGCGGGCAGGCACTCGTGGCGCGCATCCTCGGCGACGCAGCCCTTCACGCCGACGTGAAGCGTGAACGCAGCGAACTCGTGGCCGGTCTCGATCGCCGCGTCGCCATCTTCAACGAGCACGCCAAAAAGGCCGGGCTTCGCTACCCACGCTACGACGGCGGATTCTTCGTCAGCGTGTTCGACGACAACCCCAAGGCACGTGGCGCTCAGATGCGCGCCACAGGCGTGTTCGTCGTGCCGCAGGCCACCTCGCTTCGCATCGCGTTGTGCGCCGTCCGCGAAGGCGACATTCCTCGTTTGGTCGAGGCTTTCGCCCGCCCGCTCGCGTCGTCGTGATGCCCACGGCGGAGACCCTTTCGCGCCTTCTGGCTGAGGGGTTTCCGCTGATCGATTGCTCGGTTTATCGCGTCGTTGAGGCGTCAACCGCGTCCGTGACCGTGGCTCGTACCACCGCAGCGGTGGACCTGCGCCCCGGCGGCATCGTGTCGGGCCCTGTGCTCATGGACCTCGTGGATACCGCGACGTGGTTGAACGCCATCGCGCGCCACGGCGAGTCGGCGCGAGCGTCGGTGACGTCCGATCTGACAATGCATTTTCTCGCGCCCGCCGTTGGCAACCTCGTTGCAGTCTGCACGTATGAGGCCGGGTCGAAGGGACGCGATCGTTTTACGGTTCACGTTCATGCGAGCGGAAACGTCGTGGCCATCGCGCACGTCGGCTACGCGATTCGGCACGACCCCACCTAAGCGCCGCAGCGCCGCACGCCCTAGGCGGCGAAGTCGAGACCGTGGAGAAGCTGCTCAGCGGTGAGCTTGTCGGCCGACGGCCCGTCGAAGTAGCGCGAGAGACCCACGCGGTCGTAGTGCGGCATGATGCGCGGAGAAAGAAGGCC
>CAIQDA010000223.1 GCA_903870415.1 uncultured delta proteobacterium
CTTCATCGTGGGCGTGCTCGGCTTTGGGTCGAGCGCCGCTCAGGCGATTCTCCCCGCCGGTGTGTGCGCGGTGCTGGGCGACCCGGGCAATCTCGGATTCATCGGGGCGGTGGCGTTTATGATGCGAGGTGATGTGGCCCTCGACGAGGTGGTGGCGCACTTGCCGTGGTCTGCGATTTTCCTCGTCGCAGGCATGACAAGCTTGATCGGGTTGGGCGAGTCGCTCGGTGTCCTCGAACTGCTCACCGATCGCCTTATCGCCTTCGCGTCGCCGGCCTCGATGCCGCTATGGCTCGCGCTCGCTGCCGGTGCGCTCTCGTCGGTGTCGAGTTCGACGGGCGTCGTGTTGCCCCTCTTCTTGCCGATGTTGCCGGAGTTTCACGCGCACATGCCGACGCTCCCGGTGCTCACGTCGCTCACGTCAATCGGCATCGGCGCGCATCTCGTCGACGCAAGTCCGCTCTCGACCCTGGGCGCACTCTTTGTTGCGAGCGCGGGCAGTTCCGACGAGCAAACCAAGCTCTTTCGCGCGCTATTGCTCTGGGGTTTCGTCATGATTCCCGTGGCCGCGCTTCTTTGCTTGGCCCTGGCGTTTCTGCCCGGCTGGTGACCCGTAAGCGCCCCTACCGTGCGAACGCACGTGGGTGCAGAATGCATGCACGTGGCGCTACCACTTGTATGTGGAGCAGATTCCCGTTGATGCCGAGACCGAAGCCGATGCGCCGACCGCGGAGCCTTCTTTCGACTGAGTCTTGATCTCGGAGCCTTCCGCTTCGCCCTCGCCGACGCCCTCGATGGTCGAATAGTCGGACGGGTCGACGTCGTTGAACGAGTGATGGTCGAGGACGCTCGTCGACTCATTTTCCCAGTTTCCGGCCTGATCAATGCCTGATTCGTTGCTGTAGAGCGGAATGCCGACCGGGCCGTTGACGCCGAATTCAGCCGAGACCTTCGAGCACGGGCTCGTGAATGATCGCGTCGCCTTCAGCTCGAACTCGCCCGAGATGAGTCCTTCGATTCCAGCTTCGGCTCCGACCTTGGAAAACAGATCGGTGCCCGAGCTGTCACTCGCGAGGTCACCGAGCACGTCGAGGTCGGCGACCACACCGAGGCCCACGCCGGCTCCGATGCACGAGCTGAATCCTTCGGAGGTCACCGCAAGGTCGATGCTCAAGCCGATGCCCGCGTAGCCTGAAATGCTGATGGAAAGCAGCCCAGATGGATCACGGCGCAGCGTCGGGCTGTTGTTCACGTAGGCGTAAAGGTTGGACTGGCGTCCGTCGAAGAGAAACGGATCGGGGGTCGTCCAACGGCCGCTTGCGGGTTCGTAGTCGCGCGCTCCGAAGTGCACGAGACCTGTTGCCGCATCCGTCAGGCCGCCGGCGAAGCCGAGAGGGAACGCGAACGCTGGTGCCGAGTCGGCAACGACAGCGCCAAAAGCGTCGTAGTCGATGCGCTTCAGAAGCACGCCCGTGCTGGAAAAAACCGCACGAACGGAGCCGACTTGATCGGTACCAAGGAGGTAACGGTCGGCCCCACGCTCCGCCGCGATGAGCCATCCGCCGTCGTCATGGTGAAAGACCCACGTGCCCGCGTTGTCGGCGATTCCGGTGATCAGGTGAAACGCATCGGGGCGCGCGTACTCGACCACCGTTGTGCCCGCGGCATCGGTGCGTGAGATGCGCCGCCCGCGTGCGTCGTAGCCGTAGGAGACCGGGCCCGCAGCGCCCGTGAAGCTTAGAAGCTCGCCGCGACTTCCGTAGGAAAAACGCTCGGTTCCGCGTTCGCTGAGAAACCCATCGTTCGTGAACGCGTAAGCGGTTCCATTGAGGGCGGTGAGTCGGCCGTTTCCGTCGAAGGTCGAGGCCCGCGGCGTTGCATTCCGCGTTGCCGACGTGCGATTGCCATCGACGTCGTATGCAAAGGATTCGATTGCGGTCGAGGCGCGCGTCACCGACGTGAGTTCGTTGTCGAGGTCGTAGGCGAGCGTGTCGTCGTCGGTGCTGCCGTCGATCGTCACGCGGCGTCCGGTGACGCGCCCTGCGGCATCGTGCGTGAGCGCGAGTTCGAAAACACTGCGCCCGCCCTGGGAAAGCGTTCGCCCCGCGACGGCGCCATACGCGTCGTAAGTCGTTGCGAGTTCGCTCGTTCCGACCGTGGCCTTGGACACGGTTCCACGTGGCCCGGTTCGCGTGAACGCCACGAGTCCGTCGGCGGTGACGGCGCCGTCGGCGTTTCGCGTGAACGTGAACAGAGGCGAGCCGTTGCGTGTCACCGCGGCGACGTTGAACGCGGCGTCGTACGCGAAGCCGAAGCGTGTGGTGACCCCTCCGCCGTAAACAATGCCTGTCGCAAGCGGCCCGTCCCAGCCGAACGCTTCGGTGATCGCGGCGCCAACGGTTGGCGACCACATGGACGAACTCATGCGATTTGTCGCGTCGTTGAACGCAAAGCTCGTGGTGCCTTCGGGCGTTTGAAGGCCCGTGCTTCGGCCCGATGCGTCGTAGGTCCAGCTCTGGGTGCGCCCGCCCGCGAGTGCCGTTTGCGTGAGGCGACCCGCCGCGTCGAAGGTGCGCGTGAGGCCGGTTCCAACGGGAGGCGTCCACCCCGTCAGGCGACCGTGCGTGTCGCGCGCGAGCGTGTGGACCGTCGTGGACGGCAGTGCGATTTGAGCCAGGTTCCCATCGGCGTCGTAGGCGCGTTCGACCACGCGCCCGAGCGGCGAGGTGCTGCGCCGCAAGCGCCCGGCGGAATCACGTGCAATCTGCACGGAACGACCGAGTCCGTCTTCAATGGCTGTGAGTTCGCCCGCCGCGCCGTAGCTAAGCTTCCACTTGCGCGAACCCTGAGACATCTCGGACGTGCGCCCATTTGCTCCGTAGGCGATGGTCACCGGCGTGAGCGACGACGACGTGTCGGGCGCGAAGCTCACGGCGCGTCCCTGCGTGTCGAAGGTCGTGGTCGAGGTGACGCCGGCGGCCGAGCGCGTCGTGAGGGTGCGCGTGGAGGCCTCGTAGGTGCGCGTGAACGTGGAGGAGCCGACTTGCGTTGTGTCGACGCGCGAGGTCAGCGAGGCGGGATCCCCGGGCTCGGAGAAGACTGCGGTGCGGCCGGTGGTCACCGTGCGCGTGAGGCCGGCGGGCGTGCGGACGGTGAAGGTTGCGTTGATGAGGTGGCCTGCACCGAGGACCGGATCGTCTTGGCGCGTGTTCGTGATCGTCGCGCCGTCGCTGCGATTTGTGGTCGTGGTCAGACCGTCGGCGCTCACGGTCATGGTGTCGATGGCACCGCTCGGCGACGACTTCCTCACGACGCGCGAGCCGTCCGTGAGCACGCCGACCTCGGTTGTTGACGCAAGCGAGCCGCGCGTTTCGGTGACCACGTGGCCTGTCGAGGTGTTCACCCGTGTGAACGACGCGTTGCCTGTGGCGGCCCCCGCGGCGCTTGCGAGGCGTCCGTCCGCTTCATAGCCGTAAGACTTCGCGAGGCCCTTGGGCGAGGTGAACGCCGTGAGAAGGCCGCTCGCGTTCGTGACGAGGGTCGTGCGTGCACCGCTCGGGGCAACGATGCTCGAGAGCCATCCGTTCGCGTCGAGGGCGAGTGCGGTGCTTTGTCCGCCGGGGCCAACGATGGACGTCGGATTCCCAGAAGAATCGCGGGTGATTCGCAGCGTCGCGCCAGCTCCGGAGGTGACGAGAGTGAGCCTGTCGCTGCTGTCGTAGGCGAAGGTGGCTTTCGTTTGAAACGACGCCGCGTGGCGCGTAGTCAGGTGACGACCGTGGTCGTCGAAGTCATAGAGCTCGGCGCCGTTCGGCGAGAGGAACGTGTAGGCGACGTTCGCGAGCGTCGACGGAACGAGCGGGGCAAGTTCGACACGGAAGTACCCCGTCGAACTGCGGGTCGTCGACGATACAAAGAGAAGTCGACCGTCCGGGGACTTCGCGATCGCGCCAGGAACGCCAATGGGCGCCGTGGCCGCGGAACGGCCGGAGAGCGTTGCCGCAATGTTTTGGCCGTTGCCGACGATGGTGGTGAGCATGCCGATCGGGCTCACGCGGCGGATGCGCTTGTTGTTTCCGTCGACGAAGATGAGCCCCTGATCGTCGTCGACCACGAGC
>CAIQDA010000224.1 GCA_903870415.1 uncultured delta proteobacterium
CGCGCGATAGCGGGGTAAATCGGGTCGTCACCGGAGCGGCTGAAGTCGAACGCGACATTCAGGTTTCCGGCCGCGATCGCGTCGAGCGCCGCGACGCACAGGTCGCGCACGTCCGCGCCCTTCGGTGCCGCTGCGGCCGAGGCACGGCGAGCAGGGGCGGGAGGCGTGGCGGTCTTCTTGCGTGCAGTCTTCTTTGGCGTGGCGTTCATCGCTGGGCTCCTTTGGGGGCGTGCACCGGAAGCTCGATGGAGATGGCTTGGGCACATTTTCTCAAGAATTCGTTCGCTCGTTCCACGAGCTGCTCTCGGTCCATTTTGATCAAGTATTCGGTGAGGCCGGCTTCGCGCCCGCGGCGCTCGGCGATCTCTCCGGAAATGGAAGTCATGGCGACGACGGGCAGCGAGGCGAAGCGGCCGTCTGCGCGGATTCGCCTAGTCATTTCCAGGCCATCCATGTTGGGCATCTCGAGGTCCGTGACCACGAGGGACACGCGCCCCGCGTGCTGGTTGAGCACCGCGAGTCCCTGGACGCCGTCTTCCGCCGCGAGGGTCGCGTAGCCCGCGTCGTGGAGACAAGCGACGATTTGCTTGCGGAAAAACGGCGAGTCCTCGACCACGAGCACGACGGACGAGTCGTCGCGCGGGACCTGCGTGGACTTCTTGTACTCGGGGAGCGCGAGCTCCACGAGACCGTGCGCGTCGAGGAGCAGGAGCACGTTTCCGTCGACGACGGTGGATCCGAGGATGGCCGGCTGCACGTGCGTGGAGGTATCGACCTCGGACGCCGCATCGACCACGTCGACGATGTGCGAGGCCATGATGCCAACTTCGCGGCCCCACGCCCTGCAAATCACCGCGTAGAAGTGGCGCCCAATCGGGCGCGGCGTCACCTTGGCGACCTCTTCGATGCCCACGAGCGCGAGCATCGAGGTGCCGAACGTGACCGTGCTCCGGCCTCCCATGCGCACGACCGACGACTCCGCGATGCGCTCCACGCGCGACACGATGCCGAGGGGTACCGCGAAGCGCTCGCCGGGTGCGTTCTCGAAGACAAAGTACGTGTGGCCGTTCGCGTTGCTCTTCTTCGCGTTGGCGTCTTCGCGGATGAGCGACTGGGTCACCGACATGTTGGCGACGAAGCCAAGGCCGCCGATGTCCAAGATCAGGGCCACGCGGCCGTCGCCGAGGATCGTGGCGCCGGCGTACTCGCGGCACCCGCTCAGGTGCGGACCGAGGGGCTTGACGACGATTTCCTCCGAGTCGAGGAGCTGGTCGACGATGATGCCGTAGCGGAAATTGCCTGACGAAACGACAGCTATGTTTACCGGTGCCGTGGGCGTAACGCGGCGATCGAGGCCGCTGCGGCGCTCGTCTCCCGCGACGCCTTCTGCCAGCGCGCGGCGGTCTGGCGGCATGAAGCGGCGGCGATCGAGGACGGTCTCGCGCGTGGCGTCGTCCACGCGAAGGGAAGGGACACCCAGCGTATCGGACAGGCGCAGGAGAGGCAGGAGCTCGCCTCGCAGGCGCATCACGGCGGCCGAGCCCACGCGCTCGACGCGGTGGGCGACTTCGCCCTTGGGGATGCGCGCGAGTTCCACGAGGTTGACCTGGGGAATCGCGAAGGTGTCGCCGGCGGACTCCACGAGGATGCTCGCGATGATCGCGAGGGTGAGGGGCAGGCGAACCACCATCGTGCTGCCGTGCCCGACCTCGGTGCGGATGTCGACGGTGCCGCCCACGCGCCCGAGGCTCGAGACGACGACGTCCATGCCGACGCCGCGCCCGGAGATGTCGGACACCTGCTCCGCGGTGGAAAAGCCTGCCTCGAAGATGAGCCGCACGATGTCGTTGTCGCCCATGTGCGCGATTTGCTCGCGCGTGCGCAGGCCCTTCTCGATGGCCTTCGCGCCGATGCGTTTGGCGTCGATGCCGCGGCCGTTGTCCGCGACCTCGATGACCACCTGGCCCGCTTCATGGCGCGCGCGAATCGAGAGCTTTCCCGAGTCCCCTTTGCCCGAGGCGAGGCGCTCGGCGGGGCCTTCGACGCCGTGATCGCAGGCGTTTCGCACGAGATGAGTGAGCGGGTCGCCGATGGCCTCGATGATGGTCTTGTCGAGCTCGACCTCTTCGCCTTCGATTTCGAGCTCGATGTTCTTGCGCAGGGACACCGACAGATCGCGCACCACGCGCTTGAATTTGGTGAACACGCCGCCGACCTGCTGCATGCGGGTCGCCATGATGCCGTCTTGCAAATCCGACGTGATGGTGTCCACGCGCTGCGAGAGCTCGATCATGTCGTCGAGGTTGCGCTCGGTCGCCTTTTTCAGGAGAGCGTTGCGCGTGAGCACGAGCTCACCGGCCAGAGACATGAGCCGATCGAGCTGGAGCACGTTCACGCGAATCGTGCCCGCACCCTCGGCGCGGTGAGGCGCATGCGCTCCACCTTTGCCAGCCGCGACGACCGATGGAGCGACCATCGACGGCGCCATGGTCGAGGGTGCCATCATCGACAGCGCAGCCACGGATGGTGCCATGACCGAAGGCGGCGGCGCCGGCGTCGGATGCACGGAAATCGCCCTCTCTTCGGTCAACGAGGGCGTGTCGAGGACCGTGCGCACCTCGTCGGCGCCCACGCGCAGTGCGCCCGCAAACTCCGAGGGCGAGAGCTGCGTGGCGCACAGGAGCTGCACGAGCGGAGCCCCCGCGGCCGACGTCATCGGGGCAATGGCCACCACCTCGGCGCGCCTGTCCAGGGCCACCACGCGATCGGCCGGCACCTCGACGTAGTGCACGTAGCGCCCGCCCGTGAATCCGCGCTGGCTGTCTTCGAGGCGTCCCTTGCTCACGCGGAATGCCAGCGATCCGTCAAAGGAGAGCACGTCGACCTCGTCCGTCCCCTGGCTCGGGATCGGCGTCACCGGAGGCGTCGCAATCGACGACGAGGTGGACGTGACCGGGCCTTGGATGAGCGGCGTGAGGCGCCCGACCAAGTCCTTGTAGGGGATCGCGTCCACGTTCTCGATGGACGCGATCATCTGCGCGAGGCGTGAAGTCCCTTCGAGCAGCAGCGTGAAGACGTCGCGCTCGCCGATAATCTCACCGGAGCGAATGCGCCCGAGCACGCTCTCGAGCGCGTGCGAGAGCTCGGTGATGGGCGCGAGCGCGAAGAAGCCCGCGGTGCCCTTGATGCTGTGAACCGCGCGAAAGATCGTGTTGATCGTCGCGGGGTCCGGGGCTTTGCTCTGGCCTTCCAGGCTCAGGAGCTCGGTCTCCGTGGTCTGGAGATGCTCCTTCGCTTCCTCGAGGAACATCTGGAAAGATTCGTCTTGAAGGTCGATCATGGGACCTGGGTCGCGGCGTAATGAAAGTCATTTCGGGTCAGAAGAGTTCGATGCGCGAGAGTTCCGGTTTCTCCGGGGAACAAGGGGCATGGCGTTCCTCGAGCGCTACGAACTCGTCGAGGATCGCGTCGAGGCGACGGCACGCGCTTTCGAGCTCGCGCGGGCCGCCGGTGAGTGCGGGTGGCAGTTCGACGAGGGCGGCGTTGCGCTGGGCCAGCGCCGAGAGGGCGCGGTCGAGGCGCTGGCGGAGGATGTCCTGCATTTGCAGGCGCTCGTTGATCGCCGAGAGCTTTGCGGCCATGGCGGCGCGCTGCTCGAGGGCCGCCGCGCGTGCGGCTTCGAGGGTTTCTCGCTCGGCTTCGCAGTCCCTTTCCAGGCTGCGGAGCGCGGCCTCGAAACGTGCGGCCTCGATGCCATTGGACACGGGCTCTGCCTCCGTGGGCAGCTCGGCGGTCCCGAGTTCGAGGAGGGCTTTCGCGTGCTCGGCCAGGGACAAGGCCCAGTCTTCCGTGGCTTGCACCGTGGCGCGGAGAGCGGTCTCGACCGTTTCGTGGAGCTGACGCTCGTGTGCCAGGAATTCCTGGGCGCGGCTGTGCACGGACTCGGGCGCGAGCGGCGCACTTGCCGGAGCCGGGGCGGTTTGGGTCTTGGCGAGGGCCACGGGAATGATTCCGAGCGCCGACACGAACGCGATCCCGAAATCGTGCACGAGGGGCGAGAGGCCGTCGAGGCGAGCGAACACGACGCACGCAACGGCGCTCGAGACGGCGATCGACCCTGCTGCGAGGCCGACGTGCTTCGCAGGAGACGAGGAGCGGGTCATGAGGCTGTCGCGGTTTCGCATGTCGTTTGGCTCAGGCGCCTGGGAGGACCTGCTTGACGACCGCGAGCAATTCCGGGACCGCGACGGGCTTCACGAGCCAGCCGGTGGCGCCGAGCTTCTTGCCTTCGGCGCGCTTGGACGCCTGGCTCTCGGTGGTCATCGCGAGAATGGGCGTGAAGCGAAACCCATTGAGGGTGCGCACTTCCCTGATTAGCTCGAGGCCGCTCATGTTCGGCATGTTGATGTCCGTGATGATCAGGTCGGGCTTGAGGCCCGCCTTGATCTTGTTCAGCGCCTGCACGCCGTCGTCGGCCTTCTCGACGGAGTATCCGGCGCCGTGCAGGGTGGACTTGACCGACCACTGCAAGAGGGGCGAGTCGTCGACGATCAGAATCAGTTTTCCCATGGGTGATGTGCCTTGTTTACGAATTCGGGTTCGAAGCGAGGGCGGACTGGATCCAGCGCGCGAGGTCTTCGTCGCGCGGCCATGCCGAGATGGTGGGGCGTGTCGCCATGAGCACTTGGATATTTGCCGGGTGCGCGTGGGTGCAGTCGGCCAAGTCAATGCGCGGTTTGGATTTCGTCTGAATCCAGGCGAGGAGGGCCTCGGCGTCTTCGACGCTGACGACATCGCGAAAATGCGCGCGGTTCTTCACGTATTCGATGGTCATGGGATGAGCTCGTTGACGTTGAGAACCATGAGGATGGAGCCGTCTCCCATGAGCGCCGAGCCGGCGTAGGCACCCAGGTGCCCGAGGACACCGGTCATGGGCTTGAGGATGATGTCGACGGTCTCGTGGAAATCGTCGATCAAGAGGCCCAGGAGCTCGTCGCCGAGGCGCACGACGAGCACCGCGAGCTCTCCGTGTTCGTTCACTTGAGCGTCCTCGGCAATGGCGAGGAGCGTGTTCAGCTGGCGGAGCGGCACGATGCGGCCACGAAGCACCGTGGTCTGCTCGCGCTTGATGGCCTTGATGGACGTGCGGGGGACGCGCACGGTCTCGACGATGGAGTCCAGGGGAACGCCGAAGCGCTGGCCCGCGGACTCGATGATCATCACGTTGGTCACGGCCATGGAGAGGGGCAGCGACAGGCGAATGCTGGTGCCGTGTCCCTTCTTGCTCTCGATGGTGACCGAGCCATTCACGCGCTCGATGGCCGTCTTCACGGCATCCATGCCGACGCCGCGGCCGGAGAGGTCCGACACGACCTCCGCCGTGGAGAACCCCGGCGCGAAGATGAGCTGAATCGCCTCTTGATCGCTCAGGCGATCGACGGAGTCTTCCTCGATGAGGCCCTTCTCGTAGGCCTTTCGCTTCACGATTTCGGGGTCGATGCCGCGGCCGTCGTCGCGGATGTCGATGACGACGCGGTCGGCCTCTTGGGCCGCGCGAATGAGGAGCGTTCCCGTCGCCGGCTTACCTGCGGCCTGGCGCACCTCGGGCAGCTCGAAGCCGTGGTCGAGGCTGTTTCGGACGATGTGCACCAGCGGGTCGCCGAGGGACTCGATGATGAGCTTGTCGGCTTCGGTGTCTTCGCCCTCGAGGACGAGCTGCACGTCCTTGCCGAGCTTGCGCGAGGTGTCGCGCACGAGGCGGGGAAAACGCTGGAAGACGAAGGACACGGGCATCATGCGCACCTGCATGATGGCGTCCTGCATTTCTTCCGCGATACGGTTGATGACCGCGTACTGGGCCTTGATCTCCTTGGAGAGGTCGCGGGAGCCGAAGACGGTCTCGGCGCGGGCGGCCAGGTAGGGCAGGGCGTTCTTCGAAACGACCATCTCGCCGATGAGGTTCATCAGGCGATCGATCTTGGCCTGGTCGACCTTGAGGCTCTTGGGGCCGCCCTGTCCCTCGTCGCTGGGGCGGGCGGTGCGGCCCTCGGTGGCCATGGGGGCGTCGCTGCCGGGGCTCGCGCCCGTGGCGGGTGCGGCAGGGCTCGACGAGATGGTTTCCGAAGACGGAAAGCTCGGGTGCAGAGAGTGGCGCCGGGCGGGCTTCGGCTCGAGGAGCGTGCCGTCGAGCCACGCGACGAGGGCGCCGCTCTGGGTCTCGGCGAGGGATTTCTCCGTCGCTTCGTCGAGGCTTGCCATGGCGTCGGTGCGCCCCGCGGCCCGGAGGCATCCGGCGAGCGTTGCGGCGACGGCCTTGATGCGACCCGGTTGCCAGCCCGCTTCGCGCGGAAGGGACAAAATGTCACGTTGCACGCGCACGAGCGCGACCATGGCGTCGAGCTCTTCCGGCGAGAGCGGGCTCGAGCTGTCGGTCACGCCGGCGTCGTCAGGGGGCGCGGCGAGGGTACTCCAGTCCGGGCCCTTCCCGTCGGCCATCGCCATGAGCAGCATTCCCAGGCTTTTCGGGCGCTCCGCGGTGTCTTCCGCGAGCACGTCGAGCCAACGCAGCGCCGAAGCGGCCCAGGAGTTTGCCGCGACGGCCTCGAGGGTGGCCTTCGCTTTGGCACGCAGCCCCGCGACGTCGCCGTCGTCGAAGAGCGCGCGGAGGCTCGGCAGCGCGGCCTCGAGCGCAGCGTGTTCGCTGGCCGACCCCGTGGGGAGCGCGAAGAAGTACCCGGGCACCGCCACGATGCGCACCTGGTCGGCGACGAAGCGAAAGTGCGCGACGAGCTCGGCGCGCGCGGCTGCCGCGAGCATGTGGAAGTTCAGGTTGCAGCGGTAGCAATCGAGCTCCGCCAGGGGCGCCCACGCCTCGCGTGCGACCATGCGCGACCAGACGAGCTTCGGCGTCTTGCGGCTCTGGAAGAGCGGGTCGTCGCCTTGGAAGAAGCACTCGGCCTCCGGCACATACTCGACCCAATGCACCGCGCTTTCGCCCCGGGACAGGCGGTAGGCCTCGATGCGCGCGGCCTCCGGCACCTCCGAGAGCGGCAAGAGCGCGCCGTCCGTGAGGACCTCCTCGCGCACGGCGAAGGGCGTTTCTCCTGCGGCTTCGCCGCGATCGCCCACGAGCTCCATGAGCGACTCGGACAGGCGTGCCGAGTCCGAGGCCACCGACGGGTCGATGGCGCCCGTGTCGGCGATGCTGTCACAAAGCATGCCCACGAAGTCCATGGCGTCGAGGAGGCGATCGGCCAGGTCGCGCGAGTAGTGGACCTCTCGCTCTCTCACGGCGTCCATAAGCGTCTCGGCGGCGTGGAGCACGCGCGTGAGCTCCGGGAACTCGAAGAGGCCGGAATTTCCTTTGAACGTGTGGACGAGGCGAAAGAGCGCGTCCATGAGCTCCGAGTCGTTCGGCGCGTCCTCGAGCTGCATGAGCTTTTCGCCGATGCCCTGGAGGAAGTCCTTCGACTCCGAGAGAAATTGTTCGAGGAGCGGGTTCATCTGGCGGCGCCGACCAGGAGCTTCACCTGCGTCAGGAGCTGTCCGGGCTTCACGGGCTTGATGTGGTACGCGTTGGCCCCGGCCGCGTAGGCGCGGACCTGGTCGCTCGAGTCGGCCTCGGTGGAGACCATGATCGCCGGTGCCTGCGGAATATCGAGCGCACGGAGCTCACGAAGAAAACCGTAGCCGTCGAGCTTCGGCATGTTGATGTCGACGACGTACAGGTCGAAGGGCTGGTGCAGGGATTTCTCGATGGCTTCGATGCCGTTCACAGCCTCTTCGACGGTGTAGCCCGCTGCTTCGAGGATATTGCGATGGTACATGCGGACGGTG
This sequence comes from uncultured delta proteobacterium, assembly GCA_903870415.1. Lineage (GTDB taxonomy): Bacteria > Myxococcota_A > Polyangia > Polyangiales > Polyangiaceae > CAIQDA01. The sequence goes on from CAIQDA010000224.1 coordinate 7,837, forward strand.
GCCGCATCATCGACGATGAGGATTCGTTTCATCATACGTCCTTCGGCTTCTGGTAAACTCGGGCATCGGGGAAGTTCCATACCTTGTACAGGGACGAAAAGCGGCTCATGGACTCGGAGTGCCCGAGGCACACGAACCCGCCCGGCTTGAGGGCGTCGTAAAGGGTCTCGGCCGCCGCTTTGCGCGAGACATCGTCGAAGTAGATCAGGAGATTGCGGCAAAAAGCCACGTCGAAGTCGCGGTAGCTGCGCGTGTCGGCGCGGTCGTGCAGGTTCACGCGGGTGAACTCAACGGCGGAGAGAACGTCGTCGGAGAGCTGGTAGCCGTCGCCCTTGCGCGTGAAGTACTTCCGCACGAGGTGCGGCGGCATATGGCTCACGGAGCGCTCGGAATAGAAGCCGCGCTTGGCCTGGCTGAGGATCTGCGTGTCGATGTCCGACGAGACGATCTCGACGTCCCAATGCGCGAGGCCGGCCCAGTATTCGAGCAGGTAGATCGCGATGGAGTAGGGCTCCTCGCCCGACGACGAGGGAATCGCCCAGATGCGGATGGGGCTCCGGTCGGTCTTGCGGCGCACGATGTCCGGGAGCATCGATTTCACCAAGCACTCGAACTGGTACTCCTCGCGAAAGAAGTACGTTTCGTTCACCGTCATGAGGTTCGTGAGCTGCTGGAGCTCTTCGCCCGACGCCTCGAAGCGAAGCATCGTGAAGTACGCGCGAAAGGACCGCGTCTTGGTGGCCTCGATACGCTCGGCCAGGCGCTTGTCAACGAAGTAGCGCTTGGTGGTCTCGAACTGGATGCCCGTCTTTCGGTAAAAGAATTCCCTGAATTTCTCGAAGTCCGCATCGGTGATGATGAGGCTGTCGTCCATGGCGCGCCTAATCCCCCCCGAGTCGCTTGAGCGCCACGTCGGCGGCGAACTGGATGTAAGGCTCCCCGCTGTAGCGGGCCTTCAGGCGGCCGAGCGGCCCGCGGGCCGCGGAGGTTCCGACCTCGCCAAGGAGGTCCACGGCGGTGGCGCAGACGTTGAGCTCCGGGTCCTTCTCGATGACCGCGATGAGCCAGGACTCGACCTCCGGGTGTCGGAGCGACTCGAGCACGTTCACTGCGAAAATGCGCACGTCCGAGTCTTCGTCGTCGAGGAGCCCTTGCATGATCGGGGCGACCTCTTTCGGAAGCTGCTTCATGGCCTCGATGGCCTCGTTGCGCAGGGACACGTTTTCGCTGCGCAGGCACTCGACGAGGCCGCCCACGGCGATGTCGTCGCCGTGGGTCGTGAGCGTGCTGAGGATCACCTCGCGAACCGAGTTGTCTTCCTCCCGCTGCAGGCGGTCCACGAGGGCCTTGGACGCCTCGGGGCAGTCGGTCAAATCACGCGCAGCCCAGCGGCGCACCGTCGGGTCCGCGTGCTGGAGTTCACCCGCGAGCACCTCGAAAGAACGGCGTTCCGTCGAGGCCTCTGCCAGGGCCGAAGCCGGCTCTCGATGCTGTTTAACGAAGCCCACGATGCTGTCCTATCGCCCTGCCCAGTGGCAGAGTTGCGCTGCAATGCGGTCCGAAGGGAGCACCACCGTGGCGCCGCCCCGATCGATCAACTCCGAAGGCATACCGAAGACGACGGAGGACTCCTCCGACTCGGCGATGGTTCGGCCTCCACGCTTCTTGATTTCCGTGAAAGAGTCTGCGCCGTCGTGTCCCATGCCCGTGAGCATGACACCGACGACCTTCTTGGGGTCCACGTGTTCGAGGACGGAGCGCCCGAGGAGCTCCACGGACGGATGCCAGAGGAACTCTGCCTTTTCGGGCTTCACGATGACGTTGAGCTTGCCCGCGCGGAGGCCAAGCGCCATGTCCGCGCCGCCCTTGGCGACGTACGCCGTACCCGGCTCGATGGGCATGGGGCCCGAGGCCTCGACCACGCGCATGGCGGAGATGCTGTTCAAGCGCTCGGCAAAGGCGCGCGTAAAGCTGCCCGGCATGTGCTGGGCGATGAGGATGGGCCAAGGAAAGTCGGCCGGAAGGATCGGGAGAATGTCTTCAAGCGTGCGCGGCCCGCCGGTGGAGACGCCGACGACGACGACGCCGTCGCGGATGGGGAGATCCTTCGGGGGGCTCGCGCTCGGGCGGCTTCGCTCCTCGCGGATGCGCGCCGTGAGGCCGCGGACGCCAGAGGATTTTGGCTTGATTCGCGCGCGGGCCGCGGCACGAACCTTCGACACGAGCTCCTTCTTCACCGCCTCGATGGAGAGCGAGATGGTGCCGCCGGGCTTGGTCACGTAGTCGACGGCGCCGAGGTTCAGCGCCTCGAAGGTCGCGAGTGCGCCCTTTTCCGTGAGCGACGAGACCATGACGATGGGCACCGGGTGCTCCACCATGATCAGGGACAGCGCCGTGATGCCGTCCATCTCGGGCATGTTGATGTCGAGGGTGACGACGTCGGGCTGAAACCCGCGCGCTTCTTCGACCGCCTCGCGCCCATTGCGCGCCTGGCGAATCGCGAAGTCGCCCTCCGCTTCGAAGACGGTAGCGAGCTGGCGACGCATGAGCGCTGAATCGTCGACGATGAGCAATTTGATCATGGCGAGGAAAACGTCGGGGAGCGGTGCGGCGGCGAGGGCTTCGGAGGGCTACCCGCCCGGAGTCGATCGAAGACCAACTCCGGGCGGATGGCGTGTGCGTGGATGGCGCGTCAGGCGACGATGAGATGGGCCGGCTCGATGAGCTGGACCATGCGCTTCTGCTTGTCGAGGTTGGCCATGCGCGTGAGGAGATGTCCCTGGTCCGCGGAGAAACGCGGAGCCGGCTCGATGGCGGCGCGCGGGATCTTCAGTACTTCGGCCACGGAGTCGACGATGAAGCCGGTCCGCGTACCATCGATGAGGAAGACCATGACACGCTGCGAGTCGGTGCGCGCCACGGAGGGCAAGCCCAGGCGGCGACGCAGGTCGATGACCGGGAGCACCGCGCCGCGGAGGTTGATCGCACCTTCGACGAAAGCCGGGGCCTTCGGGACGTGCGTCATCTCGTCGGGAACGCGCACGATTTCTTGCACGCTCTCGATGGAGACACCGAACTCTTCCTTGTCGAGGCGGAAGACGACCACTTGCTCGTCGTCGTCGGTCTCCGCCTCTTCGGTCGTGCCAAGATTCTTGGCGTTGTCGTCATGGACCACGGTGGTCAGGGCCTCCTTCACGGCGGAATGGCGGAACAGGTTTCGTGCGGAGATGATCGAAATGAGACGCTTGCCGTTGTCGAGGCGGCAGATGTCCGAGATGTCCGAGAGGTCTCCGTCGCGGGCGAGGAGGCTCGGCATCGAGTCCACGGCCGATTTCGGCACGTGGAGCACTTCGTTCACGCTGTCCATCACGATGCCGACGGACGCGTTGCCCAGCGCCACCACGACGATGCGGCTACGCTCGTCGGCGTTCTGTGGGGGCAACCCGAACATGCGGCGCAGGCTCACGAGCGGCAGTAGTCGGCTGCGAAGCGTCATGATGCCGAGCACGTGGGACTGCGAGTGCGGGACGTGGATGATGTCGTCCGGAACCTGGACGATCTCCTGCACGTCGGCGATGGGGATGGCGTATTCCTGCTCGAAGACCTCGAAGCACACGAGCTGGAGCTCGTCGGTGACCTGGTCCTCCTCGAGCTCCGTTGCGCCTGCCTCGCCCGCTGCGAACGACGTGAGGGAGGCGCGCTTCGCCATGGCCGTGATCTCCGCGAATTCGCGGGAAATCAGCTTGGCGAAATCGAGCACCATGATCATCGCGTGGCCGCCCACGTCCTTGATGATCCCCGAGAGGAACTCGGTGTTGACCGTGCCCTGGATGCTGTCCACGGGCTCGATCTTGGCGTTGTCGACGGCGACCACGCTCGCCACCTTGTCGACGACGAAGCCGAGGGGCTGTCCGAAGTCGATGACGAGGGCGCGCGTGGAGTCGTCGTGTTCCTGCTCGTCGAAGCCGAAGATGCGACGCAGGCTGATGATCGGCAGGACCTTGCCGCGAAGGTTCGCGAGTCCGTCGATCGTTCGCGGTGCGAGGGGGACGCGAACGACGCCCGGAACCCGGATGATTTCCTGGACCGGAGCGATATCGACCGCGAAGACCTCGTTGCCCGCGGTGAACGTGACGAACTGGTGCGTGTTCGAGACTTCTCCGGACTCGACGCCGCTGTCGTTGTCCGCCCCGTCCACGTTCGTGGGCGGAGGCGATTCGTGAGGGGTAGTCGTCATGGGGGGCCTCCGAATCAGGCGCTCTGGAGTTCGTCGGCGAGGGACGCGATGCTCTCGATGGCGGACGCGAGCTCCTCGGCACCTTGGGACTGCTGCTTGGCAGCGGAGGCAGCTTCGGTGGACGCGCGGTCGCTCTGCTGAGCTGCTGCCGCGATTTCCTCGACGCCGCGCTTGATCTGGGCCGTGGCCGAGGCGATTTCGGCCGACGCCGAGAGGATCTCGTTGGCTCCGCTTTCGATGGCGGCGATGTCCGTCTCGATGGTGACGAGATTCGCGGTGGAGGCCTTGGCCTTCTCGGCCTCGCCGAGCGCACTGAAGACGATTTCCTCGAGGTCACGACCGACGAGGCCGATCTGATCCTGGACCCCCTTCACGAGGTCCTTGATGCGCTCGGCGTTCTCGGCGGAGTCGTGGGCGAGGTTACGGATGTCGGTGGCGACGACGACGAAGCCCTTGCCGAACTCGCCGGCGCGCGCGGCTTCGATCGAGCCGTTCACCGCGAGCATGTTGGTCTGAATCGAGACCGTGGTGATGGCGTCGACGATCTTGTCGATGCGGCGCGAGACGAGCTCGAGGCTCTTGATCTGCTTGATCGAGGCCCGCGAACTTTCGGCGGAGCTCGTGATGCCCTTGATGAGCCCGTCGACGGAGGTCTTGTTCACCCCGAGCAGGCCCTTGATGGCGACCACCTTGGCGGAGCTCGCCTCGGCGCGGTCGCGCGCGATGTCGATGCCCTTTTCGATCTGCGTGAGCGCTGCGGAAGACTCGGCTGTGGCCGACGACATGACTTCCGCGCCCTTGCGGATTTGGTCGAGGGCGGCCATGATCTGCGTGGCTGAGCGGTTGATTTCGGCAACGGCCGACGAGAGCTCCTCCGCGGCGGACGCCACGTCTTCGGCGCTCTTGGCCACGTCCGTCGACGACTTCAGGTCTTCGGCGAGCTCCGAGAGCGTCTGCGCGGTCTGATCGCACTCGCCGAGGGCGCGCGACTGCTCTTCGATGGTCTTGGCGGACTCGGCGGCGGCGGCGGATTGCTCCTCGGCGGCGGCGGCGATGTCCTGCGAACCCTTGAGCGCCTGCTGGGCGGCGGTCTTCGACTGGTCGGCGCCGACGGCGATTTCACGCACGCCACGCACGACCTCGCCCGCGTCGGTGCGGATTTGGTCGAGCTGCGCCGTGATGATCTTGCCGTTCTCGACTTCGCTTTCGATGGTGCGCGCGGAGGTGTTGATGCCCTCGGCGATGACCTTCACTTCGTTCTGGATCTGGCCAACGAGTTCCTGAATCTGCTTGGCGCTCTTCTCGGAGGTCTCCGCGAGCGTGCGCACTTCGTCGGCGACGACGGCAAAGCCCTTGCCGTGCTTGCCTGCGCGGGCGGCCTCGATGGCGGCGTTGAGCGCGAGGAGGTTCGTCTGGTCGGCGATGCGCGCGACGGCCTTCACGATGTCGCCGATGTTCGCCGCTTGGCGATCGAGCTCGGCCACCACGTTTAGCGACGCGTTCTGCCGCTGAGCAGCCACGGACACGTTCGCGACAAGGGCCGTGATGTCAGTCCTCGTGCGCGCGACCAGACCTTGCGTGGCCTCGCCCTTGGTTTGGCTCAGCTCCGCGTTCTGGAGCTGGCGCGTGATGGCGACCTCGACCTGCTTGAGCGCAGCAAGGGACTCTTGAGCCGCGCTCGAGGCACGGTCTGCGCCCTCGGCCATCTGGTCCGAGTTGCGCTTCAGCTCTTCGGCGGCCGAGGCCGCCTCGTTGATGCCCGAGGCCAGCTGTGCGGTGGCGGCGGCGATGCGCTCTGCCGCTTGCTGCTGCTTGGCGAGGGTGCGCGCCTTCTTGCGCTGCGCCTCAGCTTCACGGGTAGCGAGGGCGCTCGATCGCCCGTCGGACGACGAGGATGCGCTGGCGACGATGCTGCTCTTGGCAGACGATTTCTTGACGAGGGCCATGTCTACTCTCAACGGGTTGTCAGTTTGGTCGAGGTCATTCGGATGAACAAGTGAGGCGGGCGAAGGCGGGAGCCGTCGTTCGCGTCAGGGCGAAAGCTGAATTTGCTTAAAGCAAAGGTCGCCGAGCGTGTGACGCAGTCAAACGCCTTCATTAAGAACCAACAAGCAGAAGGCACGCAGTTCAATTACGGAGAGCTACCCTACCCAAGCGCGGGGCACTTGCAACGGTAATGTTTTACAATGCGGGGCGCCGGCGGCGGGTAGGCTTGAAACTTTATATCTTATTGAAGCAGCTGCGTTTTCGCAAGTCGCCGGCTGAATAAGTGGGTCATTCGTGCCCGATACCGCAAATAGAGTGATTGGGGTGGTGAATGTGTATTGCAAAACATGTCTTCGAGGGCGCAGCTGTCTTCGAGGGCGCATCTGTCCTCGAGGGCGCAGCTGTCTTCGAGGGCGAATCTGTCTTCGAGGGCGCAGCTGGATGACCTCGGACGGCCTCGTTAAGGGTGGGGAGGGCGACGGGCGCTGGGTCCGCGCCGGGTTTCTCGTGACACGATCGAGCCAAGCCTTCGGGATCCCGTGGGCGGCAGCGTCTTCGGTGACCGTCTCCGCGAGTGCCGCCTCGAGGTAGGCCTGCGGATTGATCGTGTGTTGCTCGCAGGTGGCGACGACCGACTAGCGGATTGCCAGGGCTTTTCCGCCGTTCGCGCTCCCCGCGAAGAGGTCGTTCGACCGCGTTTGAGCTCGGAGTCGGTGGTGAGGGCACAGGCGAAGCGGGTCGTCAAGCTGCCTGTGACGCTTCGGCGGTCACTCACACGGGACCGTGGCACCGAGATGGCGCAGCACACGAGCTTCACCGTCGCCACCGACGTCCACGTCTGCGACCCACAGAGTCCGTGGCAGCGAGGTAGCAACGAGAATACCAACGGGCTGCTTAGCAGCGTAATGACAAAAAGCTCGGGGTGCGGAGTCCTCGAAATATTTAGAGTATTCCTTCGTCCTCGTCCCAAGGATTTGGGTCGTTCGCTCTTTTGTCAGCAGCCTGTTCGGCAATATTTTCCAAAAGCAACGAACCTGTCGAATGACTCACAGGCCGACCTCGACATGCTCGCAACGCGTCTCGACGATGCCGCCCATGCAACGCGCCTTCGGAACGAAGTGTTTCGTGTGCGAATTACATTTGCAAGGCGCAGAAATCATGCGACTAGCGCGCGTCGAGGGGGCAAAACTATCCCCTCGCTGATGAAGCATCGCGCCGCGGCAGCCTGCTCGGAGCGCTGCGGAGGGAGACGCGATGGGGTTCGAGGCGACCGCACACGAGAAGACGAAGGACGCGACGCACGGTGTGTGGGGCCTTGCGCTCCTCACCGCGACGCTCTTCGGTTGCAGCGCGACGAAGGGTGAGGGGCTTGCGCCCGCGCAGGAGTCCGGCGGACCGCGCGTCGTCTTCGATCTCGGTGTGCGACCGCTGCCAAACCTGCCGCTGCCGAATGACTTGGCCACGCGCCTCGACGCGACCTCGCCGACCGGTCGTCGTCTGAACGTGGGCCTCGTCGCGCGCACCCAGTGGGAGTCGCACCTGCGCGAGGCCTTCGACGAGCTCGATGGCTTCGGGGTGTATGCGCCGATCACCGTGGCTTTTTCCAAGCCGCTCGACGTGCAGGCCGTTCGTGCGCGCTACGCGAACGAGGACTTTCGTGACGACCCGCTCTTCGTCGTGAACGTGGACCCGAGCTGTTCGCGGTACGGCGAGGAGGTCGCGGTCGACATCGATCGCAAGCTCTTTCCAGTGCTCCTCAAGAACCACGGCACGCCGAGCACGGACCCCTACGAGGTCGACGACGGCAACCGCCTCTTCGAGTTCGACCCGAAGAGCGCGTACAACAACTTTTACTTCGAAGAGCAGAACGAAGATGCCAACGGAAACGGTGTCCTCGACCCGGGCGAGGACCTCGACGACGACGGTGTGCTCGACGTAGCGAACTTCGACGACCCGAAGGTTTGCGACGCATTTTCCCTGGGATCCATCGAACGCGATCGCTGCGTCGCCGATCACCTGCTCACCTGGTACGAGCGCGCGTCGAACACGCTCATCCTTCGCCCCGTGTGGCCTCTCGAGGAGCGCTGTACCTACGCGGTCGCCCTCACGAAGCGCCTCGTGGGCACCGACGGCAAGCCCGTCGAGTCGCCGTTTCCGTACGTGAACCATCGCGATCAGACGCAGGCCCTCGCGCGCTTGCCCGAGCTCCTGCAACGCTACGGCGTCGACCGCAGCGACATCGCCTTCGCGTGGTCCTTCACGACAGGCACGCAGACGCGCGACCTCCAGCTCCTGCGCAACGGCCTCCACGGCGCGGGCCCGTGGGCGCGTTTGAGTCGTGAATTTCCAGTAGAATCGCTCTCCTTCCTCAAGGCCGACCTCGCGGGCGGCAAGCAGCAAACCATCGCGCCCGGCGCGTGCGTGGCCGAGGCAACGAACGAGTTCTGGTTCAAGGCGATCAACGGAGCGGGCGAGTTCCCGCCGAACATGTGCGCGTTCTCGAGCGACAACGCGACCATCGGCGGCATGGTGACGGGCAGCTTCAAGGCCCCGAACTTCATGCTCAACAAGAGCGGTCGCCCGACGGACCCGAAGCGCAACAACGACGAGGAGCGCTTCCAGATCGACGCGGAGCGCGGCTCGGGCGTCTACGGCAGCGACGACGTCACCTTCTGGTGCGCGCTCCCCGCGCCGAAACCCGGCGTGAGCTGCACCCCTGGAAATCCCGAGGGACGAGGCTTTTGTCAGCCGTACCCCGTCTCGCTCTACGCGCACGGTTACGGCGGTGACCGCACGGAGGTCACGTCGTACTTTGGTCGCGTGACCCAGATGGGCATGGCGGCGTGCGCCCTCGATCTCCACAGCCACGGCGGCAACATGGCGCGTCGTCTCGCGCAGCCGGTGCTCTCGATCCTCAAGGGCTTCACCGTCGACAACATGGTCGACTTCTTCTTCCGCGGCCGCGATCGCGACATCAACGACGACGGCATTTCGGACTCGGGCGCGGACTACTACGTCGCCGATGTCGCCCACTCGCGCGACAACTTGCGCCAAGCATCCCTCGATGTCTCCCAGTTCGTGCGCATCTTCCGCAGCATGGATGGCCAGCGAAAAGCCTCGGATGGCAGCGTCTTTGGCGATCTCGACGGGGACGGACAGCCCGACATCGGCGGCTCGAAGGGCTCCGTGTCCGTGTGGGGCATCTCGCTCGGCGGTCTCGTCTCGGGCATCGTCGCGGGTCTCGAGCCCGACGTCGACGTGACGATCCCAATCTCCGGCGGTGCAGGCCTCACGGACATCGCCGCGCGCGCAACCGTGAGCGGTCTTCCGGCCGCGGTGTTCCTCCCGCTCAACGGGCCCTTCCTCACGGGCTACCGCGCGAGCGACGACGGTCGCGAAAAGTACGCGGACGGCGAGGTCGAGCTCGGCTTTCTCACGGGCAACCTCACGCAACGCCAGCGCGTCGACCTTGGGCGAATTCGCGGTGTTTCTCCAGGCGATCGCGTGGAGCTCGTCAACCTCGACAAGGGCCTCGCGCAGCATGTGACGGTGGGGCCCCGCGGCACCTTCCGCGTGGCTGTCGCCGCCGACGCGATGACCGCCTATGCGCGACGACCGCTCCTCGGCCTCGACACGGTGGAGGGCGGCGCGCCCGTCGAGGTCGACGACCCAACGCGCTTCGGCGATCGCCTCGCGGTGCGCTTCTACGACGCGCGGGGACAAGCCAAGAGCGTCACCGTCGTTGCGACGGGCGAGCGGGTGACCGAGGTCACCAAGTTCCTCCGCACGGCGTCCTTTCAGTCGACGACCTACCGCGAGGGGCAGACCCTCGTGGCGCTCCAGCGCGGCCTCGGCCACATGCGCAATTCGCCGGAATTCAGGCGCTTTCTTGGCCTCGCGCAGCACGTGCTCGACGCCGCGGATGCCGCGGTATGGTCGAAGTATTACCACGACATACGGCGGCCCGGCGTGCGCCTCGCGGACCCGCCCCGCGAGAACCACGTCTTCGTCATGCCAACGTCGGGCGACATGGTCGTGCCCGTGAACACGGCGATCGCCTCGGCGCGCACCGCGGGTCTCTTCGGATCGTTCCGCCGCGACGAGACCATCCCCGCCGAGTACGGCTGGCGACAGCTTCTCTCGCCGGACCCGCGCTACGGCAAGAGCATCGACCGGTGGCTCGTCGACAACCACGTCATCGAGAACCTGCCGCGCCTCGGCCGGTTTACGCAAAACCAGCACAATTCCAGGGTCGTCTTCGACATCGACGACCTCTCCGAGGGGCGTGTGCGCTTTCCGTGCGAGGGCAACGTCGTCGCGCTCGAGACCTTCCCCTGCGAAGGCGCCGTGGGGCCGAACGACAGCTTCGGCATTCCGCGCGCCGCAAAGCCTCTCCGCGCCACGCTCGGCAAAGGCGACGGCAGCTACGACGTCATGCGCATTCCTCTCCTCGATCCGACCGATCGTCACGGCGTGTGGAACTCGCAGATGGTCCGAATCTTCGACGCGGACTCGCACACGATGAACCTCCTCACGCGCTTCATGATGACCCGTGGTCGCGTGACCGAGTTGAGCCCGGAGTGCGCGTGCAGCGCGACGACAATCCCCGAGTTTTTCCTGGGTGACAGCGCGAAGGTGTTCTCGGCGGACGGCACCTGCGCGAACGACCCGCAGAAGACCCGCGTCAACGTCTGCAATGCCACCTGCACCGAGACCCTCGGCATGTACACGCGCCCGGAGGTTCACTGCCCATGAACACGCTCATCCGTCACACGAGCCTCGCGGCGCTCTTTCTCGCGACGTCTTCCTATGCGGACGAGGCCGCTCCGCTGAAGGTCGCGCTCCTCGGCGGCGACCAGCCGAGTGACACCCCGACGGCTCCGAAGGGAGCGGACTGGAACGCGTGGGCGTGGCTGCGTGCGCGCGGGAGTGCCGTGTCGGCGTTCGCCCTCGATCGGACCGGGACGCCGAACGACCTGGAAAAGTCCTTGCAAACGCGCGTTCGCGTGGGCGGCGTGTACGCGCCTGCGGAGAACTTCAGCATCACCGCGGAGCTCGACGCCCTCTCGGGTCAAGCCGCCGGGTCCACGAATGACCTCGGGACACTCCACAGCACCACGGGCTACGCGCAACGCGAAGGAGCGCTTCTCGACCCGACGTCGATCGACCTGCGCCAAGCCTTCGTCACCTGGCGCACGCCCATCGCCGAGATCCGTGCGGGTCGCATGAGCTTCCGCTGGGGCCTCGGCATGGTCGCGAACGACGGTCGCGGTGAGCCCGACTTTGGAGACAAGCGTCGCGGCGACCTCATCGATCGCGTGCTCTTCATCACGAAGCCGTTCTCGCGGATGTCCAGCGATTCCTGGGCGCAAACGACGTTCTTCGTTGGCGGTGACTCGATCGCGCGGGACGAGAACGCCGATGCGCGTCGCGGAGACGTGGCGCTCCAGGGCATCGCAGGCTTTCGATGGGAAGGCGAGCGCGCAAGTCTTGGGGGTCTCTTCGCGATGCGTGGTCAGTCCGATCGCGTCGAGCCCGGCGAGGCCTCGCGGAGCGCAACGGTGCACGCAGTCATGAGCGACGTGACCGGAAAGCTCGTGGCGTGGTCCGGCGAGCAAGGCGAGAAGCTCTCGCTCGAGGGGGAGTACGCGATGGTGCGTGGCGACACGACGCGGCCTCTCTTCGAGGCCACCGCCGCGAACGGCGCAGCGATTCACACCCAGGGATTCATCGCGCGCGCGACCTACGAGCTCCCGTCGAGCGACCTCCTCGTGCGCGGCGAGCTTGGGCACGCAAGCGGCGACGCGGACCCCTACGACGCCACGGTGCGCTCGTTCTCCTTCGACCCGGACTACCGCGTGGGGCTCTTGCTCTTCGATCCGATCGTGCGCCGCGTCCTCGCGCGATCGATCGAGCGTGCGAGTGATCCGGAGCTCGTCCGTGTGCCGCAAGCCGGTCTGCGCTTTCTCGACACGCAAGGTGCGGTCACGAACGCGACCTACGGCAACCTCGTTGCGCGCTGGCGTCCGCTTTCGGGCCTCGACGTGCGTGCGGGCCTCGTCGTCGCGCGTACGGCTGCGGGCCTGGTGGATCCCTACGAAAGCGCCGCGCGCGGTGGTTATGCGACGGACCCGTCCGGGCGCAGCGCCGAGCCGAGCGCCCTCGGCAAGGAGCTCGACGGTGCCGTGCGCTACACGTTGCCAATCGATGGCGTCGGCGCGCGTCTCCTCGTCGACGGTGCGGTGCTCTTTCCGTCGCGCTCCCTCGATGTGCTCGCGGCGTCGACGGTGCGCATGGCACGCGTGGGCATTGACCTCTGGTGGTGAAGCGTTGGCGGCGCCGCGTTGCGGTTCCGAACGTGCGCTTTCGCCCGGTATAAGCTCGTACGACGACATGTCTCGAGTCCTTTGGCGAAAAAAACATACGACGGCATCCGTAAAGAAGCCGTCGTATGTTCGTTGTACGCGTGCGGCTCGGCGCTGCGCGCGTGCGAGCGCTTCGTTCAGTGCGCCTTGAGGTACGCGATGAGCGCGCGCCGGTCGGCCTCCGGAAGCGTGCAGCCGAATTCATGGCCTTGGGCACCGTAGACGAGCTCGCGTGTCGCCGGACGAGCCTCTAGACAGAGCAACTGCTCGAGCGAGTCGACGGAGCCGTTGTGCAAGAAGCGGGTGTACGCCCAGGTGCCGACGAGGCGCGGGGACTTCAAGCCGTGGGTCACCTGCACGTCGCCGACGCCGCCGAGGCCGCAGCACATCTGGCCGTTCTTGTTCGTGTCGCCCCAGTACATCATCGCCTGGTCCGTGCCGATTTCGGCGAAGGTGAAGCTGCGCTTGCCCATGCCGCCGGGACCGTCGTGGCAGCCGATGCAGCCGCTCGAGACGAACACTTCCTTGCCGCGCGCTTGATCGGCCGCGGGGGGCGGCACGGCCATCTTTGGCGCGCGAATCGACGTGAGGTAGTCGACCATCGGCATGAGCACGTCGTCTGGGTATTTGGTGGCGGCACCATCGCCGAGGGCCACGAAGCCTTTCAAGAAGAGCAGCAGCGACTTCGTGCCACCGGTCCAGCCGAGCATCGCGTGCGGGAGTCCTGCGGCGTGCTCGCGGTCCGCTCCGGGCACGTCCCAGAGGCTCAAGATCTTCGAGACCGTGTGGATCTTGTCGTCGAGAGGCAGCGGCGCCATGAGGAAGTCCATGGTGCCTTTGCGCCAATGCGCGTAGTCGCCCTCTTGCTCGCGATCGAGGTTTTGCACGGCGTTGAGCGAGGTGAGGAGCGGCAGCAAACTGCCTGTAAGCTGCAACTTGAGCCCAAAGTCCGCGGCGAGCTTTCCGCGCACGGCGGAGGTCTTCGCGAGGGCGTCCGGGTGGTGAGCCGCTTCGCTCCACGTGGGCGAGGCCGACTGGGGCGCAAGCAAGATGTTGAGAATGTGCCCGCCGTAATCGTAGTCGTGGTTCGGCGCGCCGACCGCGTAGCGACCATCCGGAAGCTTTCCGAAGTGGCACATGGCGCAGCCGAACGCGACGGTCTCGTTGCCGTTGAGGGGGGCACCTTTTGGCGCACCAAGCGGGCGGTTCTTCGTGGAGCGCGGGTCCGGAATGAGTCCGAGCTTCGAGTACGCGAGGCCGAGTTCGTCGGGGAAGCGTGACCCCACGAAGTCGAAGATGGCCGCGGGTACGCCGATGGTCGAAAAGCCGTCGTCGAAGAACATGCTCTTGCCGCAGAGCAGGCGCTCACGCCGATTGGCGGGGTTCGCCTTCATGCGCTCGCAGGCCCCGGTGAGCTCGCCGTTCTCCAAGATCGCGTTCAGGCTCGACGAGACGTTCGTCAGGCCCTCGCTCGTGTCGGGGCCTTCGGCGAAGGGGTCGACGACCGCCGCGTCCGCCTCGCTCGCAGCCTCCGGAGAAGTGGATGCATCTTGCACGGAGGCGTCGAGGTCCCCCGTTGCGCCAGTGCCCGCGTCGGCACCGGATCCACACGCCACTGCAAATGCTGCAGCAACCGAAAGCGCTCCCCCGAGGCTCCACCACGTCGTCTTCATGTGCTCACTCCGATGAAGTGGCCACGATAACGAGTTGAAAAGACGAAGGGAAGCGCCTGCGTTCGGCGAGCGGGCAGACGGGGCATGCGTCGTATGCGTCGTATGCGTCGCGGCTGCATTTGCATGTCGCGATGGCGCACGCCGCACCGGCGGTCACGCGCGTCTCGACCTCGTTCGGGACTAGCAGGCTGCTGAAAAAAGAGCGAACGACCCAAAGCTATGGGAGGAGGACGAAGGAATACTCTGAGTATTTCGAGGACGACGCACCCCCATCCCACGCCGACGCCTTGCCGTTCGGCCGGATGGGTCCCCGACGATTTGGGGCGATGAGCCTTTTTTCATTACCCTGCTAGACCGGCAGGCCTTCGACGACGACGATGTCGAACGTCGCCGCGCCCGAGCGGAGGGCGATGGCGTCTTGGTAGGCCGCCGAGTCGAAGCACGCGCGGGCGACTGCGTAGCTCGGGAACTCGACGAAGTAGGGGCGTCGGGGCACGTTACCCTCGACGACTTGAGCCACGTCACCGCGGGCGAGGACGCGGCCTCCGTACGACGCAATCACGGGCCCGGCGACGGCGGTGTACTTGCCGA
>CAIQDA010000225.1 GCA_903870415.1 uncultured delta proteobacterium
AAGGCGCGGCACAAAGTCGCTTTCGACGCCGAGGATACTGTCGAACGCGCGCAGCGCAGCGCCTTCTTCGACGAATTTGTCTACTCGATTGCGCCGGACCAGCTGAAGGTACAAGACACGCGCAGCCTAGGTCAAGACCTCGCCGCCATCACGTTCTCACAGTAAAAACCCTGGTGATACGCCTGGCCGCCATTGGAGGTCGGGCGTTTGTTGTTTCGGGGAACTGTTGCGCGGATGTGCCGATCAAAGGCCGCGTGCTTCCATACCCGGTTGGCGAGCGACGTGCGGAGCATGGAATGAGAAAGGCCCGAGGGGTTGAGCCTCGGGCCTTGCCGCTACGTCGACGCTTTGCAGCGTCTGCCGGTCGTTACATCTTCTTGATCATGGGACGTGCCTGGCAGGCGGTGACGCCGTAGCCACCCGCGCCATCGTCTGCAAAAAAGCTCCCGCCGAATGGAGAGCCAGCCGGGGTTCCGCTGTAGGGGGCGTAGTTCGCAGTGACGAAGGCGTGACCATCGGATCGCACGACGACGGAGGTGCCAAATCGCACATTGGCCTGAAGCACGTACGGGATCAGCCAGGTATCGTTGCCGTCTACGAGTTGCCACCCCGTCGGTACTTTCCACTTGCCATTCGTGCAGCCACTGTTTGCGTCGCCCGGCGCTGCGCAGTCGATCGTCGCGTAGTCGACGACCCCTCCACCTTGGCTGACGCGGTAGTAGGTGCCGCTCGAATACGGATTGCATTGGCTCGCTGGGCTCGTGCACGTACCGTTCGAGCATGACGTGCCGCCCGAGCAGATGGTGCCGCACGTGCCGCAGTTGGTCGCGTCGGTGTTGGTATTCGTCTCGCAGGCATTCGCCGCGTTGCCGTCGCAGTTGCCGACCCCTGAGTTGCAGGCGCAGCTCACGGCCACGTTGCTCACCGATGCGCTGGAAATCGTGCCGGTTGCGTTCGACACCGAGCAGGTCTGCGTGCTGGGCTGCGTGAAGACGCTCACGGAATAGCCTGCGCCATTCAAGAGGCCGGTGGCGAAAGTGAAGGATCCGCTCGCATTCACCGTTAGGGCATCGCCGCCGTTGTTCTTGAGGACCACCGTGCCCGCGAGCCCGGAAACGCTGCCGCCGACGCCGTAATTGGTGTCGAGGGCGAAGCTCGTGCTGTCCGTGCAGGTGAGACTGGTGACAAAGTTCACCGTGGCGATGGTACAAGAGGTGCCCGTGGCTCCGGTGGCGCCGTTGCAAACGTATGCGGGAGCGCCTGAGCCTATTTGGAACTTCATGCCGCCGTTGGCACAATTCGCCCCAGCACTTTCGGCAGTAGCGACGACGCTCGTGCCGTTTGTTCCAGCTGCTCCTGCGGCGCCCGTAGCACCAACGGCGCCCGTGGCTCCGGTTGCGCCAACGCTGCCTGTAGCGCCCGCCGCGCCCGTGACGCCGTTGCAGGCGTAAGTAGGTGTTCCGCCAGCCACCTGGAATTTCACACCGCCGTTGACGCAAGTGCCGCCAGCAACTTCAACCGTGGTGGTGACACTGCTGCCGCTTGCTCCATTGCACACGTAGGCTGGAGCGCCGCTGCCAACTTGGACCTTGACGCCGCCGAGGAGGCAATTGGCCCCCGCACCCTCCGCGACAATCGCGGCGCTCGAGCCGTTTGTGCCATTCGTACCATTGCACACGTAGCTGGCCGTGCCCGTGCCCACTTGCACCTTGACGCCTCGATGCTGAGCGAGGGCGTGGTGTTGGCGCGCACCTCAAGGAGCGTTAGCCCCGGAACGGTGGGCAGTGGACGATGCAGCGCATGGGACCGCGCCCTTTCCGGACCTTCGCCGGGACGACGTACGAGCTCCACTTTCAAGCGTCCGAGGACGTTTTCGGTCTCACGGTCGATCATGCCTGGCGAGCGGTCTAACACGTCCGAAGCCATTGGGTAAGGGCTGTTCCCACACAGGCGTCGACCGGCTCAAAGCGGCAGCCCGTCATGCGCTTCGCGCGGCGTAAATGTTTCGCGCACCTAAACCAACGCTTACGGCATCTAACTTAAATCGTCGGTTTTTTAAGGTTTTCATGAGCAAGACATTGTCCGTTGGCGCACGCCTCGTCGTCCTCACCGTCACGCTGCTCGCAGCCCTCGTCGCGCTCGTCGCGATGAACCTGCAGAGCCTTGGGCGCATCGAAGCGAGCCTGCGCACGGTGTACCTTGATCGAACCGTCCCGGCGATCGACCTCGCCACGATGACCGACGAAGCGCATCGCTCGCGCTTTCGCATGGCCATCGCCGCAGCCTCCGGTGACCCCGAAAAGGTCGCGGGGTACGCCACGCAAATTGCGGAAATCGATCGTTCGCTCGACCGCACTTGGGCGAAATACAAGGCCACTTATCTGACCCCGGAAGAGGTGGTCCTTGCCGCAAAGGTGGAGCGCGATCTTGCGGAGTACCGTGAGGTGCGCGAGGCGACGATGCGCTTTGCAGCGCAGGGAAAACGCGACCAAGCGCTGGAGCTGAGCCTCGGCGATGGCATGGGCAAATTCAATCGGCTGCGCGACTCGCTCAAGGACCTCTTGAACCTTCAAGGCCGCGTGGCCGATGTGGAGTACAACCAAGGACAAGCGGGCTACGCGGCGGCGATTCGCTCGTCCATCGCGATCACCGTGTCCGCGGTCGTGATCGGTGCGCTCCTCGCGTATTGGCTCATTCGCTCGGTGACGCGCCCGCTCGCGGACGTGCAACAGGCGCTCATGCGGGTCAGTTCGCAGGGCGACTTTTCCGTGCGCGTTGTCGTGGAATCCGACGATGAAATTGGAAAGACCGCACAC
Organism: uncultured delta proteobacterium; assembly: GCA_903870415.1. Taxonomy (GTDB): domain Bacteria; phylum Myxococcota_A; class Polyangia; order Polyangiales; family Polyangiaceae; genus CAIQDA01. The sequence continues at coordinate 2,817 of CAIQDA010000225.1, forward strand.
GCGGTCAACACGGTGCTCGGTGAGCTCGACGGCATCGTGCGTGACGTTGGGGCCGTCATGGCGGAGGCCGCCGAGGGTCGCTTCCAGCAGCGCGTTACCGCAAAGGCGACCGGTCAGCTCGACGGAATCAAGAGCGGCGTCAATCGCGCCTTCGAATCGCTCGAGGCCGTGCTCGCGAACGTCGACGCGGTCATGCACCGCGTGGCCACGGGCGACATGAGCGCGCGCGTGACCGTGAATGCGGGCGGCCAGCTTGGGGACATCAAGAACGACATCAACCACTCGCTCGACGAGTTGAGCCGGTCGTTGACCCGCGTCGCGCAAACGATCCGTCAGGTTGCCTCCGCCACGAACGAGGCGAGCGCGGCCGTTGGGCAGGTGAGCGACGGCGCCCAGCACCAGATGCTGGCGCTCAAGCAAGTCGCGGTGGGCATGACCCAGACCTCGCAAGGCGTTCTTCACGTCTCAAACAGCGCACGCACCTCAAGCCTCCGCGCCCGCGAAGCCGCCGATCTCGTCACGACCGGAGCCGCCAGCGTCGACGCCATGGTCGATGTGGTTCACGCCATTCGCGAGCATTCGGAGCAGGTCACGCGGATCACCGAGGTTATTTCGCAACTCGCGAGCCAGACCAACATGCTCTCGCTCAACGCGGCAATCGAGGCCGCGCGCGCCGGCGAGCACGGAAAAGGCTTTGCTGTGGTCGCCGAGCAAGTCGGACGCCTCGCCGAGTCCTCAGGCAAGTCCGTGAAGGAAATCATCGACCTCGTGGGCCGCGCAGCCAAGGAAACCCACCGCGGCGTCGAGGTTGCGGGCACGGTGCGTGCGTCGATTGACGCCGTCGCGGACCGCGTGCGTGACACGAACAAAATGGCTGAAACGATTGCCGCGGCAATGGAGCAGCAGCAGGCCGCCGTCGCCGAAATCAACGCGAGCGTCGCGGACCTCACGCGAATTGGACAAGCGAATGCTGCCGCCGCCGAAGAGATTACCTCGACGATGATTGAGTTGGCGCAACTCTCGGAGCGAACACGCGACGAGGTCGAGCGCTTCAAATTTGCCTGATAAACCACCGCGTCGTCTCCACGGCCGATCGTACGCTCGCGCTACTCCGTGCTCGCCGATCGTCGCCACGACTGGCGCGGACGCCGGAAGGCTCAAAAGAGTTCCGTCGCCCGCGCCCCGGATCATTTCAACGCGCGATTCCGAACGAATTCACCGTGGGACTCGCGGACGTATTTCCCGCAGAGAGGCCCATGGCGAAGTCAAGGGTACCTGCCACGAATTCAGTGGCCCAGTCCCCAGCCGAAACGGCCGCAAGCGCGCTTCCGCTCATGCGGTTTGCCGCGACGCCGATGGCCTCTTCGTAGCAGGCCGTGAGGATGCTCTCGGTGCATCGGGTCCACGTCTCGGAGCCGTAGGTGGTGGAGCTGTTGAACTGCAGCTCGTTGGAACCCTCATTCACGGTGTTCGGCATGACGCCACGCATGATCGTGCGCCACGCCGAGCCGTTGTGAACGCGGAACGAAACGCGGTTCGAGAACGAGACCGCATAGGATATGGTGCCGCCGTTCAGAGTCTCGCTCGGCGCGATGCTCGCGATGGACGACCAGGTACTCGTGTCGACCTGAGCGGTTCCTGTGACAGCGGTTCCGATAACACCTGTAGGGTACACGTGAGTGCTTGATTCCCAAGAAAAGAGCACGTAACCGCCGGCGCCGTCTCCGCCGCGTCCCGAGTAGTTGCCGCCCGTTGCGCCGCCGCCGCCGTAAGAGAGGCCATAGCCGCCAGGCTGCGCAACATAGCCGTACTGTGCTCCCCAGTAGTTGCCGGCACCCGTGTCCACCAAGCCCCAGGTCGGCACGCCGTAGCCGCCGGAGCCCGCCGGGTAGCAGCCGCCTGCCGGTCCAACTTTGTAATGGACAACGCCGTCGTTGAGCTGTTGACCGCCGCCGCCCGCGCTGCAAACGCCGCTGACCTCGGTTCCAGGTACAAACTGGTTTCCGCCGGGAACGTTGACATCACCGCCGCTCGCGGTGCCGCCGGTCGAATCGGCTCGACCGCCGCCGCCGACGAGCGAAATGGATCCGAACGTCAAGAGCGTGTCTCCGCCGTCCGTGCCCGTGCCGCCGGTGACGCCGGTACCGCCTGTGCCAACGGTGAAGGAGATCGTGCTGCCTGGGGTCACTGCGAACGTTCGCTTCGCCGCGCCGCCTCCTCCGCCTGCAGTCGACCAGTCACCCCGGGCGCCGCCGCCAGCACCGAGAACGTACGCCGTGAGGGTCGTGACTCCGGAGGGAACCTGAAAGCTTCCTGATGCTGAAAACCCCGCCGTATCGGGTGTGAGGGACACGACGCCGTTGTTCGAGGAGACTCGACGGGTCATCAGCGCGGTTGACGAAGCCGCGCCTCCTCCTCCTCCGCCCACGGAAATCTGCGAGCCCGTCAGGCACGAGCTACCCACTGGAACAAAACCCGTGTCGCAGGTGCTGCAGGTCGCGCCGGTGT
>CAIQDA010000226.1 GCA_903870415.1 uncultured delta proteobacterium
CGGTGGCTGCGCCAACCTTGACGACCGCGACGCCGCCAGCGAGCTTCGCGAGGCGCTCTTGGAGCTTCTCACGATCGTAATCGCTGGTGGTGTTCTCGACCTGCGCGCGGATTTCCGCGATGCGGCCTTGGATGAGGGTCTTCTCACCGGCGCCGTCGACGACGGTGGTGTTGTCCTTGTCCATCGAGATGCGCTTCGCACGACCGAGGTCGCTAAGCGTCACGTTCTCGAGCTTGAGGCCGAGCTCTTCGGAGATGACCTGGCCGCCCGTGAGGATGGCGATGTCCTTGAGCATTTCCTTGCGGCGGTCGCCGAAGCCCGGGGCCTTGCAGGCGCCGCACTGGAGCGTGCCGCGGAGCTTGTTGACGACGAGCGTGGCAAGAGCCTCGCCGTCGATGTCCTCGGCGATGATCACGAGCGGGCGCTGCTGACGGGCAATCGCCTCGAGGACCGGGAGAAGGTCCTTCATGTTCGAGATCTTCTTCTCGCTGATGAGGATGTACGCGTCCTCGAGATTCGCGACCATGCGCTCAGGGTCGGTCACGAAGTACGGGCTGAGGTAGCCGCGGTCGAACTGCATGCCTTCGACAACTTCGAGGATGGTCTCCGCCGTCTTCGATTCTTCGACGGTGATGACGCCTTCCTTGCCGACCTTCTCCATGGCCTCGGCGAGCTTGCCGCCGATTTCCTTGTCGCCGTTCGCGCTGATCGTGCCGACCTGCTCGATTTCGGTCTTGTCCTTCGTCTGCTTCGCCATCTTCTTCAGCGAGTCGACGAGAACTTCGACAGCCTTGTCGATGCCGCGCTTGATCTCCATCGGGTTATGGCCCGCGGCGACGAGCTTGGAGCCCTCGCGGTAGATCGCTTGCGCGAGGACGGTGGCCGTCGTGGTGCCGTCGCCGGCGATGTCGCTCGTCTTCGAGGCGACTTCGCGGACCATCTGGGCGCCCATGTTCTCGAAGCGGTTCTCGAGCTCGATTTCCTTGGCGACAGTGACGCCGTCCTTGGTGACCGTCGGCGAGCCGAAGCTCTTCTCGATGACGACGTTGCGACCCTTAGGGCCGAGCGTAACCTTGACCGCGTCCGCGAGCTGGTTCACGCCGCAGAGGATGAGGTTACGAGCGGTCTCGGTGTAAACGATTTCTTTGGCAGCCATAATATACTTTCCGAAATACGGGGTAAGACCGAATCAGCCTTCGAGGACAGCGAGGACGTCGTCTTCGCGAAGGATGAGGCGTTCTTCGCCGTCGATCTTCACTTCAGTGCCGCTGTACTTGCCGAAGAGGACGCGGTCGCCGACCTTGACGTCGAGCTTGCGAACGGTGCCATTCTCGAGCGACTTGCCGTTGCCGATCGCGAGAACTTCGCCCTCGATGGGCTTCTCTTTGGCGGTGTCCGGAATGATGATGCCACCCTTCGTCTTCTCTTCTTCCTTGAGGCGCTTGACGATGATGCGGTCGTGAAGGGGACGGATGTTCGCCATTGCTTCTTCTCCAGAACGATTGATTTAGGGTGTCGGGATGCGGGGAGCGCCCGGTGGCACGCTCGCGCACTCTCGAAGTGAGGTTGCCAGACTCCAGTTGGCACTCGATGATGTTGAGTGCCAGATGGGTTGCCGGGCGAAGGTAGCCTCAGAGTCCTGACTGTCAAGCCAGCGCGATCCAAAAGTACAGAAGACCCGCGAAAAGCCGCTCCAACGCTTTTTTGGCAGCCGACCATGGCGAGCGCTCGCGACGATCGTGGCAATCTCTCCCCGAGGTTGCTGAAGTGTTCGAAATGACACAAAAATCGGTGTCGCGGGGTGGAGCGGAAAGGATCGGTGCCGTACAGATCTAGAGAGGCACGGACACCGCAGTCCCGTCCGGCCTTGGAGGTGCCCCATGTCCATCGTCGCAAGCGCATCGGTCCACGATTTTTTCGCCGATTCCGTTGACGAAGCCCTTCGCGGGCGGTCGGTCGAGGCCAGCTCGGGGGCCCGCGCCTACCTGATTGGGGTGCTCGAAGACCAGGCGCAACCGGCGCGTCGCGTCGACCAAGCTCTCGACCGGCCTTTGGCGTTCTTGCTCGCGGACGCAGTGGCGATCGAGGGTCCGGCTCAGCGCTTCGACCGGCTGCGACGCCTTGGCGACGCGGTGTTGTATGCTGCAGGTTTCTTTCACGGCCACTTCGGCGCGCGTGGTGTCGACGAAGGGTACGTGGTGCGCATGGGCCGCGAGGCTTACGGCCGCGCACGGTCGATGCTCGTGACCGGCGCGACGGAAGGCCCGAACGAGAGTGACGTGTTCGGCGAACTCGCGCATCGCTTTGAGTCGTTCGTTCGCGTTTTCGAAGATGTTGCAGACGGGACTGAAACCCTCGGAGCCACCTCGTCCAGCGGCGTGTTGCGCCTCTACGAGCGTTGGCTTCGCACCGGAAACGATCGCCTCGCCACAGCCCTTGGTGCGCAAGGAATCGCGCCAACACGCAAGGCTCCTGCGGGTCTCCAGTGACGGAGCCGCGTGCTTCGCCGGGTTCAAGCGCCCTTGAGGGAAACGGCGCCGGGCTCGTGCGGGAGCGGGCAATCGCAGCAAAAGTGCAGCGCGCGCTCGAGCGGCTTTACCGCGTCGACCCGCTCGACGATGTGCGTAACTATGTGCAGCTTGCACGCAATGGCCGCGAGGAGCTCGTGGTTCACCAAGGCGACGACGGCCTCGAGATCGCCGTTCACTTGCCTGTTCTCGCCCGCGACTCCGCGTTCGACGCGGACGGTTGGTGCCAGCTCATCGAAGGCGTGAGCCACTTCGTTTTGCTTGCTGACCGGGCGCGCGACGACCGGCACGTGAGCGGTCTTGAGCTCGAGGTGCAAGCCGAGGTGGACAAGTTCGCAGTGCTCTTCGCGTCCTCATCAACGCCGTCGCGAGCCTTCGGCGCGGCTCTCATGCATCGCCTCTACGACGACGTGGCCTTCTCGCACGAGGTCGGGACGGAGCTTGGGGTGCGTTATCGGGACGCCAACTCCATCGCGCGCCGATGGGTCGAACGCACGGCCCTTCGTCTCGCAGACCCGCTCGATGTGCTTGCGCTGCGCAGTTCGCTTCGAGCCTTTTTCCGTGCGCCGCTCGACGGGAAAGTGCATCTCGCGCATGCGGCGTGAGTCCTAAGAGGGCGCGCGCGCGGAAACGATCGCCTTGCGTGTGACGCTTGTTTCAGAGGCTAGGACAACTTCGAGCGAGCCTTCAACGACCACCTGGCCTCCGCGTGCGCCGGGACCGGGACCGAGCTCCACGATCCAATCGCTTGCGGCGATGACCGCAGGACGGTGCTCGGCGACGACCACGGTGGCACCCCGTGCGCGAAGCTGTTCGGTGGCATCGAGAAAGCGTTCGACGTCGTCGGCCGATAGCCCCGCGGTGGGTTCATCGAGGAGCACGAGCGCGCCATCCATATCGGCCCGCGCCAGTGCCCGTGCGAGCACGACGCGCTTGGCCTCACCGGACGAAAGCGTGCCCGTGGTTTGCCCCAGCGGAAGGTAGCCGAGGCCGAGCGTTGTGAGGGCGTCGAGGCGAGGCGCTATCCGGGAATTGCCTCGCAAAAGCTCCGCGGCGTCCACGACCGAAAGCGCGAGAAGCTCACCGATTCCGTGGCCGTGCAACCGCACCTCGCTCGTCTCGCGATTGAAGCGAGAGCCAGAGCACGCGATGCACGGGGATGCGTCGAAGCGGTCGAGCGCGCCGGGTTCGAGCCCTGTGCCTTCGCAACGTTCGCAGCGACCGCCTCGAACGTTCGGAGAGAATCGCCCGAGGGTGTAGCCGCGAGCCCGTGCTTCGGCGGTGGCGGCGTAGGCCTCGCGAATGAAGTCGAAGACCCCGATGGCACTCGCGACGGTGCTGCGTGCGCCTCGCGCAAGGGGACGATCGTCCACGAGGAGCACGCTCGATGGCGCGCGTCCGTCGAGCACGCCGTGGCCTGGCGGCGCATCGAACGAAAACCGGCGAGCTTCCGCGGCGACCGCGAGCCCATCACGCAAAAGCGTGCTTTTTCCGCTGCCGGAAACGCCAGTGAACGTCACGAGCGCCCCCTCGGGAATGTGCACATCCATGCCCGCGAGGTGGTTCATCGTGCAAGCGCGAAGGGTCCACGCAGGTCCTCGCAAATGCGAGCGAGGGCGTTCCGTGTAGACTGCAACAGCTGCAACCTGCATGGGGTTTCCAGAAGCGAGGAGGAGGCCACCGTGCTTACCCGCTCCGGGTCCAAGGACGATCGCGTGATCGGCGCCGCGAATGGTGACCGGATCATGCGCGATGGCGACGACGGTGCCGCCTTCGCGAACGATGCCTTGGATGGCGTCGAGGACCGCTTGTGCGTCGAGCGGATGGAGCCCGCCTGTGGGCTCGTCGAGCAGATGCATGACGGACTCGAGGGGCGCGCCGATTTGCGAAACGAGACGTGCGCGCTGCAATTCACCGCGTGAAAGCGTATCGCCACGCCGACGCAGGGAAAGGTGTCCGAGGCCAAGCTTCTCCGCCGTGCGCACGCGCAACTCAAGTTCACGCCACACCGGAGCGAAGCGCGTGCCCGCGGCCGGCGGCGCAGCGACGGAGAAAAGTGCGCGAGCGAAGTCGCTCAACGTCATCGCTTCGAGGTC
>CAIQDA010000227.1 GCA_903870415.1 uncultured delta proteobacterium
CTGCGCTTGCGAAGCTCGAATCCGTGGAGAAGAACTACCCGCGCACAGGGCCCGGTTACCTCGCGCAGTTCACTCGCGCGACCGTGCTCATGCAGCAAGGCAAGTTCGACGACGCCCTCGCCGCGTACGCGAAGGTGAAGGAAACGCCGCTCGGAAAAGCCGATCTCGAAGTGAGCTTGCGCGCGGCCGAAGGCATTGGCGCGGTGCACGAAGCGATGGCGCTGCACAACCCCGAGAAGAAGGTTGCTGAACTCGGAGCGGCCCTTGTCGCTTACAAGGAACTCATCGACTCGGACGCGCTTGGGTTCGCGGAGCTCGGCCAATACCACACCGCCCGCGTCTACGAGCAGCAGGGCGAAACCGATAAAGCGAAGGACCTTTACCGCGCCCTCGTCACCAAGCTGACGAAACCCGCGGAGGACCATCCGCTCCACACCTATCTTGAGGCCGTGGTGACGCTTCGGCTGCAAGGGCTCGACCCGACCTACCAGCCGCCGCGTGCGCCCGCGATGGGTGGCGAGAGCAAGCTCGATGAAGCGCAGATCAAGAAGCTCATCGAGGAGATGAAGAAGAACCCGGGCAAGGGCGGTCCTGTCGACGGCGAGCGACACTGATGACGCACGGCCGGAGCGTTCGACGCCCATGGTTCGCGGTGCTTCCGCTTCTTGGCGCGTGCTTCGCGTCGGAGGGGGCCATTGGGCGCGCGCAGCCGGACGTTCCGCTCTGGTACCACCACGACGGAGCGAGCCTTTCCGTTGCGTTTCGCGAGGTGATTACGTCGCGCGATCGCGCCGATGCACCCGCGTATGAAAAAGGCGAACCGGCTTTCGACGTGACCGGTGCGCGCGTGTTCGTCGGGTCTTCCGACGGTGGCCTCTACGCGATCGATGCGCGTAGCGGGGCGACGCTTTGGCGCTTTCAGTCCGCGGGTATGGTCCAGAGTGAAGTGCTCTACGACGCGACGCGCGACCTTGTCTTCGCGGGCTCGAACGACGGCGCGCTCTACGCATTGCGCGCAGCGGACGGCTTGCTTCAGTGGCGATTTGCGACCGGCGGTCCGATCGTCCGAAAGCCCGTTATTTCGGGCGATCGCGTGCTTTTCACGAACGAAGCCGACCAGCTTTTTTGCGCGGATGTCGCGACGGGTAAAGTCGTCTGGCAGAAGGCACGACCTCCAGCTGCGGGAACCGAAATTGCGGGACATGCCGGTGCGCATATCGTGGGAGACCGCGTCTATACGGCGTCTTCCGACGGATTGGCGCTGGCTTACGACGTCTATTCGGGTCGTGAAGCGTGGGAGTCCATTGACCTGAACACCGACTCGGATCTGGCTTCGGCGAAGGACGCGACGAAGTACCTCGATGCGGATGCCACGCCGGTCTCGATGCGGCTTCCGACCGGCGTCACGGCCGTGTTCTTTGCGGGCTACGGCGGCGGGGTTCAAGCGGTCGACGCCATCGACGGTCGACGGCTCTGGAGTTTCTCCGCGGCTCGTGGCGTGTCGGACCTGATGCTTTGGCGCGAAGCGGCCCATGCGTCGCGCGATGGAGACGCACTCTCGGGCCCAGAAGTCCCCGAGCGCACGTTGCTTATCGCTGCGAGCGCCATGAGCGGCATCTGGGCTCTCGACCCAAAAAGTGGTGAGGCACGTTGGCACTTGAAGGCGCCCAAGGGCGGAATCACCGCGCCAACGGCTGTGGCGGGAACTCTCGCGTTCGGAACCGGGCGAAACGGGCTATTTCTCGTATCACCGCGTAATGGCCGCATCATCGACGGTCTCGATCTCGCCGATGGATTCACCGCAAGGCCTGCTGCTGGCGACCACGGTCTCTTCGCGTTTTCGAACACCGGCACGTTGCTTGGCCTTCGCGTGACGCCGCCCGCCGCCGACTGACAGGCAAGCGAAAGCGCTGGAAACCTCTCGGCCTCCAGCGCTTGAATCACGTCTGCTGCGTGACGAAACCGTTGCTCACTGCTTGTCGACGACGAGCAGGTACTCGCCGGTGGTCAGGGTGCCGACCGAGTAGCGTTGGACGCCGATGTAATACGTGCCCGTGGCGGCGGCAGTCCAGGTGAACTGGGAGTAGACGAACGCACCGGAGTCGTCGTCGTACGTGCCGCTGGTCGCGTTCGCGTAGGTGCACGTGCTCGCAAGGACGGAGGCCTCGGTGCAGATCCACACTTGCGTATCGAGGGAGCTCGAGACGGCGTTGGTGGTGTCGAGCGGGCCCGTGGAAATTTGGTAGGAACCCGTTTCGGAGATCTGCACCTTCCAGCCGTCAGCCGAGGTGTCGCCCGTCGTGATGCTTCCGTGTCCGACGGCTCCGAAAGGCAAGAACGTCGGCGCGACGCCTGTGCCGCTGTTCGGTTCGACCTCCGCAACAACCGCCGGCGTGGCGATGGACAAGGCGTAGGACTTGTTGGCGTTGCTCGTCGCAAACGGCTCGACAACCACGTGGTATTTTCCAGGCCTGGTGAGGTTGAGCGTGAGGAACGACGTGGCCCCGACGCCGCCATCGTCGTCAAAGCCACGGTTGAGCGACCGCGATTCGCCCGAGGCGCAGTTGGCGTCGGTGTCGGCGCACACGTAAATCTTCGTGTCGGGAGCCGCGTTCGCTCCCACTTGCGAGGTGCGGAACTGAACGACCTGCGGAGCGCCGAGCGTGAACGTGAAGAAGTCTTTGTCGGTGCCGCCGATGTTCCCGAGAATCGTGGACCCCACGACCACGTCGTTGGCCGTGGTGCGGTCGTCGTTACCCTCGGTTTCGGACACGACCGACGCGCCACCCGTGGCAACGGTGGCGCCCGTCGCGCCAGGAGCGCCCGTCGAACCCGTGGGACCGGCAACGCCTGTGGCTCCGCTGGCTCCCGTCGAACCGGTGGCGCCGGTTATCCCCGAAGGCCCTTGAGGTCCGGCCGCGCCCGTGGCACCCGTGGTGCCTGCAACGCCTGTGGCACCGCTGGCGCCCGTCGCCCCAGTAGAACCCGTGGCCCCAGAAGCGCCGGTTGCTCCTGTTGCGCCCGTTGCGCCGCTTGCTCCCGCGGCGCCTGTTGCGCCCGGTGATCCGGTGGCTCCGCTTGCTCCCGTGGCCCCCAGTTCACCGGCGGAACCCGTGGCCCCGGTGGCTCCAGCTTCGCCAGCAGCTCCCGTGGCTCCACGCTCGCCGGACACTCCATCGGCGCCCGCAGGTCCCGAACACGCGTTCAACGCCGATGCGAACGCCAGCGCTCCAAGAACCTTCGTGATGCTTCGATTCGTCGTCATGCGCACGTCTCCCGTGAAAACTCTTCGCGCAGCTTAACGAAGTCCGGAAATTTGTACGCACTATTTTCCACGCGCGAACGAGCGACGCGCGAGGTCGGGAAAACGTGCCCGGGTTTTCGGGCGACGAACGACGCGCCACAGCAAACTGGCCGTGGTGACCAGGCCCTTGACGCTGATTGTGAACAGCTTACGTGAAGCATACGTACAGCATCCAACCAGACGACGTCGCGCATACGAGATGTCGTCGCGAGCGGGCGCGCCGGGTAGGGATCGTGGAGCGTGCGAGAGGTCGGTATCGGACAGCACCGGAGCATCGCCGGCGATGAACCGCGGGCGCGACCGGTTCGCCAAGACGTCGGGAGTGGATGCATGCGCCGGTCGAAAACCATCCCGAGCAAACCGGACGACGCCTTAAGAGTCGTGCGCCGCGTAACGACACCGAGCGGTCCGGAACGAGCGAGCGCGAACCGTGGAACGTCAGGGAAAGGCCAGTCCGATGCCTCGTTCCAAGAACCTTGCTCTTAGTTTACATAATGCATCTTATGCGACTTGCGTAGCTGGACGCGGATGGGGAGTTTGGCCTCCGGAACCTGTGGGGTCCAAGCCCGCATCTCGCAACGTATCGGCTTCGCGGTCAGTCGTTCCCGCCGAGCGCGTCGATGACCAGTTGCGACGGCTCGCTGCTCGCGATGCACCAGAGTTGATGCGCGGCACGCGTGGCTCCGACGTACAGCATGCGTCGCGCGAGCGCGTTCACCGGGTAACTCGAGGAGTTCGTGTCGAGCAAGATGACCTCGTCGAATTCGAGGCCCTTCGTTTGGCGAACGTCGGTCACGTCGACGCCGGCGTTCCACGTGAAGTCTTGCTCGGTCACGATGCGCGCGTTCTGGACCTCGGCGCGCTCGAGTCCCGCGTGATAGATCTCCGCCTGCGCCGCGTGCCTGGCGAGCAGCGCGATGTTCGCCGATGGCTCGTCGGCGTGGAGCTGTTTCAGCGCGTCGGCCAAGAACGCGACCGCTTCGCCTTGCGACGAGAATCGGTAAAGCTCCACCGGAGGTCCGTTTCGCGTGGTTTCGGGCATCTCGTCGTGCGCGAGCGGCCCGAGCACCGACCGTGCGAAGTCGGTGATTTCGGCGGTCGAACGGTAACTGACGCTCAACGGCGATAGCGCCGCAGCCTCGATTCCAAGGCCTTCGAGGAGCGTGACCCAGTCGAAGCTTTCCGCGTCGTCGTCCTCTTCAATCGTTCGTTGGGCCACGTCGCCGGCGAGCGTGATGGAGCGCTCGCTTCCGGTCAGTTCGAGGAGCACGCGAAGCGCGACCGGGTTTGCGTCTTGGATTTCGTCGATGAAAAGATGCGCGAGTCGAATGGGTGCGCCGTCGATGTCGGTGACTGGACCGCGGAAGACCTGCCAGATTCGCAAAATGAGTGCCGCGTCTTCGGCGTCAATCGTGGGCTCGTCGCCGTCGCGTTCGCCTTCGGCTCGGATGCGCGCTTGCTTCGTGCACCACTCGGCCGCCTGGTCGATTTGCCGCGTCGAAAACCCGCGAATGTCCTTGAAGAATTCCTGAAGAAGCTCGCGGTTGGTTGTCGCTTCGTCCCAGTGAAATGCCACGTTTCGCGCGTGGCTCCGCAGTTCGTGGATGACCTTTTCGACCGACATACGCTCGACGGTCGCAAGCTCGGGCGCTTGCGAAACCCCAGGGAGTTCGCGCTTTCCCGACAGCCAACCGTTGAGGGCCGCAAGGCGCACTTCGAGGGGGCGATCGACGTCTCCACGCTTTGTCGCAGCCCACGCCGCACTCAAGACATTCGCGTGCGGACCTCGGGCAAACACTTCGTCGAGACGCTTTGACGCGTCTTTCGTGGCGCGCTTGTGAAGCGTGTCGACCAAGCGAAGCATGGCAGGATGCATTTTGGCGCGCGACGCCACAGGCGGAGTGTTCTCGTTCACCCGCAGCGGCACCTTCGTGAGCGAGTACGCAAGCACGCGCGAACTCCATCGCGTGAAGGTCATCACGGGCACGCCACTCACTTCGAGCGACGGGAGAACGCGCGCGACGTAGTGAACAAGCGCGTCGTTCGGCACGATGGCCATCATGCGATCGGGGCGGAAACGCTGCGGGTCCGTGAACGCCAGGTACGCCATGCGATGCAGCCCAACGGTCGTCTTGCCCGAACCTGCGCTGCCTTGAATGGCCACGACTCCGGAACCCGGACGCGCGATGAGCTTGAACTGCTCTGGGTCGAGAAGCGCCGCGATCGCTGGCAAATGCTTGTCCGCGCGCATCTCGCCGTCGGCTCCAATGCCAAGACGTGAACCGGCCCCCTGCACTTTCTCGTCGCCCTTCCAGCGCTTCTCCGTGGCGAGTCGTGCGCGCTTGGCGTCCATGCGCGACCAGGCCTTCGAGTTGCGGGCCCGCACGTAGGTGCCTTCGCTGCAGGATACACGGATTAGCTCACCGTTGACGATCGCGACGGACCGGCGCAGCAGCACTTGCCCTTCGACGACGCGGTCGCCGATCTCTTCTTCGAAGTCGTCGCCCTCTTGGTAGCGGTAGAAGATTTTCGAGACCGGAGCGTTGCGCCAGTCGACGATCTTCACGGCGGAACGCGGGTCGATGTACGAGCGCGCCCCGATGAGCACGTCGCGACGACGACCGTCTTCGAGCAAGCGCAAGTGACCAAAATATGGGCAGATCGGATCGATCGAGCCAACCGACCCACGTCCACGCTGGGCCCTTAGGGCACCGACTTGATGCATTTGATCGAAGAGCGATGGCAGGTCTTCAGGGCGTGCGGCGGCGACGTTTTCGCGGAGCTCAAGAAGGCGCGCATCGTCTGAAATGCGCTGCGTGACGGCCTCTTTCGACGAGCGTTCGGCGCTCTCAAGCGCCTCCTTCACGACGGCAAGAAGTCGAAGCTCCTCGCGCACGATAGCGCGGCCCGCCTCGTCGTTTTCGAGACCTTCGATGGGCGGAGAGTCGGCGTCGTTCTTGCGTGCGTTCATGCGAAATCGGCACCACGTCAGAGCGCACTCGGAGGAACGCTGCAACGGGAATAGCTGGGGATTTTGCGCGAGCTCGCGTTGCCGACTGCAGGAGTCGCGGACGCAAAAAAACGCCCCGACCCGTGAAGGTCGAGGCGCTCGTTGATTCGACAACGGAACCGGGGAACTCTTCCGCTCACCCGGGACCGAATCACATGTCGAAGTCGTCCATGCCGCCCATGCCGCCCATGCCACCCATGCCGCCCATGCCGCCCATGCCGCCGCCGCCACCACCCGCGGAACCCGACTTCTTCTTCTCGGGCTTGTCCGCGATGAGTGCTTCCGTCGTGAGCATCATGCTCGCAACCGACGCCGCGTACTCAAGGGCCGAGCGAACGACCTTTGCGGGATCGATGACGCCTGCTGCGACGAGGTCTTCGTACTCGCTCTTCGCGGCGTTGAACCCGAAGGAGCCTTCGCCGTTCTTGACCTTGTCGACGATGACCGAGCCTTCGAGGCCAGCGTTCTTCGTGATTTGGCGAAGGGGTTCTTCGGCTGCGCGACGAATGATGGCGACGCCGAACGCTTGCGGGCCTTCGACCTGGAGCGCGTCGAGGGCCTTGAGGGCGCGGAGAAGAGCAACACCGCCGCCAGGCACGATGCCTTCTTCGACAGCCGCGCGCGTGGCGTGAAGCGCGTCTTCAACGCGGGCCTTCTTTTCCTTCATTTCGACTTCGGTGGCTGCGCCAACCTTGATCAGAGCAACACCGCCGGCCAGCTTGGCCACGCGCTCTTGCAACTTCTCTTTGTCGTAGTCGGAAGTGGCTTCCTCGATCTGGGCAC
>CAIQDA010000228.1 GCA_903870415.1 uncultured delta proteobacterium
ACGTGGTCACGCTCGACGTGGAAATGCCCAGGCAAGACGGCTTGTCGTTCCTCGAGCGCTTGATGCGCGAGAAACCGATGCCCGTCGTCATGGTGTCGTCGCTGACCCATCGCGGGTGCGAGACCACGTTGCGCGCCCTCGAACTCGGCGCATTCGATTTCGTCGAGAAGCCGAAGCTTGACCTGCAGGCGGGCACGTTCGCGCTCGCCTCTGAACTCATTGAGAAAGTGAAGGCAGCGCGCTTTGCTCGGGTTTTCGCAAGGCAGGCCCCGTCGCCTTCGCCAATTCAGTCGGGCGGCCATCGAGCCCCCGACCCCGCTGCCCCAGGACAAGCTGCTCGTGCACGGGCGATTTGGAACATGCCGTCGCCTTCGCCCGCGCGCGCAACCTCGTCCTCACGCGAGGCCCAAGGGTCGATGCTGCGGACGACCGATGTGATCGTGGCCCTTGGGGCCTCGACAGGCGGGACCGAGGCCCTGCGCGAAGTAATTGGGGCGCTTCCGGAAGACTCGCCACCGATCGTCGTCGTCCAGCACATGCCGCCTCGTTTCACGAAGAGCTTCGCCGATCGGCTCGATTCGTTGTCACGCGTTCGTGTGCTCGAGGCCTGCGACGGCGATCGCGTTCTTCGCGGGCAAGTGTTGCTCGCACCTGGCGATTACCACATGACCCTGTGCCGAAGCGGCGCCCATTACTTCGTGCGCCTCGACCAAGAGCCTCGCCTCAACAACTTTCGCCCCTCGGTCGACCGGCTCTTCGAATCGGTGGCCCGGGTGGCGGGCCGGAACGCGGTGGGAGCCCTCATGACCGGCATGGGCGGAGACGGGGCCCGCGGCCTTCTTGCGATGCGCAACGCCGGTGGCCGAACCATCGCGCAAGACGAGGCTACGTGCGCCGTTTTCGGCATGCCCGCCGTGGCCATCGCCCTCGGGGCCGCGGAACGCGTCGTGGGCCTTCCAGACATCGCGGCGGCGGTCCTCAGCCTCGCCCGTTGACGCCATTCAGGTGCGATAGCTGCGCGGCACGCGTCCCATAGACGCGCGTCATGCGCGAAGTCACTCAATTGGGCCCGTTTTTTGACTTTCCTCGCGCGAATCAGGATGGTGCCCGCATGCAGGAAATCGCCGCGCAACCGCCGGTTCGTCGGGCCCTTCAGGTGCTCTTCGGCGCGTCGTCGAAATGGAGCGCATCGGCTGGGTTTGCCGTCGTGTCCGAGAGCGACTTGAAGGCGGCATGGCGTCAGCGCATCTTCGAATCGCATCCGGACCGGGCTCGCACGCTCGGGCGTTCGGAGGCGGATCTTGCTGCGGAATGCACCGCGATCAACGAGGCGTTCGCGCTCTTGAAGTCCGTGCGCGAAGCTCCCCACGGCGAGGCCATGAGCAGCGCGTCGACCCCCGCTGAACGCCCGAGCCGGACACGCGCCCAGGCCGCAACGCACGACGAATTCTCCTGGCAAAACCCTGCGGTTTCCGAACTCTTTTGGCGCTCGTCGACCCCCGCGCGAGCGCTGCGCCTTTCGGAATACCTTTATTATACGGGACACATCTCGTACCAAGCCCTTATCGCGTCGCTCAGCTGGCAGCGAAGCGTTCGGCCTCGATTCGGCGAGGTGGCGCGGGACCGAGGGCGCCTCTCTCGCGAGGAGGTCCACGCGGTGGTGACCGCTCAGCGCAGCACGCCTCAAACGATGTTTGGGGCCGTCGCCGTGCGCCGAGGTCTCCTCACGGAGCGCGACACGACGCTGATCACCATATGGCAGCGCCTCGCGGGTCCCTCGATTGGCGCCTATTTCCTGGACTTTGGACTGCTCGATCGGCGCTCGCTCACGGTGGCCATGGCGGAGCAGCGGCAGCACAACGGACGGTTCGCCGCCACCTGATCGCCTTGTCGTCGCGTTGCGGGGCGAGTGGATTGACGCCTCGACGCAAGCATCTTATCGTTCTTCGTCGATGAAGACGACGACGCCACCGCTCGAGTCCTGCTGCGCGCCGGACGACGAGCGGGTCGACCTGCGCCCCGTCGAAGGAGATGACGCCGACGAGGAGCTGGCGAGTCTCTCGAAGGCGATCGGGCATCCGGCGCGGGTCAAAATTCTCCGAATCCTCGTGCGCAGAAATTCCTGCATTTGCGGCGACATTGTGGACGAGCTGCCCCTTGCCCAGTCGACAGTCTCGCAGCATCTCAAGGTGCTCAAAGACGCAGGGCTCATCCGCGGCGACGTCGACGGACCGCGGGTTTGCTACTGCATCGAACCTCGTTCGCTCCGGCGGCTGAAGGCCCTCATCGGCGGGCTCTGATCCTTTTTTAAGACTCCACCTCAATCGTCCATTACCGATAACCGAAGAGAATACCCCATGCCTACGACGCTCCGTGTTTTCGACCCCGCCATGTGCTGCTCCTCCGGCGTTTGCGGCCCGACCCTCGACGCGGATCTCGCGCGTTTCGCAGCGGACCTCGACTGGCTCCAAAAGCAGGGCGTCACGGTCGAGCGCTACAACCTCTCCCAGCAGCCTGGGGCGTTTGCCGAGACCGCTGTGGTGAAAGACGCTCTCGCGCGCGGCCTCGAGGTCCTTCCCCTCGTGCTCGTGGGCGACCGAATCGCCGTCGAAGGGTCCTACCCGTCCCGGGAAACGCTGGCTGCGCTCGCGGGTGTGGTCGTGAAGAAGCTTGACGTGGCTCCGGCCGCTTCGACGGGGTGCTGCGGTCCTAAGAAAGCCACTGCGGAGTCTTCGAGCAACAAGTCAGGCTGCTGCTGAAGGAACCCCGGATGAACCTCATCGAACGCGCTCCGCGTACGCTCTTTTTTACTGGAAAAGGCGGCGTTGGAAAAACCAGCGTCGCCTGCGCAACGGCCATCGCCCTTGCGGGTCTCGGCCGCCGCGTGCTGCTGGTGAGCACGGACCCCGCGTCGAACCTTGATGAGGTCCTTGAGACACCACTGGGGCCCGAGCCTCGTCCCGTTGCTGGAGTACCCTTTCTCTTTGCTCTGAATATCGACCCGGAGGCCGCGGCCCATGCGTACCGCGAGCGGATGGTGGGGCCTTTTCGCGGCGTGCTTCCGGATGCGGCCGTGCGGAGCATCGAGGAACAACTTTCGGGCGCGTGCACCGTGGAGATTGCCGCGTTCGATGAATTTTCAAAATTACTCGGCGACGCGACGGCGACGGCGAACTTCGACCACGTGGTTTTCGACACCGCGCCGACGGGGCATACGCTGCGCTTGCTCGAGTTGCCAGCCGCGTGGGCAGGCTTCCTTGAAGGGACTGCGGGCGGCACGTCGTGCCTCGGCCCCCTCGCGGGGTTGAAGGCCCAGCAGTCGCTCTACGATGCGTCGCGCACCGCTCTCGTGGATTCGAGCCGAACGGTGCTCGTGCTCGTGTCTCGCGCGGAACATGCGGCGTTGCGCGAAGCCGAGCGAACACGTCTCGAACTCGCGGAGTTGGGCATCACGCGCCAAGAACTCGTGGTCAACGGCATTTTTCAAGCCAGTGACCTTGCAGACCCCATCGCATTGGCCATGCAGCGGCGTGGTGACGAGGCTCTCGCGGCCATGCCCCTGGGACTTCGAGAACTCCTCCGAACCGACCTTCCGCTGCTTCCGTTCGGGCTCGTCGGCATCGATGCACTTCGCAACCTTTTGGCGAAACCCGCTGCGCACGCTCCGGTACAAATGAGGCCTATCCCCGAGGCGGCGCCCGTGTCCATTGGGCGTTTGTCCGACCTTGTCCCCGAGCTCGAGGCGACCGGCCACGGCGTCATCTTGACCATGGGCAAGGGAGGCGTGGGGAAAACCACGGTCGCGGTGGCCATCGCCGTCGAGCTGGCGCGCCGTGGACACAAGGTCCGCCTCACAACGACCGACCCTGCGGCCCACGTCGCCCAGGCATTGGGCGGCGCCGTCGAGGGCATCCGCGTGAGCCGCATCGACCCGGTGGCTGAAACCCGCGCCTATTCGGACGAGGTCATGCGCACCGCGGGGGCAAACCTCGACGAGGCTGGACGCGCCCTGCTCGCGGAGGACCTTCGAAGTCCGTGCACGGAGGAAATATCCGTGTTTCGAGCCTTTGCGCGCCCGGTGGACGAAGGCACCCATGGCTTCGTGGTGATCGACACGGCGCCGACCGGTCACACGCTGCTGCTTCTCGACGCGGCCGAATCGTACCATCGCGAGGTTCTGCGTAAGGCGGGCAGCGCACCTGAAGAAGTGCGACGACTGCTTCCGCGCCTTCGAGACCCATCGTTCACAAAGATTCTGCTTGTGACGCTGCCCGAAGCTACCCCCGTCCACGAAGCGGCACAACTGCAAAAAGACCTCGCGAGAGCGGACATTTTCCCGTTCGCGTGGGTGGTGAATCAGAGCCTCACGCCGCTCTCGGTATCTGACCCGGTGCTGGTGCGACGCCGCGCAAACGAAGGCAGATACCAGCGAGAAGTGTGCGACCTCGCGCGACGAGTCGCCCTCGTTCCGTGGTTTCAGCAATCGGGCGACGAGCGCCTTGACCTCGTCGCCGGCCCGTCGAGCCAAACGGCACCGAACGATTTTTTGCCCCAACGCGAGAGCGCCACGCCATGAGCCGCGAAGCCACAAGCATTCTCTTTCTCTGTGTCGCCAATTCGGCACGTAGCCAAATGGCCGAGGGGCTTGGCCGCATGATCTTTGGGGAACGTGTCTCGGTACAAAGCGCCGGGAGCGAGCCTTCGCGCGTGAACCCCTACGCCGTCGAGGTCATGCGCGAGATAGGCGTGGACCTCGGATCGCACCACTCGAAATCCGTGCAAACCATCGATCCCGCCACGGTGAGCACCGTCATCATGCTCTGCGCGGAGGAAGTTTGCCCAGTGTTTCTCGGGAGCGCCCGCCGGCTCCACTGGCCCATTGCCGACCCTGCGAGCCACGACCCGTCCATCGAGCGCGAGGAGATGCTGAGGCGTTTTCGGGTGGCCCGTGACACCCTTCGCCGCATGATCGAAGACTTCGCGCGCGAGGCGGAACGCGCGTAAGCAGCCTCGCAATTCGCTAAAAGACGCGGCTACGCAGCGGAAATACTCCGCGCATTTTTTTGTGCCTACCGCTTGCCCGCGCTTGCGGGTTTCAGCGTTCGTTCAAGCGTACGCGCGCGGCACGCTTGTCGATGCCTGTGGTGCCGTCGGTCGTCTTCACGAACTCGCTCGATCCCACGACGATGCGGCGGCGTTCGTCGCGCGGGCCCGCCAGAAGAAGTTCGTAGGACTCGTCGCAGCCGAGTGCCGCAAGCGTGGCCTCGGGAGCCACGCCGCTGAACAGGAAGATCTCGGCGCCCGGTGGTGACGTGACAAGGTGGACGACGCCTGGGTTTCCAGCGCCGCCCACTTGCGGGCCCGGTTCGGCCGATGGCCATGGCTCGGGGCCGCGGCCTGCGGACACGTCGAGCTGAATCGCGAGCTCGTAGCGCGACCCTTGTCCGCCGTGGTTCCACAGCGAGCCCGCGGGGATGACTGCACGACGCACGCGAAACCCGTCGGCGATGGCCACCCATTCGAGACGGGCGCCCACCGGCATGCGTGGCACGTCGATTGGCGCGGCACCCATGCGACGAAAAAGCTCTGCGCCCAAGGGAATTCCCTCAACGGTGAGCGTCGCCTCGCACACGGGTTGCGCGCCACGAACCCCTGCGCGGAACGCCGACACGACCGCGTCTGAACCGGTTCCCTCGCCGCGCGCAGCCACCTTCAGTCCGACCGCGACGCCTGCCGCAAGCAGCGCGAGGGCCCCGGCCACGTAGAAGCGCCAAGGAGATTTACGTGCATCTTGCACCAATGCGTCGGTGCGTTCGGTGACGAGGCGCGCGGTGTGCTCGCGGGGGTCGAACGAGAGTTCGCCAGAAGGCGTGCTGCCATCGATGCCCGGAAGGCGAAGCGAATGAGAGCCCACGGTGACAGGCGCCGGGTCCGTGAGGTCAACGTGATCTGCCCCTGCGTTTGCCAGGACTTGCGGCGCCGAGAGCACGGGCTCTTGCGGCGTTTCGACGACGGACGCGGGCGGAGCCATGGGCGCCGGGGCGAGGTCGCGAGGGGCGCCGGGAATCTCACTCGAGTAGCTCGGGCGTTCGATGGGCACCTGCGCCGGAAGCTCGCTGATGTCGATGCGAGGCGGCGTGCGCGGGCCGTTGAGGTCAGCCTCCGCAGCCATCGCGGCAGGGGGCGGCGCCAGCGGCTCGATGCGCGGAATGTCGAGCTTCAGCCCGTCCAGCAGGTCCGGATCGGACGCGGGCATGGGCACGTCGTCGACCGCAGGCGGTGGCGGCGGCGTCGAAGGGCGTCCGAGCTTGTCGGGAGTCGTAAGCGCTCCGTGACGGCCGATACCCATGGAGACGCGACGGGCCTCGCGCGCCAAACGGGCCACCGCACGGCGACCGGCAGACCGATTGAGCGGGATGAGCGCCGCTTCGAGTTCGCCCACGAAGAGCTCGCGCTGCCCCTCTGGAGCCCTCTCCGCAGCCGCTTGAAGTGCGGGCGTACTCGAGCCACCCGCCGCGAGAAGTCGGCCCAAAAGTGCGCGAAGCGACGCCTCCGTTTGCGGGTCCGTCGACTCGAGGGGGTGAACCACCGCCACGACGCCCTCTTCGCTCACGACGACCGCCGTCGGTTCAAGAAGGAGCTGATCGCTCGAACAGGCGCCGGCGAGATCGAGCAGCAAATATCCTGCTGTTTCGGCCGCGAGCGGTACGTGTTTCGCGAGCACGGCGTCGAGAATCACGTCGAGGTGAATCACGTTGTCGAGGGCCGTTGCCATCGCGCCGCCGGTACTCATGCGGCCTTCACGACGCGCACAGGCAAGCCCGCGGCTTCGAGCGCAGCCTTCGCTTCGCCGATGGTGAATTGACCGTCATGAAAAATGGACGCCGCAAGCACCGCGCTCGCATGGCCTTCGCGGAAGCCTGCGATCACATGGTCGAGGGTTCCAACGCCGCCACTCGCGATGACAGGCACGGGCACGGCGTCGGCAACGAGGCGCGTGAGCTCCAGATCAAAGCCCTGGCGCGTGCCGTCCCTGTCCATGCTCGTGAGCAGGATTTCTCCAGCTCCAGCGCGAACGACCTCTTCGGCCCAGGCGATGGCGTCGAGCCCCGTGGCCTTGCGACCACCGGCCACGTAGACCTCGAAACCGGAGCCGTCGGCGCGGCGTTTCGCGTCGATGGCCACCACGATGGCCTGAGAGCCCCAACGTCCGGTGCAGCGCGTGACGAGCCCGATGTCGCTGACCGCGGCGCTGTTGATGCTGACCTTGTCGGCCCCGGCCCGCAAAAGCGCTTCCACGTCGTCAACCGCGCGCACCCCGCCGCCGACCGTGAGCGGACACGAGGTCTCGTCTGCCGCGCGCGCGACCACGTCGAGCATGGAGCGACGCCCTTCGATGGTCGCGGTGATGTCGAGGAAGGTGATCTCGTCGGCACCTTGAGCGTCGTAACGGCGCGCTGCCTCGACGGGGCACCCCGCGTCGCGGAGTCCAAGGAAGTTCACGCCTTTGACGACGCGTCCGTCCTTGACGTCGAGGCACACGATCACGCGGCTCGCGAGCATGAGCTCAGGGGCCTGCCTTCTCGAGCATGTTGTTCACGTTCACGAGGTAGTCGTGCACCGAGGTCGTGATGAGCCCCACGAGCTGCGGCAACGAGCCCTTCAAGCTCTCGTAATACGTGTTGCGGTCGCGCACGTGCAGGATGGCCGGAGCGAGCCCCGCGCGCACGAGCATGATGTTCATGAAGAGACGCGCGACGGTGCCGCTGTCCTGCGCGAACGGGAAGATGCGCACGAGGTCGTAGTGAACCCGCGCCGCAAGCTTGATCGGGTTCTTGAGCTTGGATGCCTCGTCCGAGTGGATCCAATTGAACGCGTTTTCGAGTCGCCCTTGGACTTTGTCCGGAGGGCAGTACTCGTGCAGGTAAAGCCGGTGCTGCGGGATGTCGCGGCGGTACTTGATCCCGTTTACATCGCCGTCTTCCGGGTGGAAGTGCATGTAGATTTTCCGGAAGAGATCGAAGTCCGTCGGCACGCTCTTGTCGAGCATCATGGCTCGAGCGAAGTCGAGCGCCTTCTTGTGCTTGGCGATTTCCTCGCAGACAGGCTGAAGGCTCGTGTCGGCCGTGGCAACGCCAACGCCGCCATTGTCGAGGGTGAGCTGAAGCTCGGGCAGCTCATACACGCTGCCTTCAAGGCCCGCATCGTTGCGGATCCAAGCCTTTTCAATCATGCTTCGGTAACGGTTTCGGACCGATCGACTGGCGCGCCAAAAGCGCTCCTCCACTTGGGCCGTGCGCTCAAGGAGCACCAGGTCGGGACGATCGTCGAAGAGCGGATACGGATCTCGGGCGACAACGCGCACGACCATGGGTCAGAACCTCGTGATCAGCTGATAAATCAGCGGGGCACTGCCTGCTAGCCGACGAGGGGCAAATCGGTCAACGAGTGTCGTGCGGAGCGTTCGCCCCAACGATGCGAAAGCCCTGGTTTTCATCTGACAGAATGAAAAACGAGCTCCCGCGAGAAAATGCCTCAGACGGTCAAACCGGTGGCGGCCTCGCTGGCCTTCCATAGTTTCGCCGCCGCGTCGTCGCTTCGAGCGAGGCGTCGAGGCGTCTTCTCTTTGCTGTTCGCGAAGTACTTGCCCGTGACCGAGGCCACGCTCGGCGACGTGCTCAGGAAGATGCTCGTCTTCGCGCCGTCTTCGGGCTTCGTCATGAACGGCGCCGCGAGCTTGGCGAAAAACGCGGTGAAGCCTCCGTCGGTCTTCGCAAAGCCCGTCGCCACAACGCCCGGATGCAGGCAGTTTACCGTGACGCCCATGCCTTCTGTTCGCTTCGCAAGCTCGCGCGTGAAGAGAATGTTGAAGAGCTTCGAGTTGCCGTAGGCGCGCCATGGCGTGAAGCCCTTCTCGAGCTCGAGGTCGTCCCAGTCAACGCGGGCTTGAATGTGCGCCATCGACGACACGTTGACGATTCGACCGCCGCCATTTTCGCGAATGCGCGGCAAGAGGCCGAGGCCCATGCCGAAGTATCCGAGATGGTTCGTCGCATACGTGTGCTCGTGGCCTTCGCTCGTCTTGCGGTAGCTCGTTGCGAGGACGCCCGCGTTGTTCAAGAGCACGTCGATGCGCGGCGTCGTCGCGAGAATCTCAGCGCAGGCTCGGGCGCAGTCGGCCTTGAGCGACACGTCCGCGAGCACGAGCCGCACCGACCCGACGCCTTGCGTAGCCTGAAGCGCCTCTCGCGCGGGCTCGGCCTTCTCGCGACTGCGGCACACGATCACGAGGTCGGCCCCGGCTTGCGCGAAAGCTGCGGCCGCTTGAAAGCCGATTCCTTGGTTCGCACCGGTGACGACGAAGGTTTTTCCACGAAGCGACTCAGCGGGAAGGCTCATGGGCGTGACGATGCCGCGAAAAGAGAGCTCGTCGCGACATAAACGACATTTTGATGCACTCTACACGCAAGATTTGGCTCCGCGCTTCGATAGAGAAGGGATGAGCGCCACGCACCTGCTTCCGCCGCACCTTGCCCAACACTTCGTCGACGGCCTCGCCAGTCTCGGCCCCGTTCCGCGCACACGCCCTCGCACGCTCGCCATCGTCGGAAGCCGCGGCGCTCTGCCCGAAGCGGCCGCATTCACGCGCCATCTGGCGGCGCTCGCGGTCGCTCAAGGCATCGTGGTCGTGTCCGGTGGCGCTATCGGAATCGACACCGCGGCGCACGAAGGCGCGCTCGACGCAGGCGGCACCACGTGGCTCGTTTCGCCCGTGCCCACAGGCGAGGTCACGCCGATCGAAAACAGGCCGCTCTTCGCTCGCGTGGAGGCGTCCGGCAGCCTCATTCTCACGCGCCAACTTCGGTCGACCATTCTCAAGTCGTCCATTTTCTTTCGCCGCAACGAGCTGCTCGTGGCGCTGTCGGACGCGGTGGTCGTCGTCCAGGCCGGCGTGCGATCGGGGGCTCTCAACGCCGCGAAGTATGCCCGCCAGCACCAGGTTCCGCTGTGGGCCGTGCCCGGCATGCCCTGGATCTCGAGCTTCGCCGGAACGAACGCTCTCGTGGAAAAAGGCTACGCGACAGCGCTCGTGCGCCCCGAGCAGATCCTCGGCGCGGACGCCTCGTTGAAGGCCGAAGCGATGCCGCCGCCGGCGCAGATACCGCTCGAGGCGACGCCGGTCCTTCGTGCGATGAGCGAAAAATCGCTACACATAGACGATATCATTGAGGAATCTGGCGCTCCAGGACACGAAGTCGCCGTGCACCTCTTGACGCTCGCGGCCCTCGGCGTGATACGCGAGCATCCCCCCGGCTGGTACCGGCGCCTCCGTTAGGGGGCTCTGACCTGCGCACCTTTTCCGTCCGCTCCTGCATTTCCCCCCGCCACAACACCATGGGCAAGACCCTCGTCGTCGTTGAGTCTCCGGCCAAGGCCAAGACCATCAAGAAGTACCTCGGCCCCGGCTATGAAGTCCTGGCGTCGAAGGGCCACATCATGGACCTGCCAACCTCGACGAAATTCGAGAAGAAGCCGGTCATTGATGTGAACAATGGCTTTCAGGAAATCTTCACCACCGTCGAGGGTAAGGAGAAGGTGATCGCGGAGATCAAGGCCGCGGCGCGGGAGGCCGACGAAGTGCTTCTCGCCACCGACCCTGATCGTGAGGGCGAGGCCATCGCGTTTCACATCGCCGAGGTCATCGCGTCCGCGAAGAAGCCCTCGAAGCGCGTGGAATTCCACGAGATCACGAAGAAGGGCGTGCAGCATGGCGTGAGCCATCCGCGCGAGCTCAACAAGAATCTCTACGACGCCCAACGCGCGCGCCGCGTCCTCGATCGCATCGTGGGTTACGACGTGTCGGCGGTCGTGTGGAGCAAGCTTGCGTTCGGCCTCTCGGCAGGTCGCGTGCAGTCCGTTGCTCTGCGCCTCATTGTCGATCGCGAGCGCGAGATTCAAGCCTTCGTCCCCGAAGAATATTGGAACGTCGGAGTGGCGCTCCAGCGCGACGCCGAGAAGACCAAGAAGGGCGTCTTTCGCGGACGCCTCAGCACCTACCAAGGCAAGAAGATCGCCGTCACGAACGGCGACACGGCCGCGCGCGTGCGCGAGCACTTGGAGAAGGCAAAGTACAAGGTTTCGAAGCTGACGAAGGCCGAGCGTAAGCGCCACTCGCCAGCGCCGTACAGCACGAGCAAGCTCCAGCAAGACGCCGTGTCGCGCCTCGGCTTCACCGCCAAGCGAACGATGCAGATCGCGCAGAATCTTTACGAAGGCATCGACCTCGGCAAAGACGGCGGATCTGTCGGCCTCATCACGTACATGCGTACCGACTCGGTGCGATCGTCGCCGGACGCCGTGGACCAAGCGCGCGAATACATCGGCACCACGTTCGGCAAGACCTACGTGCCCGCCGCCCCGCGCACGTACAAGTCGAAGAAGAACGCGCAAGACGCTCACGAAGCGATCCGTCCAACAAGCCTCGACCTGCCTCCGGACCTCGTGCGCAAGCACCTGAAGGATGAGCAATACAAGCTTTACAAACTCATCTGGCAGCGCTTCGTCGCCTCGCAAATGAACGACGCGGTCTTCGACCAAACGAGCGTCGAGATCGACGCCACGGCGGGCTCCGACGTGTACGGGCTCCGTGCTTCGGGCCGCACGCTCAAGTTCTCAGGTTGGCTCGAGGTCTACGGCGTCAGCGAAGACACGAGCACGAAGCTCGCGGGCGAAGACGAAGCGAAAGACGACGAGTCGGCCTCGGACGCCGACGACGAGAACGCCGCGCTCCCCGAGCTCACGCAAGGCGAAGGCCTCGCACGCGTGACGCCTCCTGGCGTCTTGACCGAGCAAAAGTTCACGCAGCCACCCGCGCGCTACTCGGAAGGCTCCCTCGTGAAGGAGCTCGAAGAACGCGGCATTGGACGCCCGAGCACGTACGCCGAAATCATCAACAAGGTGCAGGCGCGCGACTACGTCGAGAAGATCGACGGCGGTCGCTTCAAGCCTTCGGACCTCGGTTGCTTCATCGTTGACGGCCTCGTGAAGGGCGGCATGGGCTTCATGGAGTCCGAGTTCACGAGCGAGATGGAAGCGCAGCTCGACGACGTGGAAGCGGGTCGAGCCGATCGAGTCGACGTGCTCGGCAGGTTCTACGAACGCTTTCAGAAGCAGCTTGAGAAGCTCAAGGCCACCGACCGCTGGGGGCCTTCGGCGGAGAGTACCGGCGAGGCCTGCCCGAAGTGCAAGACCGGCGACGTGCAGAAGCGTTGGTCGAAGTACGGCTTCTATTTGGGCTGCTCGAACTACGCCGACAAGAAGATCAAGTGCGACTACAAGAAGGACCTCGGGGCCGACGGCAAGGGCGCGAATCTTCCTGAAATCACTGGGGTTATTTGCGACGCCTGCGGCAAACCCATGGCGGTGCGCGGCGGCCGTTACGGCGCGTTCCTCTCATGCACGGACTACCCGACGTGCAAGCAGACGCGCCCCCTGCCCCTCGGCGTGCCATGCCCGAAGTGCGGCGGCGACCTCATCGAGGTTAAGTCGAAGAAGCGCGGCTCACGCACCTTCTACGGCTGCGTGAACTACGCCAAAGAAGGCATCACCTGCGACTTCAAACTTTGGCAGAAGCCCATCGCGGAACCTTGCCCCGGTTGCGGCGCGAAGTTCCTCATCATGGGCGGCACCAAGGGCAAGCCCATGCACGTGTGCGCCGACAAGGAGTGCGGGTTCAAGAAGCCCGCGCCAGCTCCGATGGAAGACGGCGCGAGCGCCTAACGAGGGTTTTCCCTCTGTTTCCGTTCACCTCAACGACGACGACCGATGTCGAAACCGCCTGTACCGATCACCCGTCACGGGGCCGAGCGGCTGCAGGCGGAGGTTACTCGTTTGCGTCGCGAAGAGCGCCCGCACATCGTCGAAGAGGTCTCCACGGCCGCAGCACAAGGCGACCGGAGTGAGAATGCAGAATACATCTATGGAAAGAAGAAGCTCCGCGAGATCGACAAGCGCCTCGGGTTTCTTCTCGACCGACTTGAGCGCGCCGACGTCATCGATCCGCAAGAGCCCGTAGACGGAAAAATTGCGTTCGGCCATTGGGTGACGGTCGACGACGAGGACGGAAAGCGTTCGACGTATCGCCTCGTTGGCGAAGACGAACTCGACCTCACAAATGGCGAAATTTCCTGGAAATCGCCTCTCGGTCGCGCGGTGATCGGCAAGAAGGTCGGAGCCATCGCCACGGTGCAAAGGCCGTCGGGCCCCGTGGACCTCGAGATCATTTCCGCGAACCTCAAGCGCCCTAGCGCCTAGCCTCTAGACGTACACAGCATACTCGCTAGATGCGCACCGAGTGCGTTTCGGATGCGTGCCGGGTACCGATGAGCAGCCGTTGTGCTTACGCCGTCAGGATCCCCAACGCTCGACGATGCCTCGAGCTCGCGCGGCGAACCCTTCAAGCTTGTGCGCCTCGAACTCGGCCCACGTCGCGAGCGAGGTGGTGTCGAAAACGCGATCGAGGAAGACCTTCCCGTCGAGGTGATCGCACTCGTGCTGGAAGGTTCCCGCGGTGAGCCCACGAACCTCGTACGACAAGGTATTTCCCTGACGATCGAGCGCGTCGACCCGGAGCTCCGCGAAGCGTTTCACTTCGCCGCGCAGGTTCGGAACCGAAAGGCACCCTTCGTAGTTCACGAACTCTTCGCCCGAGAGCGGCGTGAGCACGGGGTTCACCAAGATGGTGAGCGGCCAGTTGGGCTTGTACGGGTAGCGCGGATTGTCCTTCACCCAGATGGCGCAGATGCGGACCGGGTTGGCGACTTGCGGCGCGGCGAGTCCCGCACCGTTCGCATGCACCATGGTCGCGACGAGGTCGTCGATGAAGGCCTGCATCGATGCGGACGCGAGTTCATCAAGGGCCACCTCGCGCGAACGTTCGCGCAAGACGGGATTGCCGATGCTGACGATGGGGAGAATGGCCATGGTGACCTTTCACGCACACGCGCGGTCGTGGGTCATCCGCCGCGACGAAAGAGACCGGCGTCGAGTCGCACACCGCGCGACGCGAAGTCTTGGAGAAACCGCGGAACCACGCCCGTTGCCGCAAGACTCGTGTCGACGCCGCCGAAGTCGACCGCGGAGAAGAGGTCGCGCGTGAGCACTTGTTTGCTGTCCGAGCCTGCGACCTCGGCGATGCGCGTGATGCGGGTCTTCGCGCTGAGCACGTCCGAAAGTTCGAAGGCCACGTCAAAGGCCTCGGCGACGATTTCGCGCGCCGCCTCGCCGGTGAGCCCTGGGTTCGCCATGACGAGCTGCGCACTTGTGCGTGCGAGCGCCTGCCGAAGCGAAGGAGCGACGACCACCACGATGACGCCTCGCGCTCCGGCGGTGATGGCCTCGAGGACCGGGGCCACACTCGCGCCACCGAGTGGAGCGACGAGAATGCGATCGGCACGGAAGCGCATCGCCGTTTGCACGACGCGATCGTCCGCCGCACCCACGTAGACGACATCGCGAAGTCCGCGCAAATCCGGGAGCTCCGTGTCGGCCGCGACCAGCGTTCGTTCACGAGGAAATTCGGCTGCGAGCGCGGCCACAAGGCGCACGCCGTCGGCCACGGTTGGGGAGGTCACGAGCACGTTGGCGCGCGCATGCACGCACGCGGACGTGAACTCGCCAAACGCGCGACCAAGGCCTGAGGCCTGCGCGAAGCTCGACAAGTCGCCGGCAACCCAGCGACGCTTGGCGAGAGAGAACGTCGTGGCCGCGGCAAGAGGCGAAGAGACCGCCGCGAGCGTCGAACCGTCGCGCAACGTGCCCTCGAACGACCCGACCCCGTCGGTCCAAGGAATGCCGCCGTCGCACGCGAGTCGCCGAAGCGCGTAGAGCAACGCCGCATCACTCGCGATGGGGGTCGCGTCCATGAGCGTTCCATCGTGACGAAGCGCCGTAAGCGACTGGCCTGCGGAGCCGAGAATTTCCACGACGTCGTCGTTGCGAAGCAGCGCGCCGAGAGCGCCGCCCTCAATCGCTTCGGCGAGAGCCCGCGCTTCGAAGTCCGGCGTGATTTCCATCGGGTCTTCGGCACGCGCGCGGGTGACTTGCTCCTTCACCGCTTGCTCGAGGCGCCGGCGCGCCGTGTCGTCGAGCGGGCGACCTTCGCGAAGCGCTCCTCGCCCCACGACGTCGAACGCGCGTTCCACCACCGCCGCGAGCGTCGCGAGGGAAACCGTTTCGCCCTCGTTCGACCGCGTGGGCTCGGGGGCGCGCACCGGGCGAGCTGCCGCACGCGGCGACCGCGATGGGCGAGGGTCCGGAGGCGACGACATGGCCGGAGGCGGAGACGGAACAGAAGGCGCCGCCGCGGGGATCGAAAGCGAAGGCACTGCGGGAGCCGCAGGCATCGGCGGCATGGTCGCGGGCGGACCGGCCAGCGGTGCGGGAGGCAGCGTCGCTTGCGCCGCCGCGGGCGGAAGATGAGGCGGCGCGTGGGGGGCAGGGGCAACCGCCGCACCACCGAGCATCACCGTCGCACCACGGGCCATCGGCGTCGCATTTGGAATCGCGGGCGGCATGGCGGGCGAAGGCATCGGCAACGCGGGGCCAGGGCGCGCAGTGGCCCGACGACCCGGCTGCTCGAGGTCGAACGGCGGAGGCGAGTACGGCGGAGGGACCACGGGCGGAGGCGGCACCGATGGCGCACGCGGCGCGAATGCCGGCGGATCGAAACTGCGGCTTGGCGTCTCCATGGCGACGGCCTCGGCGCTCGCGAGGTCGATGGGAATCGGCGCGCCGGAAACTTCGGACGCGCCTTCGACGCGCAGCACGAAGTCGCCCACGTAAACCTTGTCGCCCTCTCGCAAGATGGTCGCGCTGCTGATCTTCTTGCCGTTGACCCAGGTCCCGTTCGTGGACTTGAGATCGCTGACGATGAAGCGACCGTCTCTCAAAGCGAGCTTCGCGTGCTGCTTTGAAACGTTGCCCTTGTCGAGACGGAGGTCGACGCCTTGCGCTCGCCCGACGGTGACTTCACCCTGGACGAACGTTTCGCGACGCTCGGCGCCGCCTTTTTCGCTGATCACAATCGTAAACATGCGCCTCGCCCGGGACCCGAGAGGTCCAGCCGGGCGATTGTGCGTGTTTCACCGAAGGGAAGTCAACGACTCGCCGCCGGATCGTCCTTCGAGCGCGGCACTCGACCCCCAAAAAGCAAACGGGGCACGGTTTCCCGTACCCCGCGTTCGGCCCGAAGCCGTCGCAATGGGCGCTTTGGCCGGTCAGCGTGTCTCGCCGTCGCGGCGATCGTGTTCGCTCGCGACCATGCCGAGAAGCTCGCTCGCGAAAGCGAGGACTTCACGCTCACCGAAGCCATTCGCGCGAAGCTCGCGGTACAGCGAGCGCGCGAGGATCGGCACTGCACGCGTATCGGGAGAAGTCACGGTTGTCGTCGTGGGGGTCATGGGGTTCCTTGCCCGACGGACGGGCTAGGACTCGTATTGCAAAGCCTGCGCCAAGCCAGCAAGAAGCCTTTTTTCTGATTTTCGCAGCTTTACCGCGCGTTGCAGCGGCAGCAACGGGTTACGCACCGCGAAGCAACCTTCGCACCGTGGCCGCGGACGCACACCGGAGCCCCGCAGCGGCACACCCACACCTCTCGCGCCACCCACGCCCAAGGCCCTCGACACGCGCGCGAGGAGGCCCATGACGCGAGGAGATCGGCTACGGAGCGGCCATGTTCCCGCGCATCGATCGGCGCCGCCTTGGCCTCGCCGCGGCCCTGTATCTCGTGACCACGGCGGCCTTCGCGCTCGTGGCGGGCCCGA
>CAIQDA010000229.1 GCA_903870415.1 uncultured delta proteobacterium
CAGCTCCGCCGCCGCGCGCTTGGTTGCGCATCGCGAGGCTGATGGCGTCCATGCTGGCGGTGCCTTGTTCCACCCAGCCGACAACCTTCTCGACGCGGACTAGACTCTTCTCGCGCACGCCTTCGTCGCCGCTTCGCAGCGAGGGAATCGCCTCGCGAAGTTGCTCGGCTGCACCTTGCACGTAGTTCAGCGGGTTTCTCAAGTCGTGCGCGATGCCTGCCATGAGCATGCCGAGGGTCGCCATGTTTTCAGCCTGCGTGAGCTGTTGCGCGGCCGTGTCGAGCTCGCCTTGCAAGCGTCGGCGTTCGTCGAGTTCGTGCATCGCGAGCTCCCTCGCGGCGAAGGCTTCGTCTGAGGCAGCCCTCGCGCGTTCGGCGTGCACGAGCGCCTCGGATGCGTTCGCGAGCGCCAGTTCGCCCTTGACCACGACCTCGTGTTGGAGCCGCTTGAGGCGATCGGCGAGGGCGAACGAGAGGAGAATCGCCTCAAGAACGGAGCCGCCCTGCGTCGCGTAGACCGTCAGCGCATTGGTCGGCATGAGCCCCACGAGCCTCATCGCGTAGAGCACCAAGCCTCCAAGGAGCGAGAGCCACGCGAGGGTCACGGCAACCGCCACGCGATCGCCTCTCATGGCCTCACGCGCAGACAGCACGAACATCGTCGGGCACCAAGCGATCGCCAGCACGGCCGCAAGGCGCACCATGATGTGGTTCGGCAAAAAGGGCACGAGCACGATGCACGCGCCGATGGCTGGCATAAGCCGCCCGAGCGCCTTGGCGACGCGCGGCCGCCGCTCGTCGAGGTCGAGAACGCTGCGAAAGAACGGCGTGCCAAATAAGCAAAAGGCCACGGCGAATGCAGGCGCCAGCCCGTCGTTGACCCCCGGCCATTGCCCCCAAAGACGCTGCGTGCCGACGCCGTGAATCGCGAGCTGCGAGCCTACGTACGAAGCGATGGTCGCCGCGTAGAGCCCGTAGACTTTTTCGCGCGTCCCCACGAAGAGAAAGAGGTTGTAGAGTACAAGCGACAGAACGGACCCAAAGTAGAGCCCCTGCGCGAGGGCGTCGCCCCCCACATGCTCGCGGTACGCGGCCTCGCTTCGCAAAGTGAGCGGAAGTTGCTTCGTCATGTCGCCGCGCAATTCGACGATGAGTTCGTGCCGCGCCCTGGCCGCGAGAAGGAATGCAGGCTCGCGCGCGCGAATCGCCCAGTCGGCAAACGACACATGATCGCCGCTTTGCTGCGACGCCGCGCCCTCTTCGTGAACCGTCACGACGTCGGACTGGGCGTAGCGCTGCTCAAGCACGAGCGGCTGCGGCGGCGAACGCGTGTCGTCGATGGTGACCTTCGCCCAAAAGGTGCCCGGGTGCAGACCGCGGCTTGGAACGGCGTCGTGGCTCGGCTCGAACGCGAGCTTTCCGGCGCGCACGTCGTCGAGGGTCCGCGCGGAGGTTGCATCGAAGGCAACGTCGATCTTCGTGCCAAGGGCGAGCTCTTCGAAACCGTTTTCGACACGCACGGGCCCGCGAACCTCGGGCGCATCGGGCCTCGCCTCGTGTGCGCAACCGGCGGCGGCCAACGTGATGCCAAGCGCAAACGCAAGGCGAGCGAATCGCGCGCGCAGGCGAATCACAGCGCAGTCGTGGGTTTGATTCGTTGGCTCGGGAGCGCTCATCACTTTTCCCTCAGCTCAATCGCGCCTTCGTACGCGCGGCCAGTGGCGAGAAGGGCGTCGATTGCAGCCATGTAGAATACAAAGACCTCGTCGCCCGGGTGCGCGTCCATTCCTTCGCACGCCGAGCTCATCGCCTTCGCGAGGTCACCGGCGTTCAGTTCCCGATGCATGCGCGAGAGCGTGGCGTCGGCGATGCGCTTCTTGTCAGCGACGGCTGGCAATTCCGCGTCGAGAAGCTCGTGGACTCGGAGCGCCTTGTCGCGTCCCTTCACGCGAAACGCGCCCAGGTAACGCGTGCGGCCGCTGCTGCCGAGACCCGCCGCGTTGACCGCCTCCTCGCTCACAAGCACCTGCGAGTCGAAGCGGCGCGTGAGCGACTCGAGGCGCGCGGCGACGTTCACGGTGTCACTCACGACGGTGGGGCTGAAGCGTTCGGGCGCGCCAATCGCACCGACCATCGTGGACCCGAAGTGAATGCCAATGCCGACTTCGGCGGCTTCGTGCTCCCGGCGAAGAATGCTCACCGCGGCGGTTGCCGCATCGAGTGCTGCGATGGGGCCCTTGGGAAAAAGCGCCATCATCGCGTCACCCACGAACTTGTCGACGAAGCCGCCGTGCCGCTCGACGATGGGCACCACGGCACCGAATTGCGCGTTGAGCCACGCAAACAGGTGGCGCGGGGTCATGCGCTCGGACGCGCTCGTGAACCCCTTGATGTCCATGAACAAGATGGCGAGTTCTTTTTCGACGCAGTCGCCGATCTCGAGCTCGTCGATGTGCTTTCGGCCGAGCAGCTTTGCGAACTCGATGGGCACGTAGCGCTGCACGGCCCGCGACATGCGCGCGGAGCGAAGGTGTGCCTTGGTTCGCTCGAGCAATTCTTGGCGCACGTACGGCTTCGTCAGGTAGTCGTTCGCGCCGGCGTCGAAGCCCGCTTGCAGGTCTTTTGCCTCGCGTTTCGCGGTCACGAGGATCACCGGCACCGCGTTCGCTGCCGCACGTTCGCGAATCGCCCTGCATGCGCCGAGACCGTCGAGGCGCGGCATCATGACGTCGAGGAGGACCAAGTCGAACGGCCCATCGTTGTCGAAGGCGTCTACGGCGGACCGCCCATCCGTGACACATACGAGGTCATACCCCGTATCGTCGAGGTCCATGCGCAGTCGCTCGAGGTTCACCGGCTCGTCGTCGGCGATGAGCACCCGCACACGCGCACGCGCGCCCGTTACGCGAGGTGCGGACGCCGTCAACGAAGGGAAGCCAACGTTGTTCGGTACGTTGCCATGCACGGGAATATGCAGCGATTCGAGCGAATCGGCCCCGACGATGCGCGGGTTTGGCGCCATCGACAGCGCGCGTGAAGGCGCCGGCGGGAGGCTTGCGCGCAGCTTCGTGGGCGGAAGCGAGAAGCTCTTTTTCGCCGTGTCGCGACGGGCCTGTTGCGCCGCGGGCGGTGCTGCAACGAACTCAAGCTCGACGCACACGCCATCACCGACGACGCTCGCGATGGTGACGTCGCCGCCTTGGAGCGTCATCAATTGCTTGGCGAACGCAAGGCCGAGGCCGGTGCCACCATGCGAGCGCGTGGCCGATGCATCAACTTGCTCGAAGGCTCGGAAAAGTTGAGGGATTCGTTCCGCTTCGATTCCCGGCCCTGTGTCTTTCACTGTCAGCACGAGGCGCGCGCCGCGACGCTCGGCACCGATTCGCACTTCGCCTTGCTCCGTGAATTTGAGCGCGTTCCCGACGACGTGATGGAGCACTTGTGCGACGCGGGTTTCGTCCGCTCGAGCGAGGGGAAAGTTCGGTGCAACGTCGCTCACGATGCGCAGGCCCTTGGCTCCTGCGATGGGTGCAAGGAGCAGGAGCACCTCGGCGGAACTCGTAGCGAGGTCCACTGCGCCAAACTCGATGGTCATCTCGCCGGCCTTGGCCTTGGAAAAGTCGAGAAGGTCCGACACCAGGCGATCGAGGCGCTTTCCGCTCGCGAGAATCGTCGCCAAGCCTTGCTTCGTGCGCGGTGGCAAGTCGTCCTCCCGCGCCAGCAACGCCTCGGAGAGCCCGATGACGCCATTGAGCGGCGTGCGCAGCTCGTGCGACGTGTTCGCGATGAAAGCGTCCTTGAGCGCGTCGAGCCTCGTGAGCTCCGCGTTCACACGTCCCTGCTCCGCGAGGGCCCGCTCGGTGGCTTCGCGGGCGACCACCGCGAGGCGAGTGACCTGCTCTTGCACCAGGGAATTTCGGCGTCCGACGATAAGCGTCTGGCAGACCGTTTCGATGACAAGTCCGATCGATCCGAGTCCGATGCCAAAAACCGGAGAGCCCGCGCCAACTGCGACCGCAAGATCAACAATATTGGAGACGATGACTGCGGCGAACCCAACCAGGACGAGGCGCTGCTCCGTTTGGATAATCCGCCGCCATCCGCCTTTTAGCGCCCTGACGACAAATAAGACCGTCACAAGCATATAGAATTGATTCACCGCGAGAATCCCTCGCCGAGCTTCAACGATTTCGGTCGCGAAAACGTCGAGCGCAAGGACAAAGCCTCCGGCGATACCGGCGAGGGCAATCGCGCGACCGGCAAAGCGCTTACCCACAAGCCACAAGTAAAACACTGCGCCCGAAACGGAGCAGATTGGAATACTCGCCATATCGAGAATTCGCTGCGCAACGGGCGCGCCGCCCCACACGTCGGCGAATCCAATCTGAAGCGCTGCGATCCGCGTTGCCATCGCGAGCGCCACGACGGCAATTGCAACGGCACCGGTCCGCTGCCCCGATGTGCGCGGCGAAATCAATTGCTGCAAGGACGCGAAGAGTAACCAACCAATCACGAGCATCGGCGGAGCAAGCCGTGAAATAGTCAACGATGCGATGGCGCGCGGCGTTCCAGCATAAACGGAGGGAGGCGTGATCCGACTGCCTGTCCCTAACGTGACTTCGAGAAGCATGTCGCCGGTCGGCCCCAACGTTCGCTCCCTCGCTTCAACGAGGATCGGGCCTGCCGTCACGTTGAGCTCGCCGGCGTTGGTCGCAACGCGATGACGATTGTAGTCGCCCTCGATCAACAGCGTTTCCGCACTGTGTTCGGCATACGCGAACGTGAGCGCTTCGTTCGCCCCCACGCCGCCCTTCGGCAGAAGCTGTTCGACGTCGAAACGCGGTGGCAGCGGAACAAACGCCGCGCCGTCTTTTGAGCAAGCGTCGAGGTCGCCGACACACGCCGCATGCGCCTCGATCTTTTGCAGGGAATTCTCTCGACCGTTTGAGCACCC
>CAIQDA010000230.1 GCA_903870415.1 uncultured delta proteobacterium
AGGGCGAGCGCCTCTTTGATGCGCGCAAGAGCCTCTTCGGTACGCCCCGAACGACGCTCGCACTCACCGATTCGCGCAAGCACCTCGGCACGCGTGAACACGCTCGTCTCGTCCGCTCGATCGCGAATGATGATCTCGAGACGCATCTTCGCCTTGTCATACGCACCGAGACGAAAGAGCGCGTCTCCGAGGCGAATGCAGCTCTCCACGTCGGACGGATTCATCCGCCCCAGCGCATCGATGGCAAGATCGAAACGTGGCATGGCGACGAGGCGACCTGTGGCCGAGCGAATTTGCTGGGTTTGCGGAGCGACTTCGGCACCCATGAAGAACGCCGCAGCCTCGAGCATTCCGATGACAACGTTCACCGCATCGGACTCGCTGAGAGCATCGAGGCGCAGCAGCAGAGCCTCGTGGAAGCGCGCAGCTTCGAGGAAGCGCTTCGTCGCAATGGCAACGCGACCCAACACGAAGAGCGCGTCGGTCGCGGTCGGATCAA
The DNA here is from genome assembly GCA_903870415.1 of uncultured delta proteobacterium. Lineage (GTDB taxonomy): Bacteria > Myxococcota_A > Polyangia > Polyangiales > Polyangiaceae > CAIQDA01. The sequence continues at coordinate 500 of CAIQDA010000230.1, forward strand.
GATCGTAGGCGCGCTTTGCGGCGGCCTCGGCGGCATCTTGGTCATGAAGTTGCTCGATGTAGAGGCGCGCAAGCTCGCCGTGAAGCTTCGCGCGAGCACTCGCCCCGTCCGTATGGCCGATGGCGTGCTCGAGGAGCGCCACCACCGACGCGAAATCGCCTCGACGAACGTGAAGTTCGCGCAGCAGCGTTGCAGCCTGCGTGTGCGTGGGGAACGCGTCGAGGGCGTGCTTGAAGCGCTCGATCGCCCCATCAAAGTCGCCTCGCGACTCGAGAACGCGGGCGGCACGAATCCATTGTTCGGCACGCGCCTCCGGGGTGGTCGCGCGGGCCGCAAGGCTCTCGATGGCCGCAAGGGCCGCCATCGCGTCGCCCGCACGCTCGCGAAGACGTGCGAGAGCCTCGAGAGCCTCCGCATGGCCTGCCGCACGTTCAAGGACGGATTCGTAGGCCGAAATCGCTTGCTGCGGCGACCCGATATTTTCCGCGAGAACGCGCGCGCGCTGGAGAAGCAAGTCGATGCGTCGTGATTCGTCGCCGCTCACCTGCGCGTGGCGTTCGAGGGTGCGAACAAGCGCGTCCCAGCGCCCGAGCACGCGGCAATGGCGCGACAGGTTCGTGAGAGCGACGTCGTTGCCCGGGTCGATCGCCAGGACAGCCTCGAGCGCGTCCGACGCCTTCTCGTGGTCGACGAATTCTTCGTCCCAGAGCGTCGCCTTGCGCAAGAGCACTTGAACTTTTTGCCGAGGCGTCGCGGAGAGGTCTTCTTGTCGCGCGAGCACTTCGAGCAATTCGCGCGAGCGGCCCGTGCGCGTGAAGATGCGGTCGAGACCTCGAAGCGCATCGAGGCAACGCGCGTCGACGGCGAGCGCCATTTCGAAATGTTGGATGGCTCCATCCACGTCGCCGAGCTGCTCCGCGGTGAGGTCTGCGAGGCGCAAGAGCGCGGAAACCTTCGAGGGACCCGTCAGCGATTCGACGCGGCGTTCGTAGAGCTTGCGGAGCGCCTGAACGTCTCCCTGGGCTTCCAAAAGCTTGCCGTAGGCCTCGCACGCACGCTCGTGGCCGGGGTCTTCTTCGACAACCTGACGCAGGAGCGAAACGGCTCGCGCGGTGTCGTTGAGCTTCGAGCCCGCGAGCTCCGCTGCGCGAACCCGAAAGTC
>CAIQDA010000231.1 GCA_903870415.1 uncultured delta proteobacterium
CTCGAACGTGAGCTCCTCGGCCGTCACGCGCGCGCTGTCGTCGAGGAGGCGAAGAAGCGAGAGCGCCGTCACGCTTTTTCCCGAGCCACTCTCACCCACAAGGGCGACGGTCTCGCCCTCGCGCACGTCAAAGTCGACGTTGTCGACAACGGTTTGCACGCGGCCTTCGCGCTCGAAGGCCACGGAAAGGCCCCGCACCGTCAGCAAGGAACTCCCACTCACCCCCGAGCGACTACCACGTTTTTAACGCGCTTTGCTGGACGGGAGGCTCGTTCGTTGGCAGATCGACGAACCATGAAGTTCGCACTCGTCGCCGCCGCAGCCGTCGCCCTGGCTTGCGATCATTCGTCCGCCACCAGCACGCCGATGCTCGCGCCGAGCGTCGACACGGCGGACCACAGCGTTCGTTTTGAAGCGAAGCCGGGCTGCACCATGGGCGCCGTGTGCATGGCCACGATTCGCCTCGAGACGAAGGGCGAGTTCCACGTGAACGACGCGTTTCCTTACAAGTTCAAAGGCGTCGAAAACGCTGGCGTCGAGCTGCTGGGAAGCGACGCCGCCAAGAAGAACGACTTCTCGAAGTCCGCCGGCGACTTGACGTTGGAGAGCAAGACCGTTGCGACGCTCGCGGTGCGCTTCAAGCTCACGCAGAAGCAGGGCACCGTTTCGGGTACCTACAAGTATGCAGTCTGCAACGAGGCGAATTGCTTTCCGAAAGAAGCTCCGCTCTCGCTTGCGGTTTCGGCAAAGTAGAGCCTCGCAGCACGGCGAAAGCCGCATGGAATGAAAGCGGCTTGTTGAGGTACGTCCCCAACAAGCCGTTCGACATACGTGCCTCGCCTACGAGCGCGTTTCGAGCTTTTGCGCGCGCGGGTAGCTTCCAAAGACGCGGACCACCGGACACCGTTGCTCAAGTTCGGTGATTGCGCGAGCGACGTGGGTCTCTTCGCGGTGACCTTCGAGATCGACGATGAAGACGTAGTCCCACGCTTTCTCTCGGCTCGGTCGCGACTCGATGCGCGTGAGGTTCACGCCCTCGTTTTCGAAGACCTCAAGGATGCGTCGAAGCGCGCCTTTTCCGTCCCGCAACGAGAACGCCATGGTCGTCTTGTCGTCGCCGGTGGGGCGGCTGTCCTCTTTCGCGAGGAGCACGAAGCGGGTCGCGTTTTCGGTGCGATCCTGCACGGCGGCCACAAGCACCGGGAGCCCGTGGAGCTCGGCGGCGAGACGGCTTGCGATTGCAGCGGTGCTTGGATCACCTGCGGCTTCACGAGCAGCGGCGGCGGTTGATGTAGAATGCACGAGCTGCGCATGAGGCAGGTGCTTCGCGAGCCATTCCCGGCACTGACCGAACGCTTGCGGATGCGAAACCACACGCGTGATTTGAGCGAGATTGAGCGCGCGTCCGAGGAGCGCTTGTTCCACCGGGAGAATCCATTCGCGACGCAGGTGAACTCCGCCGTCGAGCAGGCAATCGAGCGTGTAGCTGACCGAGCCCTCGGTGGAATTTTCGATGGGCGCGACACCGTAGTCCACGTGCCCTCGGCGCACCGCGTCGGCCACCGCAGCGATGGTCGGGAGCTCGACGTAACGCACCCCGAGACCGAAGAGCGTGCGCGCGGCCATGTGCGAAAACGTTCCCTCAGGGCCGAGGTAACCGACCGCCATGGGCTGCTGCAGCGCGAGACACGCGCTCATGATCTCGCGGTACACGGCCTCGATCGCTTGAGCTGGGAATTTCCCTTTCGCACGCGCTCCGAGGCGCTCAAGGACGAGGCGCTCCCGGTCCGGGTCGTGAAGCGGAAGCCCGGCCTCGCGTTTTGCCGACGCGACTTCGTCCACAAGCGACGCGCGACGTTCGAGAAGACCGATCAGCTCGTCATCGATTTGGTCGACGACGGAACGCAACTCAGGGAGGGGGCGTGCCATGACGCGCAGCGTAACGCGCACCGACGAGGAGGGCCATGTCTTCGTTGTATTGGCGCGTCAAAAACCGTCATGACAATCGTCAAAAAAACTGCGCGCGCTTACTCCATCGCCATGCGATTGTCCCAAACAATCTGGTGAAGATGACGGAACTATGACCGAAAATCCGCGCTTTTGAGCTTTCTGCATACATCATCGTACTAAAATGCAGCCGTTGCTTGACGCAGAGCGAAACACCGCCGACACTTCTCTCAACCGCATGACTCTCACCGCATCGCGTCAAGCACCAACGCCGGCCGACATTCAGGCCATCCAGAGCGCGCCGCTTGTTGTGACCCTCGCGTTGGTGGGGGCGGGTTCCGTCGTGTCGCTCGTCTCGTCGTCGGTAGGACTCCTTCCGGCGCTTGCGCTCCTTATTGGCCTCGGGGGGTTGATTCTCCTTCCCGAGGTAACAAGGTGCGGGCCGCCAGGTAAGTAGGCCAAAGTTAACGAGAAAACCCTGGCCCCCGCACCTCAAACGGTGACGGGGGTTCTTTTGTATCCGTGGAGCCTGTGACCCCGATGTCGAACAACCCCAGCGTGAAACAATCTGCGCATCTTTTCTCGTCCGCGCCCGAAGGCGTGGCCACTGGTTTTAAAATGCCTGTCATGTCGTCAGGCGCTGCTGTTTCTGGAGGCTCTAAATGACCGTCGCTTCTGCTGCATCCAAAGCTTCGCATCTTGATCCGGCCAGCGTCATCGCGGTCATCGGCTACCGAGGCAGCGCGCGCACCGCGGCAAAGAACCTCGTCGCCGCGGGCCATGACGTGCGCGTGGCCGTTCGGCCCGGAGGCATGAGCTGGGTTCGTGCATTCGAAGACGGTTTTCGTCCCGTGTCGATCGCCGAGGCCGTGCCTGGCGCGACCATCATCGTGGTCGCCGTTCCGGAGCTCGAGCAATCGCAACTCTTCGCGACGCTCATTGAGAAGCACCTTTCGCCCGGTAGCCTCGTGCTCCTTGAGTCGACCGCCGCAGCAGTGGCAGGCGCCGTGCACATTCCCGAAAACGTCGATGTTGCCTGCGCGCGCCTTCGGTCCTCGTCGCCGGGCGAGAGCTCGAGTGACGCGGTCAGCGAAGTTGCCGTCATCGCCGTTCATCGCGACGTTTCGGGAACCGCGACCGAGCGCACCGCGGCCTATGCGCGAACAGCGTTTGAGCGCGAGCATCTCATCACGACGAGCTTTGCGGCCGAAGCCGACATCGACGTGGCGAGTTACGCGGCCGAGAAGGGCAGCTCTCAGGCCCTTCTTTCGAGCTGGGAAGAGCAGTCGTCGCATTCCGGCTACGAGCCCGACGAAGCGCGCCAACGCACCCTCGACAGCCTCTCTGCGGCGGTAGCGGGCGAGGGTCCCGTGCATCTGCCAAAAGCTGCGGCAACGGGCCGTACGGCTGCTTCTGGAGGTGTTTCGTGAAGGACGCCGCGGAGGTCAAAGCCGCCGGTCGTCGCAGGCTCTCGGGCGCGGCCATCATTTGGGAAGCGCTCGTGCACGAGGGCGTCGACGTCGTCTTTGGATACCCCGGCGGCGCGATCATGCCCGCCTACGACACGCTCCTCGACTACCCGATTCGCCACGTGCTCGTTCGTCACGAGCAGGGCGCGTCGCACATGGCCGACGGGTACGCGCGTGCCAGCGGTCGCGTCGGTTGTTGCATCGCCACGAGCGGTCCCGGCGCCACAAACCTCGTCACTGGCCTCGCCACCGCGATGCTCGACTCAATCCCCCTCGTCGCGATCACGGGCCAGGTGGGCTCAAAGTTCATCGGCAGCGACGCGTTTCAAGAAGTCGACATCACGGGCGTCACGCTGCCCATCACGAAGCACAACTACCTCGTGACGCGGGTCGAAGACATCGGCGCAACGATTCGCGAGGCGTTCTACGTCGCCCGCACCGGGCGCCCAGGGCCTGTGCTCGTCGACATCACCAAGGACGCGCAGCAGTCGTTCATGGAGTGGATCTTCGACCCGCGACCGATCCGCATGCGCGGTTATCGGCCTGCCCACGCGATCACCGAGGCCGACCTCGACGCGGCCATCCGGCTCATCGAAACGGCTGAAAAACCGCTCATTTTGGCGGGTCACGGCATCGTGCAAGCGGGAGCGACGGACCTCGTGAAGGCCTTCGCGGAGAAGCACGATATCCCTGTAGCCTGCACGCTTCTCGGTCTCGGCGGCTTTCCGGCGACGCACCCGCTTTGTCTCGGCATGATGGGCATGCACGGGGAGGCTTGGGTCAACCAGTCGATCCAAGAAGCCGACTTGCTCCTTGCCATCGGCATGCGCTTTGACGACCGGGTCACCGGCAAGCTCGAAACCTATGCGCCGCGAGCACGGAAGATCCACTTCGAGCTCGACCCCGCCGAGGTGAACAAGAACGTGAAGGTCGACGTCGCCCTCGTGGGTAACCTCGCCGACGCCCTTGGAACGCTCAACGGCCGCACGAAAGGGAAGACCCATCCCGCGTGGTCCGGCCGCATTCGCGAGCTCAAGGGTGACGCGGCGGTGCTTGACATTCAGCACCTTCCATCGAGCGGAAAGCTCTTCGCAGCACACGTCATTCACGACCTTTGGCGCATCACCGAAGGCAAGGCCCTCGTGGTCACCGACGTGGGTCAGCATCAGATGTGGGAGGCGCAGTATTACAAGCACGACCACGCGCGCAAACTCATCACGAGCGGCGGTCTCGGCACCATGGGCTTTGCGCTGCCCGCGGCGTTCGGCGCCAAGGTCGCGTGCCCGCACGAAGAAGTTTGGGTCATTGCGGGCGACGGCGGGTTTCAGATGACGGCGTGCGAACTGAGCACCATCGCGCAAGAAGGCGTGAAGGTGAACATCGCCATCATCAACAACGGCTACTTGGGCATGGTTCGCCAATGGCAGCAGTTCTTCTACGATGGTCGCTACTCGGCGACGCCGCTGCGCAGCCCGGACTTCGTGAAGCTCGCCGAAGCGCACGGCCTCAAAGGCCTTCGCGTCACGCGACGCGAGGACGTTGAAGCCGCGGTGCGTGAAGCGCAGGCAAGCGCCGAGACCGTGCTCATCGACTTTCGAGTCGAACAAGAAGACTCCGTTTACCCGATGGTGCCGGCTGGAGCCGCGCTCGGCGAAATGATTCGCCGCCCAAGCCCCATCGTCGAAACCGCGACAGACGAATAACGTTTACGAGGAAATCCCCATGGCTCCATTCGTTACTCAACACACCGTCGTCGCCTACCTCGAAGACCTTCCGAGCGTCCTCACACGCGTCACGACGCTCGTGCGTCGCCGCGGTTACAACATCGCCTCGCTCACGGTGGGCGGCACGGAGAAGCAGGGCGTCTCTCGCGTCACGCTCGTCTTCGATGCCGACGCCGACGGCGCACGACGTCTCGTTGCGAACCTCTACAAGCTCGTCAACGTGCTCTTCGTCGAGCACGCAAAGGGCGGACAAGAGGTCGTGAGTCGCGAACTTGCGCTCGTAAAGGTTTCGGCAACGAGCGATTCCCGCGCTGCGATTTTGCAGCTCGTCGAGGCCTTCAAGGCGCGCGCGGTCGACATCGACGCGGGCACGATGGTCCTTGAAATCACCGACACCGCCGAGCGCATCGACTCCTTCGTGTCGGTCCTCGACGCGTACGGCATTCTCGAGCTCGTTCGCACGGGAACCGTCGCCATGCGCCGAGGTACCGACGCCTCGTTCGTCGAGCGGCGCACGGAGGCCTTGAGCGCATCGATGCTTCCGCCGTCGGGTGACGACGAAGAAGCCGCTTAACTTCAAGTGAGGAACGCATGAACGAGACTCCGATGGATCCCAACTACGTTCGAATCTTCGACACGACCTTGCGCGACGGCGAGCAATCTCCTGGCGCGACGATGACGACGCCCGAGAAGCTCGAGATCGCACGCATGCTTTCGCGCCTCGGCGTGGACATCATCGAAGCGGGTTTTCCCGCAGCGTCCGACGACGACTTCGAAGCGGTGAGATCCATCGCCGAATCGGTCGGCCGCGAGCCTGTGGTGGGTCGACCGCAAAAAGAACCGCCGACCATTTGCGGCCTCGCGCGCGCCGTCGAGCGCGACATCGAGCGATCGGCGAAGGCCGTTGCGCCGGCAAAGCATCCGCGCATTCACACGTTCATCGCGACGAGCGATCTTCACATCGAGCACAAGCTTCGGACGACGCGCGCCGACGTGCTCAAGCGCGCGGACGCGATGGTGCGCTTTGCTCGCGGCCTGTGCGCCGACATCGAGTTCAGCCCCGAAGATGCGGGCCGCAGCGAGCATGAGTTTTTGATCGAGGTCGTTCACGCGGCCATCGAAGCTGGCGCGACCACGATCAACATCCCCGACACGGTCGGGTACCTGACGCCTGCCGAGTACGGCGAATTGATTGCACTCCTCAGGCAACGCGTTCCTGGGTCGGAGCGTGCGATCTTCAGCGTCCACTGCCACAACGACCTCGGTATGGCGACGGCGAACACCCTCGCGGGCCTCGCGGCAGGCGCACGGCAAGCGGAGGTCACCATCAACGGCCTTGGCGAACGCGCGGGCAACGCAGCGGTCGAAGAGGTCGTCATGGCCCTTGCGACGCGGCGTCAGCGCTTCGGTCTCACGACAGGCGTCGACACGACTCAGCTCGTGCGCGCCAGCAAGCTTGTCAGCCAAACGACAGCGTTCGTGGTGCAACCGAACAAGGCGGTCGTCGGCGCAAACGCCTTCGCCCACGAGTCGGGCATTCACCAAGACGGCATGCTGAAGAACGGCCTCGCCTACGAGATCATGCGTCCCGAATCGGTTGGTGCGGGCAAGACTCAACTCGTCCTCGGCAAGCACTCGGGGCGTCACGCGGTCGGCTCACGCTTGGCCGAACTCGGACATGAGCTCGAAGGCGAAGCGCTCGACAGGGTTTTCGCTCGCTTCAAGACGCTCGCCGACAAGAAGAAGCAGCTGACCGACGCGGACCTGGAAGCCATTTGCGCCGACTCGCACATGTCCGTCTCGGGTGCAGAATACAAGCTTGTAGACCTCATGGTCAGTTGCGGCACGCAGGGCCTCGCGACCGCGACCGTTCGCGTGGAGCGTCCCGACGGTGTCATTGCGGTTGCAGCGGTCATCGGAAGCGGTCCGGTCGACGCAACCTTCAAGGCGATCGACAGCATTCTCGACGCGCCTGTGACGTTGCTCGAATACACGGTTCACGCCGTCACCGAGGGCATCGACGCGCTCGGCGAGGTGAGTGTGCGCGTGCGCGAAGGCGAGAGTGTCGTTTACGGAAATGGCGCCGACACGGACATCGTTGTCGCGAGCGCGAAGGCGTACCTCAAGGCGCTCAACAAGGTCGTCGCCGGTCGCCCCATTCGAAGCCACCGCCAAGAGCGTCTCGCCGAGGAAGTGCGAGGAGGAGCCGTATCGTGAGGGCCCGAACGCTTTTCGAAAAGATTTGGGAATCACACGTCGTTTCGCAAGAGAACGACGCGCCCGCGATTCTCTACATCGACCTGCACCTCGTTCACGAGGTCACCTCGCCGCAGGCCTTTTCGGGCCTTCGCGCGAAGGGTCTCCGCGTGCGCAGGCCGGAGCGAACGAAGGCGACGATGGACCACTCGGTCCCGACGCTTCCGCGCCACAAGCTGGCCATCCTTGATGCGCAAGGTGAAGCGCAGCTCGCGCAGTTGGCTGCAAACTGCAAAGAGTTTGGCGTCGAGCTTTGGAGCGAGGGTCGTGAGCGCCAAGGCATCGTCCATGTGGTCGGACCTGAAAATGGACTCACGCATCCGGGCAGCACCATCGTGTGCGGCGACAGCCATACGGCCACGCACGGCGCGTTCGGTGCGCTCGCATTCGGCATCGGCACGAGCGAAGTCGAGCACGTCCTTGCGTCGCAGTGCCTGCTTCAGCGCAAGCCAAAGTCCATGGCGATTGAGGTGGACGGGCGCCTTCCGGACGGCGTGACGGCGAAGGATCTGATCCTCGCGATCATTGCGCAAATCGGCGTGGGCGGAGCCACCGGGCACGTCATCGAATACCGCGGCGAGGCCATTCGCGCTCTCTCGATGGAAGAGCGCATGACGGTCTGCAACATGTCGATCGAAGCAGGTGCGCGCGCCGGCATGATCGCGCCCGACGAGACCACCTTTGCGTGGCTCGAGGGCAAGGCGTTTGCGCCCGCAGTCGACGTGTGGGAGCGCACCGTAGCGCGCTGGAAAACTTACGTGACCGACGATGGGGCGCGCTTCGATGCGGTGGTCCGTCTCGACGCCTCCACGCTCACGCCGATGATCACCTTCGGCACGACGCCGAGCATGGGAATCCCCATCGGTGGCCTTGTCCCAGACCCTGCGGCGTTGAGCGACAAGTCCGACCGCGGCGCCCTCCAAAAAGCGCTCACGTACATGGGCTTCGCCGCGAACGAACCGATGATCGGCAAGCCCGTTGACGTCGTCTTCATTGGCTCGTGCACGAACGGCCGGCTCAGCGATTTGCGCGAGGCCGCGAAGGTTTTTGCAGGGCGAAAAGTGGCGACGGGCGTCACGGTCCTCGTCGTTCCAGGGTCGCGTTCCGTCAAGCGCGCAGCGGAAGCGGAAGGCCTCGATCGCATCTTCCTCGAGGCCGGTGCCGAGTGGCGCGAACCCGGTTGCTCGATGTGCCTTGGGATGAACGGTGACAACGTCGAGTCGGGGCGTGTCTCCGTCTCGACGAGCAATCGCAACTTCGAAGGTCGACAAGGACCGGGAGCCCGCACGCTCCTCGCTTCTCCGCGCACGGCTGCGGCCGCTGCTGTCACCGGTGTGGTCACCGATCCACGGAGCCTCTCATGAGCGGTCTGACGATCTTCGAAGGGAATGTCTGCCCCCTTGTGCGCGACGACGTCGACACCGATCAGATCATTCCCGCTCGCTTTCTCAAGGCGACAACGAAGGAAGGCATCGGCGAGGGCCTCTTCGCCGATTGGGCAAAAGAGCCTGGTTTTCCGACGCGCGATCCGCGATTCGCTGGAGCTCCGATCCTCCTCGTGGGGCGTAACTTCGGTTGCGGAAGCTCGCGCGAGCACGCGGCTTGGGCCCTTGCACAATGCGGATTTCGCGTCGTCATCGGACGGTCGTTCGCAGACATTTTTCGGCAGAACGCGCTGAAGAACGGAATCCTCCCGCTGCCTCTTGGCGACGCGGACCACGAGGCTGTCGTTGCGTTCACCGCGAACGATGCGAGCGCGAAGCTCACGGTGGATCTCCCCGGCGGCCGACTCTCTTTCGGCGACCGGTCCGTGGGGTTCAGCGTCGAGTCGTTCGCCAAACAGTGCCTGGTCGAAGGCGTCGATGAACTTGGTTACATCCTGTCGCGCATCGCTCTGGTGCACGCATGGGAAGCTCAGTTCGAAGTCTAACATGCAGAGTGCACGCATCGTTTCGCGTGCGCGTTTCGTGAGCGAGAATCCATGAAAGCAACGATCGTACTTCTAGGTGGCGACGGCATCGGTCCCGAGGTCGTGGCCCAAGGCAAACGTGTGCTCGACGCTGTCGCGGCGAAATTTGGGCATACGTTTACCTTCGTGCCCGAGCTCATTGGCGGCGCCGCCCTCGACGCGCATGGCGTGCCGCTCACGGACTCAACACTTGTATCCTGCAAGGAAGCAAACGCGGTCCTTCTCGGTGCGGTTGGAGGCCCAAAGTGGGACGCGCTTCCCGGTCACTTGCGGCCAGAAAAGGGCCTACTCGCGCTTCGCAAAGGTCTCGGACTTTGGGCGAACTTGCGCCCCGTGAAGGTTCATCCGCTCCTCGCGGACAAGTCTCCACTCAGGCCGGAGCGCCTCGAAAACGTTGACCTCGTGTTCGTCCGCGAGCTCACTGGCGGCGTGTACTTCGGCGAAAAGAAGCGCGATCAAACCGAGCGCGGGGCTCGCGCCTTCGATGCGCTTACCTACGAGGAATACGAAATCGAACGCGTCGTTCGCCTTGCGTTTCGCCTCGCAGAAGCTCGCCGCGGAAAGGTCACGTCCGTCGACAAAGCGAACGTCCTTGAAACGTCGCGCCTGTGGCGTGAGGTCGCCAGTCGCGTTGCGAAAGACCATCCCGCGGTCACCCTCGAGCACCAGCTCGTCGACTCGTGCGCGATGAGGCTTCTCACGCACGCCGCAAGCTTCGACGTGATCGTCACGGAGAACATGTTCGGCGACATTCTCACCGATGAAGGCGCGGCTCTCGTGGGCTCCCTCGGCATGATGCCGTCGGCGTCGCTGGGCGATGGTCGCGTGGGCCTTTTCGAGCCTATTCACGGGTCTGCACCGGACATCGCGGGCAAGGGAATCGCCAATCCGCTCGGCACGATCCTCTCTGTTGCGATGCTGTTGAAGCACTCGCTCGGGCTGGTCGCCGAGGCCGAAGCGGTCGAGGCCGCGGTCGATGCCACCGTGCGCGCGGGCATTCTCACCGGTGACCTCGCAAGCGCGACACCAAAGAGCACCATCGCGGTTGGCGCGGACGTTTCATCACGCGTCGTTTCGTCGTCGAAGGGTTGACATCTTCGCGAGGCCGCGGTACTTCCCGCGGGCCTCGTCGGCATTGCGCGAAAGCGTCAGTCGATTGGGGGATCGTCTAATGGCAGGACGACGGTTTCTGGCGCCGTCTATCTAGGTTCGAATCCTAGTCCCCCAGCCAAGCTTCTGTTTTTGCTCAGTTTCATAGGCCCCATCGTCTAGCGGTTAGGACGCTGGCCTCTCACGCCGGTAACGCGGGTTCGAGTCCCGCTGGGGTCACCAAGTGAGAACATGACGGCTGGAACGAAAGTTCTGGCCGTTTTTGTTTGCGCCGCTTTTGTTTAGGTCGCGCGCCGGAGCCCAGGGCAGGGGAATCGACGATTCAACGTGCGAAAAACCGCGTCGAGTCCTTGACGAATCCCGCTCGCCGCGTAGGTTCCACGCGCCTGGCACTCGCCACCTGCGAGTGCTGACAACCAAACGGAGCTCAGAGATTTCCATGGGTGCGAAGCAGATTGCCTACAGCCGCAGCGCGCGTCAGCAGATCCTCAATGGCGTGAATCACCTCGCGGACGCCGTGAAGGTCACGCTCGGGCCAAAGGGCCGCAACGTTGTCATCGAGAAGTCGTTTGGTTCGCCCGTCGTGACCAAAGACGGCGTGACCGTGGCGAAGGAAATCGAGCTTGAAGGCAAGTTCGAGAACATGGGCGCCCAAATGGTGCGCGAAGTGGCTTCGAAGACGAGCGACAAGGCCGGCGACGGAACGACCACCGCCACCGTGCTTGCGCAAGCCATCTACTCGCAGGGCCTCAAGCTCGTCGAGGCGGGCCACAACCCCATGGACCTCAAGCGCGGCATCGATCTCGCCGTCGCGGCCATGGTCGCGCACGTGAAGTCCATTGCCATTCCGACGCGCGACCGCGCGCACATCGCCCAGGTCGGCACCATCAGCGCCAACGGCGACACGGCCATCGGCGACATGCTCGCCGACGCGATGGAGAAGGTTGGCAAAGAGGGCGTCATCACGGTCGAAAGCGGAAAAGCGCTCGAGTCGACCCTCGAAGTTGTTGAAGGAATGCAGTTCGACCGCGGTTACGCGTCGCCGTATTTCGTCACGAGCCCCGAGAAGATGACCTGCGAACTCGAGGACGTTCGAATCCTCGTGACGGAGAAGAAGATCGGCTCACTCGCCGACATCGTTCCTCTCCTCGAGCAAGTCGCTCGCGAAGCACGTCCACTGCTCATCATCGCCGAGGACATCGAAGGCGAGGCGCTCGCGGCTCTCGTCGTGAACCGTCTCCGCGGCATCCTCAAGGTCGCAGCGGTCAAGGCTCCAGGCTTCGGTGATCGACGCAAGGAAATGCTCAAGGACATCGCGATCCTCACGGGCGCGACCGTCATCAGCGAAGACCTCGGTCTCAAGCTTGACCAGGCGACGATCCTCGACCTCGGTCATGCGAAGAAGATCGTCATCGACAAGGACACCACGACCATCGTCGACGGCGCGGGCAACGCGACGGACATCAAGGGCCGCGTCGAAACCATCCGCAAGCAAATCGACGCATCGACGAGCGACTACGACCGCGAGAAGCTCCAAGAGCGCCTCGCCAAGCTGGCCGGTGGCGTCGCCGTCGTCCGCGTCGGTGCCCATACCGAAGCCGAAATGAAGGAGAAGAAGGCGCGCGTCGAAGACGCTCTGCACGCGACC
>CAIQDA010000232.1 GCA_903870415.1 uncultured delta proteobacterium
CGAACACGGCCTTCATGGGCACGCATTCGATCAGTGTTTTCGCTGCTTTTCGCTTTGCGGACACGGCAGGCGGAGGCATCTTCAACAAGTCGCTCTACGGTCCTGCCTCGGGCCGCATCGCTATGGGCCGAGACGGGTTGGGCTTCTTCGGGGGGACGAGCGGCGCATCCAATTGCTTCACGTGGACCCCGGACAACTCGACGTCGTGGCGCGTGAGCGGGTTCGTGAGCAACCGCTCGGGGTGGACGACCACCACTTACGAGAATGGTTCGCTGACCGGTTCCGCGTCGACGAGCGCGGACACGACGACCGATTACACGACGTCATTCCTGATGCTCGTCGGCACCTACAACAACGGAGGCGGCGGTGTTCCCCCGCAACCAGGGTATTTCCTCAATGGAAGCATTGGCGAAATCCTCGTGTACGACTCGGCGTTGACCAATACCGAGCGCCAAAGCGTCGAGGCCTACCTGGCCAAAAAGTGGGGCACGACGGCCTCGCTGCCGGCTGGGCATCCGGGGTTGACGACGACGGGTTCCGGCGGCGGTTCAGGGGTTTCGCTCTTCACGGAGGACTTTTCGGCAATGGCCGGGGGCGGAGCGGGCTCCCAGTGCCAGAGCGGCAACACCGTTCTCCATAGCGAGGACGTCCCCGGCTGGACGAAGTCCGGGTTTCATTCGGTGCACGGCGTCGTCAGGGCGGGCGGCAACATCGCCGCGACTTTCATGGACTCGAACGGCATCGTCATGACCGCGGGCGTGGCTGCGAACGTTTCAGGCAAAAGCTACGACGTGCGCTTCAATGCGGGCCCTTCCGTCTGGGCGGCGTGCGGGCAGGCCACGCTCGCGGGCGACGGCCTTGTGTTCAAGATCTTGCGCGCAGACGGCAGCGAACTCGCGACGCACACGACCCTTCCCGAAGCCTGGGCGGGCACGCAAACCTTCGCCCCAGACAGCTTTACCTACGTCGGCGATGGAACCGGTGTCGTTCGGCTGAGCATTGAGACGAACGCCAACGGCACCAATCGCTTTGCGGGCGCGGTCGACGACATCGTCATCGCGGAACATTGATGCCACCCAAGTGACGAGCTTGGTTTCTGGTTCAAGTTAAGATTTTGGAATTCTGGAAACGAATATAATGAACAAGCGAATTGGCGTTTTTTCCGTGGCGGGCTTTGGGTTGCTTTCCCTCGGTCTCCACGCGTGCAGCACTTCGACGACGTCCTCTGCGCAAGGGGTCATTCGTTATGAGAATGAGGCGGCGCGGCCCCCATGTGACCCGACGAACGACCTCGAGGTTGCGCTGTCGATGGCCGAGGGCACCGTTGCACTTTGCAACAACGGCGTGTGGGTTCCGGTGACGGATGCTCCTGCGACGGGCGCAACGGGCGCAACCGGAGCAACGGGCGCAACGGGCGCAACGGGCGCAACGGGCGCAACGGGAGCAACCGGAGCAACGGGTCACACGGGCGCAACGGGCGCAACGGGCGCAACGGGCGCAACGGGAACCGCCGGGTCGAGCACGCTTGTGAGCGTCAGCGCAGAGCCTGCGGGCCAAAACTGCGCCGAGGGCGGTTACAAACTCGTTTTCTACCTCGACGCGAACGGCAACGGGACTCTCGACAGCTCCGAACTAGCCGGTTCGCAGACCTCGTATGCGTGCAATGGCGCGACGGGTGTCACAGGGGCAACCGGCGCCACGGGTGACGTCGGCGCGACAGGCGCCACTGGCGACGTGGGGGCCACGGGCGCAACGGGTTCCGCCGGAGCTACGGGCGCGGGCAACTGCAGCTTCACGATTGAAGGAACCACCGAGACCCAAGTCGCCGACGGCAGCGGAACAATTTCGTGCAACTCCCCGCACTACACGGGCTCGGTCCCCTACGTTTGCGCGAGCAGCACGTTCACGCCGTCGGGTTCCTGCGCGTGCGTCGCTGGCTTTGGGGGCGCGAACTGCGCGACCTGTGACGTAGGCTATTTCCTGTCGGGAGGCTCATGCGTCGCGCTTCCCGTCGGCGCATGCAGCGGCGGCACGTTGGACCTCTCGGTCCCCGGTTACGTGATCCATACGTTCCTCGCGAGTGACACGCTCTCATGCGGCACCCCGAAGGACGCCGAGGTTCTCGTCGTCGCCGGCGGCGGCGGTGGTGGGGCACACGGTGGCGGCGGCGGCGGCGGCGGTGTCGTGTACAATGCAAGCTTCTCCATCGGTGTCGGTGCGTTCCCGGTCGTCGTTGGCTTGGGCGGAGCGCATAGCGACGGGTACAGTCAGAGCCACAGCGGCACGGACTCGTCGTTGATGACGATGGTTGGCTACGGTGGTGGCGCGGGCGGCGTCCTTCATGACCCGGGCACGGACGGCGGCTCTGGCGGTGGCGCGGCGCGCGACACGACGGCGGCGGGCGGCGTCGCGACCCAGGGCACCGGCGGCACGACGTACGGCAACAACGGCGGTACGGGCCAAGGCGGCGGATGTTCGGGCGGATCGGGCGGAGGCGGAGCCGGTGCGGCCGGCGGTGCATCGCAGGCAGGCAACGAGCGCGGCGGCACGGGCGGCGCGGGAAGGTCGTTCTCGATCTCCGGCGTCGCGACGTATTACGCCGGCGGCGGCGGCGGCGGCGACGAATGCAACAGCGTCGTGGCTCTCGGCGGCATTGGCGGCGGCGGCGACGGCGGGGCTACGAGCAACACGCGCGCGGTGGCGGGCACGCCCAACACCGGCGGTGGCGGCGGCGGCGACAACAACTCGAACAACGGCGCGCCGGGCGGCTCGGGCATCGTGATCGTCCGCTACGCGACTTCGCCCCTCTGACGATTAGCGACGCGACACCAACGCGCCACGGTTCCAACTTCGGGGCCGTGGCGTTGTTCGTTTGCGACGCTCGGCGACGTGAGCGCGAGGCTTCTTCCTTCGACAAGATTTCAGTCCGGTAATATCGAGGCCCATGCCTGCGCACCCGCTAAGCCGTCGTGACTTGCTTCTCGCCCTCGCGCAGTTCGCCCCAGCGGCCGTCGTGCTCGGGTGCGGAGGGGCGAGCGAAGGCGCTGTTGTGACGGCACCATCGAACGCGGAGGACGCGGGACTCGCTGCTGCCGATGCCGGGTCGACCTCCGCAGTCGACGCCGGCGACGCGGGCCGGGAAGCCAACGTGATTGTCATCGGGGCAGGAATTGCAGGACTTCGCGCCGCGGAGGTCCTCGCGAAGGCGGGCAAAAAGGTCATCGTCCTCGAGGGGCGTACGCGCATCGGCGGGCGAATCGTGACCGATCGCAGCTGGGGCGTTCCTCTCGACCTTGGGGCGTCGTGGATTCACGGGGTCACGAACAACCCGATTGCCGCGCGCGCTGCGAGCGAAGGCCTCCGCACCATCGTTGCAGACTACAGCGAAGCACTTTTCGATGCGAACGGTACGCGGCGTCCAGACTCCGACGTCGCGCGCATCGAACGCACCGTGCGAGACCTTGCAACGCGAGGCACGGCGAGCTCGCCGGACACGGACGAACCCCTGCGAACCGCCTTGGATCGAGCCATCGCGTCATCGAACTTCACGGCCACGCAGCGCCTCGAAGTCGAGATGGGCATCACGAGCGTTTTCGAGCACGAGTACGCGGCCGACGCGTCCGAGCTTTCGGCCAACCACTTCGACGACGGGGCGAACGAGTCCGGAGGCGACGCCGTGTTTCCTGGAGGCTACGACGCCATCGTCAATGCTGTCGCACGCGGCACCGACGTTCGCCTTGGGTGCATCGTGACCGCGATCGACACGAGCGTAAGTCCGGCGGTGGTGCTAACGAATCTAGGAACTTTTCAGGGAGAAAGCGTCCTTGTGACCGTTCCGCTCGGTGTCCTCAAGGCGAAGACCATCGCGTTCACGCCAAGCCTCTCGCCGGCGAAACGAGACGCCATCGCAAGGCTCGGGATGGGAACCCTCAGCAAAACATATGTGCAGTTTGCAAGTTCATTCTGGCCCGCAGCGAGCGAGCTCGTGGACCGCATTCCGCCGGCCTCGGAGCGAGGTCAATGGGTCGAGTCGCTGAACGTTGCTGCCATCGTGGACACGCCCGCGCTGCTCATGTTCAACGCAGGAGCATTTGCTCGCGCGCAAGAGGCTATGTCCGATTCTCAGGCGATTGCCAGCGCATCCGCGGCGTTGCGAGCGCTCTTCGGCGCGTCGTT
This sequence comes from uncultured delta proteobacterium, assembly GCA_903870415.1. Classification (GTDB taxonomy): domain Bacteria; phylum Myxococcota_A; class Polyangia; order Polyangiales; family Polyangiaceae; genus CAIQDA01. The sequence continues at coordinate 4,177 of CAIQDA010000232.1, forward strand.
TCAAGCGCCTCTTCGAACGCTTCGATCGAACTGGAGCGGCGATGCGTTCGCGTGCGGGAGCTATTCGTTCTTGGCTGTCGGAAGCACGCTTGCCGATCGCGACACGCTTGCGGCGCGGCAAGGCTCGCTTTTTTTCGCCGGAGAAGCCTGCTCACGGGACCATGCGGCGACGGTGCATGGCGCGTTCACGAGCGGCGAACGAGCGGCGAACTCCATCGTCACAGGCTGACATTGGTCAGGAAAAAGCCTCGTCTACGTTCATGCCGCGTGAAGCTCAGGGCGCGAGCCCAAGCCCCTCGAGAAGCACGCTGCGCAGGCGTTCGTAGCTCGTGGTCACCGCGTCCGCACACGACTCGGGTCCCGCGAACGGAAGAAACGCGTCGAAGCGCACCGCCCATGCTCCCGCGTTCTTCGCGCCAACGATGTCGGCCTTTTCCGAGTCGCCCACATGCACCACGCGGTCGATCGGCAGCGAGAGTTTCTCCGCTGCGAGCGCGAAAATGCGCGGGTCTGGCTTTCCAAAGCCCAGGCGTCCTGAATCGAGAATGGCGAGAAAAAAATCAGCGATACCGACTTCCGAAAGAAGCTCGGCCACGCGACCTTCGCTGTTCGACGTGATGACCATCGGCACCTTTCGTTCGGCGAGTTCCTTGAGGAGTGCACGCGCTTCTTCGGGCACGTAGCGCCACAGATTGCTCTGCGGCTGAGCGGCCCAAAGCGCATCCACGATACGTGTAAGGTGCACGGGGTTGGCGACTCCCGAGCCAGCCCCGACCAGGTGACCCATCAACGCGCGCCAGCCGGCCTCATGACCTTCACCGCGGGCAATGGCCGCGTCGTGTTCACGATACGCTTCACCCATCGAATCCTTGAGTTTCACCACGTCGGCGTCGGCACCAAGGGAGCCGATGCGTCGCGCGAGCTCGTCGAGATCGAGGCCACCGAGCACGTGACCGTAGTCGAAGGAGATGCCACGCACGGAGTCACGGGGGAGCGCCATCGGGAGAGCTTACGCGAACGCGTGAACAGCGGAACGCGCGGCCAATACAGAACGAGGCGATCTTTTCTCCGACGCGGTTCCATGCGACGCTGGAGGAATGCAACTCACACGCGTCGGTGTTTGGGCTCCTATTTTGCTGGCGATGGTGGGTTGCCAGAGCTCGTCGCCGTCGGAGGTGCCTGACCCGTGCGCGGGGACCGGGGCGCTCGCCGAGTGCCTCACGCCCAAACAGTCGCCGAGTTATTACATCGAGCAGGCGCTCTACTATTTCGACACGCTCGACGGCTCCGCGGACCCAAGCAAGGTGCCGAACTACTCCCGTCACGTGGCGCGCTGGGAGTGGCCGCCTTGGCTCAAACTCACGGGCTATGGCCGGGCCATTCTCGTCGAAGGCGACCGCGCGCTCACGACCGCCGACCCCAGCACCACCGTTCCGCTGCGCGATTGCAGGGCGTTTACGAAGCAGCCGTTCGCTCGATGCCGCATCAGCTTCGACTACGCAGGCAAGCGCTGCGCGATCTACGAAGAGTTCTTTTTCAACGACGCGGGCGACACGACGTTCATCGAGGCGTGGTCCGACATGCCCGGTCAGCTGCCCATGTCCGACCCGAACGACGCGTGGGGCGAAGGGCCGAACGTGCATCGTCTTGGATCAAAAGTTCCGACGCTCGGAGCCACGACCGGCGACATGCTCGGCGACATGGACATCGACGACCCGTCGTTCGACGTGGCAGCGGCGCGCGATCCCGAGATCAACGATCTCCTCGAACGCTCGAAGAATTTCACGGCGTCGTTGAGTTCCGAGCTCGCGACCCACGGCAGCGAAGCGCACATGTACGCCATCGGTTGCGGGTGGCCCGAGGCCGCAGACGCCGGTGCCGCCCGCTGACAGCGTCGAGACTCGTTCGACCCCGGTCCGTCAGAAGCTCAAGGTGCCGCGTAGAAAGCCTCGCCAGGTGAACGGGTCGCCCACCACCGGGAGCTCGCCGCCCGCTGCCAGGGCCACAGGCCCGACGGGAAGTCGAAGCCCGAGCCCTGCGGCCATGCGCTTTTCGCCATCGCCGATGGGTTGAGCGCCGCGCAGCGTAGGGACGAGGGAAAGCACGCCGAATGGCACGGAGACGGCCGCCGAAGCCCACACCTCATTGCTGTTCATCGGGTCGACGACGGGGCGCGCTACGTTCATCGTCATACCTGGCATGGTCATCGTATGACCGGAACTTGACAGCGAGTGTGCGGTTCCAAGCTCTGCCTCGAGGGCGACGATTCCGAAGCGCCCGGCGCCAAAGACCCACGGCATCGCCATGGCGTGGCCCATCCCGAGTTCGTCGTCGGTGCTGCCAGTCGGAAGCGTGAGCCCTACGCCAACGCCGAATTCGAGGGCGCCGTCGAACAAGTTAATCGCGGGAATCTCCGCGCGTAGGCCCACGTCGCCGAGCCCGGCAGCGGTGGAGCCACCTCGATGGATGCGGTATGCAGGCACCACGAGGCCCCACCGTGCGCCGCCGGCACGAAGCCTCAACGAGGCCGTGACGCCTTCGAAGTCGCCCTTGCCAAACATCGATCGATCGAAACCGCCGGCGACGACGGCGACCGTGGTGCTGAAGCGCGTGCCTTCGCTCGGATCGAGGACGTCACCGTGGCACGCTTGCGCCTGCGCGGGGGTTGCGGAAGCAGCGACGAGGGCTGCCGCGGCGGGCAGGGCAAAGAGGCGACGAAGCATGGCACGTGTCTTAAGCGAACGAGCGAGTGCGTGGCGAATCTCAGGGTGCGGCGATTGGTCGCATGACGACGATCAGGTTCTCGGCACGATGACGGCCATCTGGCGCCCCGCGTTCGCGCCATCGCGGCGGTAGGAGAAGAATCGTTCCGGCTCGCATCGCGTGCATCCTGCAACATCTTCGATGGCTGCGTTCGGAAGTCCCATCTTTCGAAGCTGAAGCCGAACCGCGAGGCGAAGGTTCACGTGGGGCTTGGGGCCGAACGCTCGGTCCACGATGCCGTCGCCCGTCACGGGCATGAGCGCCGTCACGACCTCTTCGCCAACCTCGAAGCACGCGGTGCAGAGGCACGGTCCGATCGCCGCGACGAGCCATTCGGGCGCAACGTGAAGGGCGCGCACGGCTTCCGAAACGATGTTCCGCTCAACGCCACGCCACCCGGCGTGCACCGCCGCGACCTGCCCGCCGAAGGGATTCCCGAGGAGAATCGGAACACAGTCCGCAGTTCGAATCACGGGCGTGACCTGCGCGTGCGGTTCGCGAAAGGCAATCGCATCGCCCTCGCCCTGCCAGTCGGCGAGGGGGTCGGTCAGAACGGCTGCCCCGTGCACTTGCTTCACACGCATCGCGCTCGCCGGGTCGCGCCCGAGCGCCCCAAAGAAGCCGCGCAGGTGATCGGCGTCGCTCGGAAACGATCCTTCGACGCCTGTGACGGAGGCCCAGCGCGTGGAGAATCCATGGGTAAATCCAGCGCGCGCGAGAAGTTCGGAGCGCAGCAACAGCGAATGCATGGTCCGAGCGTGCGCCACTGGTCATGGCGGAGCAACTTCCCGGCGCGCGTCTATGCTACGGCCTACGCATGGCGGCTCCGGACCCGCTCCTCGGACTTTCCCTTCACGACGGCGAGTACACGATCCTCGAGCGCATTGGCGCCGGAGGAATGGGTGCAGTCTACAAGGCACGTCAAGCGGCTCTCAATCGCTTCGTCGCCCTCAAAGTTCTGCATCCGAAGTATGCGGCGCGAAGCGAAGTTCTGACGCGTTTTCGCAGGGAAGCGCGCGTGCTTTCGCAGCTCACGCACCCGAACACGCTCCGGGTTTTTGACACCGGCGTTCTCGACGACGGGCGGCTCTACATCGTGATGGAGCTCCTCGAAGGCAGGAGCTTGCACCGCGTCATTCGCACCGAGGCACCGATGGACCCGGCGCGCACCGCTTGGCTCCTCGCGCAGGTGGCGTACGCGCTCGACGAAGCTCACGGTGCGGGGGTTCTCCACCGCGACATCAAGCCGGAGAACATCTTCCTCCAAACCATGCCCGGAGGCCTTGAGCTCCCGAAAGTGCTGGATTTCGGCTTGGCAAAGCTCGACGAGAGCATGCTCGCCCCCGGGAGCGTTGCCATCACGAAGCAGGGCTCGGTCTTCGGCACCCCGGAGTTTATGAGTCCGGAGCAGGCGCGAGGCGAGCCCGTAGGACCCTCGTCGGACGTCTATTCGCTCGGGGTCGTTCTCTACGAAGCGCTCTCCGGGAAGCTGCCCTTCAACGGGACGACGCCCCTTGAGTGGGTCGCGCTTCACAGCCGAGCGCAGCCCATCTCGCTTGCTGATCGCGTGCCCGATTGGACCTTTCCGCGCGCCCTCGTTCAGATCGTCGATCGCGCGCTCGCCAAGGATCCCGCCTCACGTTTCTCATCGGCCCGGGCCTTCGGCGATGCGCTTCGGTACTTCGCCGAGCATCCCGACGAGTCGTACATGGATACGGCACCCGACGCCGAGGAAGTGCGTGCGACCCTCGACGTCATCGGGCGTCCTTCGTCTCGCCATGTGTCCGGCTTTCCGAGCCCGCGTTCTTCGGGCTCGCGAGCAACCCAGTCTCCGCCATCGCGACGCTCGTCGGTTGCCTTGTCCCCCGGGTCCATCGTGGGCATCGCGGTCGCATTTTTGTGCCTCGGCGCCGCGATTGCCTTCGTCGGAATGAAGGTACTTGGGGGCGCTCCTTGAAGCGTTTTCTCAAGGTAATCGGCTGGCTTTCGTTGCTTGGCATCGTCCTCGGGCTCGCGGGAGCGGCGGGACTCTGGGTCTACATTCGCCAAATCGAAGGCGAGCTCCCATCGGTTACGGAGCTTCGCAGCGGTTACGATCCGCCACAGGTCACGCGGGTCCTGGCGCGCGACGGAAGCACCCTCGCCGAGCTCTTCACCGAGCGCCGCACGGTTGTTCCCGTCGAGGACATTCCAGGTCACGTGAAGCTCGCGGTACTCGCCGCGGAAGACGCGAGTTTCTACGAGCACGAAGGTCTAAATTACCTGGGAATCGCCAGGGCATTCATCGTCAACGTCAAGAGCGGTCGCCTGCGTCAGGGCGGGTCCACCATCACGCAGCAGGTCGTCAAGAACCTGCTCCTCGATCACCAGCGCACGTTGCGTCGCAAACTGAAGGAGGCGCTTCTCGCGCGTCGCCTCGAACAGGAGCTCGGCAAGGACGAAATTCTGGGCCTGTACCTGAACCACATCTACTTCGGCCATGGGCGCTACGGCGTCGAAGAGGCCTTTCGATTTTACTTCGGGCACTCCGTGAGGAATGCATCCGTCGCCGAGGCGGCCATCGTGGCTGGACTCGTTGCGGGCCCGGAAATTTACTCGCCGCGCCGCGATGCCCCTCGTTCGATGGGCCGTCGCGATTTCGTCCTCGGGCAGATGCGCGAGAAGGGCTTTTTGAAAGAGTCGGCGTGGTCGGAGGCGCTTGCTGAACCCTTGCAGCTTGCACCTATTCACGACGCGATGAATGAGCTGGCCCCCGAGGCTGTGGAAGTTGCGCGGAAGCTCTTGCTCGAACTCGAACCCGAGCGAGCGCGTCGCGGCGGCTTCACGGTGCACACGACCATCGATCCGCGCCTTCAAGAGCTCGCACGAAAAAGCGTTCGCGCGAATCTCGAGGCCTACGACCAGCGCCACCGACGTCGCGCTCCGTTTCACGCGCCCAAGATGGATCGGCGAGGGAAATTGCAGGGTGACGCGCCTCCGCTCTTTCAGGGGACGCCTCGCTTTGACTTGCACCGGGTCCTTGTCGGCGAGGTGGTTCGCGTCGACGATGCTCGCGGTGAACTCGTGGTCCGCGTGGGCACCGTGCGCGGCATTCTCAAGGTGGGCGAATGGTCGCGCTACGCACCCGGCGTCAAGAAGGCCTCGGACTTCGCCGATCCGGGCGCGCGCTTGCGTGTGAGCCTCCTCGCCGCGCCGCTACCGCCTCCTGCGCCTGGGCCTGCGGCCACGCCAAGCGAGGGTTCTGCGATCATCGACGACGCGGTCCCGCTTCGGCTCGAAGAAGGGCCTGAAAGCGCCCTGATTGCCCTGGATGTGCGCAGTCGCGACGTGCTTGCGCTCGTTGGCAGTTACGAAGGCCTTCCAGGTGCGCTTGATCGCGCGCTGCAGGCCAAGAGGCAGCCGGGGTCGACCTTCAAGCCCGTCGTGTATGGCTACGCGCTCAACTCGAATCGCTTCACGCCGGCGACGCTTCTCGACGTGACGCCGGAGGTCTTCGAGGGCAAGTACGCGCCGACGAACTACGAAGGATGGACGGGCGTCGAGCCGTTGCGTTTGCGCGAGGCGCTTGCGAACTCGGTGAACCTTGCGGCGGTGCGGGTGCTTCGCGAAGTGGGACCGCGTGAAGTGGTTTCATTCGCGAAAACGCTAGGGATTGTCTCCGCACTCCAGCCCGACCTAAGTCTCGCGCTCGGGGCCTACGAGGTGCATCCGTCCGAGCTCGCCGACGTGTACGCCGTCTTCGCGAGCGGCGGCATCTCGACTCCGTCGCGCCTGATCACGAGCATCACGGGCCCCGACGGCGTCGAGGTCAAAATGCCTGCACCGCGCGAGTCGAAGCGGGTCATGTCACCGGAAGGCGCGTATCTCCCGACGAGCGTGCTCTCGAGCGTTGTGGACCACGGGACCGCCGCGCGAGCGAAGAGCCTCGGGCGACCTCTCGCGGGAAAAACGGGGACGACGAACGACGCGAAAGACACATGGTTTGCAGGGTTTTCGACCGACGTCGTGGCGGTCGTCTGGGTCGGCTACGACGACGGCAAAGCGCTTGGGAGCGAGACCGGCGGCTCGGCGGCGCTCCCCGCGTGGATCGACTTCATGCGCGGCGTTCATGCAGGACGGCCGGCGACGGATTTCCCGCGCCCCGACGGCATCGTGGACGCGCGCATCGACCGTGCGACAGGGCTGCTCGCGCTCGATAACGACGCCGCCGCGCTCTCCGAAGTATTCGCTACCGGCACAGAACCGCGCGAATACGTCGACGCGGGCGCTCCGTTGCCGCGAGACGGGGAAGTCCTCGCGAATCCGTGAATTTTGACTGAAGAGCACGGAGCTGTGGCGCGATCGTTGCTTCGGCGCCCTTCAATCTTTATGAATGAAGCACCGCACATATCGATCGTGGTCGGCGCAGCGCTTGCACAAGCCACTGCCAGCCCGACAAGGAACGAACCCATGGCCTTGCGCAAACCGACGGACGCCGAAAACTCGCTGATCGCTTTTCTCCTCACGCTTGCAGAAGCGGTGCCGGCGGCGGAGGTCGATCGCCACAGCCTCGTCGTCGAAAACATGAACGACGGCGGCATGGGAAGCCTTCGCCTCGTGCCGAACGGCGCACGCACGGCGCAGAGGTTTTTCGGCCACCGGGTGAGCTCGTGGGAGTGCGAAGACGAAGACGGCGTGAAGCTTCTCGTTTCGCTCGTCATCGACAGCAACGGGCGTCTCTACGAACTCGAAATCTTCAAGACGGACTTCTCGCGTCTCAAGCGCTTTCCCGTCGCCGCGGGCTAACTTCGCAACCGATGCGGTGTGCGGAAGTTTCCGCCTGTGGACTCGCTGGCCTAGAATGCAAAGCATGGCGCGCGCGAAGACTCCCTCGGCCCCGAAGACAAACCGCCGAGGAAGCCCCGAGGCTGTCCAAAAGCGCGTGGCGGCTCGCAACCTGAACGACGTGCTCACAGGGAAAAAAGCAGGCCATCCTGCGCTCGACGGCCGCACGGAAAAGCGACGCCAACGGCTCATCTTGGAACTGACGAGCGAAGAGTTGAAGCCCGTCGACGTGCTCTTGAAAGTGCAGGAGCTCCTCGACATCGGCGAGACGATCACGTCGCTTCGCAAGGTCGTGCCCGTGAAGCGCATGCGCACAGCCCCTGCAGGCGCAGCTGAGGCTCTCGCCCGCATGGTGGACGCGTACGATCTCAGCGAGGCCGCATACCGTTTTCTGGGCTTGCCCGAGTCGGTCCTCGTGGAGGCCGGCGTCATGCCAGGCGCTGCACCGAAGAAGCGTGTTCCCAAGAAAAAAAGCGCGCGATGAGCTCCGTGCGCGAGGCGTCGTAGCCCCTGCGCACGCGCCGCGAAGCATACTATGCGGACGCTCATGCGCTTCGCTTCGACCCGCGTAGTTCCAAGCCTCCTCGCCGCGCTTACGAGTGCGATCGTGCCCGCTTCGTTGACCTGTGCGGCGCTTTGTTGGGCCGACGCGAATCTCGTTCACGTCACGCTCGGTGCGGTCGACGACGTCGTCACCGAGGCGGAGGCGGCCCGCCGCTGGTCGCTCGTATCGCCGGGTCAGCGCCACGCGCTCGGGGCGACCGACGACGCGCGAAAACGAGCGTTCGTTCAACTTTTGCGTGATGAAACGCTGCTTGCCGCCGAGGCGAGGCGCCTCAATCTTCCCGCGCAGTTCTCCGTCGCCGAGGCCCAACGTCGGGTGCTCGCGCGAGCGGTCATCGATCACGCCACGCAGGCAGCAGGCCCCGCATCCGCCATCGCAGACGCTGACGTGAAAGCGTATTACGACGCGCATCAAGCAACGTACGAAGCCCCTGAACGCGTGCAGTTGTGGCGCATCCTCTGCAAGACTGAGGCGGAGGCGAAAGAGGTTCTCGCAACGGCCAAGGCGAAAGCGTCCGTGCAAGATTGGATGAGCCTCGCGCGCGATCACAGCGTGGACGAGGCCACGAAGTTTCGTGGAGGAAACCTCGGTTTTCTTGATGCGAACGGGGTTTCCGACGACGCCCCGGTGAGCGTCGACAGGGCCGTGGTCGAGGCCGCGACGGGCCTGCATGACGGAGCGTTCGTGGAGCATGCGGTGCCTGAGCGCGGGTACTTCGGCGTCGTGTGGCGCCGTGCGACCGTTGCAGCGGTGCACCGAACGGTCGACGAAGTGGCCCCGCAGATTCGCGGCGCCCTTTGGCGTGAACGCGTTGCCAAGGTTGAAGCCGAAGCGGTCGCCGCTGTCGTTGCCGCGCGAACCAAGCGCATCGATCTCGACGCGCTCACGGCCGTCGACGAACTCGTCGTGAAGGCCTTCGAAGCGCGCAAAAACGCAGCGAAACCTTAAGCGCGCGCGAGCCCTTGCCGCCGGCGGTCACGTCGCGGCGACGGGCAGGGTGACCGCAAAGCGCGTGCCGGCTTTCGACGTTCGTTCGAGCTCGAGCCTCCCGCCCGTGGCCTCCACGAGACCGCGGCAGATGGAGAGGCCAAGCCCTGTGCCACCTCGATCGCCTCGCGAGGTGACGAAGGGTTCAAAGAGCCTGTCGCCCACAGCGGCTTCGACGCCGGGCCCATCGTCCTCGACGAGGATCCGAACGACGTCGCCCGCATCTTCAAACGCGACCAGCACGAGACCTGGAGATTTCCTAGACTCGAGCGCTTCGGCGGCGTTCAGGAAAAGGTTCAACAGCACCTGGCGCAAGGCTCCCGAATGCATGCGCACATTGCGGTCGGTGCGATCGCCGGCCAGTGCGAAGCGCGCATGAGCGTAGCGCCGCTGCGGCTCGAAGAAGCGAAGCAAGTCGTCGACGACCGCTTGCGGCGAGCAGTTGCCTTCGGGCGCGTCGACCATTGGCAGGTCGGGACGCGAGAAGTCCAAGAGTCCGCGAACGATGGTTCCGATGCGTTCATTTTCGGCGCGAATTCGCTCGAGAAAATCACGCTGTTGGGCCTCGGGAAGATCCCCCGCGAGAACCAAGTCGAGGAGCGCGAGAATCGCCGTGAGGGGATTTCCGATCTCGTGCGCCAAGCCCGCCGAGAGCCGTCCCACTGCCGCGAGGCGCTCGGCTTGCAGGAGTTGTTGCCGCGTTTCCGCGAGCGTTCGGTTCGCGCGTTGCAGCTCGTCGTTCGCGTCTTGCGCGTGGAGAAGTCGCTCTTGGACCTCCGCTTCACGCGCCCGCAAACGCTCCACCATCGACCCGAGTGCGGCTTCAAGACTCTGGATTTCCTCGACGAAACTGCCGGTAGGGGGAAGCGCAGGGCGGCCGTCGCCCACGCGTTTCGCCTCCGCTGCGAGCGCGCGAAGGGGGCGCGCGAGCACGAGCGCGAGCACGAGCGAGGTGACGGCGAAAACGGTGATGGTCGCCAGTGCGAGCAGCGCGTGAGCCATGCGCAACGGGGTCGTCGATGGGCTCCGGTCCCGACGCACAATGCACACGCGATCGGGCGGGTCGCCGTCGCAGGCGAGCGATTGACTTGCGTCGCGAACGAGATCGTTTGGGCACGCGCCCGCACACCGCGCGCCGTCGCATATGCAGGAAAAAGACTCGCTCACGAGCGCTTCGGCGCGGACACCCGACCGCAACGCTTGGTGCGCGAGGCGAGCGGCATCCTCAAGGTTCCTGTGACCCTCTTGCTCCGTCGCAATGGTCACGAGATCGGTCGTGATGCGTCGAAAGGGCACGAGCACGAGGCCCATGGCGACCGCGACGCCGGCAACGAGAAACACGCGCAACGGAAAAGCGCGGGGGCGTGCGCCCATGTCAGCGCTCGATGCTTGCAAGATGCACGGTGATCCCGCGTGCGAGATCTTCTTCGAGCGCGAGAAGCGAGTCGTCGGAGCGGATCACGTAAACCGGGTGACGCTGTTCGACGGAAAGTTCCATGCCTGGAACGATTCCAAGCGCCGCGAGCCGATCGACTCGTGCGGGCGGCAACGCGATGTCACCGACAATGGCGGCAGCACCGATCGGGAGCTCAGAAAGGCGAATCCCGTTCATCGGGCACCGCCTGGCGCGGGGCGCTTTGGCTTCACGAGGTTCGTGATGAGCTCGACGATGCGCGAGGTTGGCGGAAACTCGTAGCCGCACGCGGGGCACGTCACGAGACCGCAGCCTTTCGAGATGGGGCAGCCGGCTTGGCACGCAGCACCTTCTTCGCGCGTGAATTCGTGCCCGCACATGCCGCAGTCGATCATGGGGGAACCTTAGCGTCCCGCGAGCGAAATGCCCAGCTGCGCGCCTCGCCGCATTGCACATCGATGCACAACTTGGCTGCACAGCGTTGCACATCGGGCGCGGGCTTCGGTGCGGCGCGCTGAGGAAATGCGTTTACGTTTCCGCGATCGCGAATCCGGAACGAATGTTGCTCGTCATCGTGGGTCGCACGCCCTTGGCTCCACCGCCAGAGTTCGGCGACACTCATGACCCGTCGAAGCGAACGTGGCGTTTCGCCTGATGCTTCGGGGCTCAAAGGACGAAAGAAAAACGCCATGATGTCGCCCGCGCAAATCGTCGTCGTTCTCTGCCTCACGACGCTGGACGAAGGAACGTTGCCGCTTTCGGGGCGCGAGCTTGAGGGCGTCGTTGCAAGGCGTCGCGCGCAAATGACGTTCATTCGGGAGAAGGCCGCGGCCCTCGGTCAGCAGGAGGCGGTCGACGACGATGATTGGGCGGTGGCGAACGCGTGGCTCCAGGAAATGCTGCCTTTGGGCTATCAGCCCGCCGCGCGCCCGCTCTTCGCGGAACTCATGGCGACGCTGCCGCGACCCACGCTTCGCAAGGCGCTCGAGGTCGTGAGTGCCGTGATTCAATGGGACGGCGTGACGACCGAAGCGGAACTTGCGCTTCTCGACGACCTCGCGCGGGCCGCGAAGATGAACGACCACGCGACCCTCGAAGACTTGCGTCGCATCGGCGCGCGGCTTGCGCGTGCGTGAAAACGCGTTTCTGCTCACGAGCGATGCGGCGCCCGAGGGCACGTGGAACTGCCGCCGCGGGGCGTGACGCAACTGCTCTAGGAGCGAGGAAATCTGCTACGGCCCGCCCATGCCGTTCACGCCTTGCCGCCTCGACGACCTGACCATCGACGACGAACGCTCGTTCCGCCACGTGGGGCTTTACGAGCAACTGAAGCAGACGCTTCGCCGCGACGGTTACCGTTTCCTCGTGCCCGAAGGCGGCGCTGAGGCGTCGTGGAGTCGGGTGCTCTTCTTGAACCTCACGTTCTGGAGTCCTGAGAGTCAGAGCGACGTGCTGGCGTCCGATCACATCGACGCGGACGTCGTGGCCCATGTGGCGTGGCATCACGTGGCCCGTAAGGCGTTGGCGGGCCATCCTCCGTGCGCCGGCGCGCTCTTGCTTGGTGAGGCCATTGCCAGCGCATTTGACCTGTACCTCGTCGGGCGCCTCCTCGGTCACGCGCCCGAGTCGACGTTCCTCGAGACCCAGGTGCCCGCGATGGTGGAAGCCGCCGCGGAAGCCGGAGCTCCTGAAGAGGACGTGAGCCGTCTCTTTGACCGCATCGCCGCGAACCCCGAGCAAGCATTTGAGGACCTCCGTTCGCTGCTCTTCGATGTGTCGATGAACCTTGTGCAGTGTACAACGACCGCCCAGGCCGACGCGGTGCTCGAGCGGGCGTCGGCCCATCGCTTCGCGCCGTTTCTGCATCACTACGAGCTGTCGACCTGGGTTTTGTACGCCAAAGCTCACGCCCCGACGCCGTCCTCCTGCAGCGCGGCGGTGCGCGCGATCGATGACGCGCTCCGGGCGGCACCCGACTCGCTTGCGTGGCTCGAAGCAAACTGGGTTGAGAGCGTCGCTCACTGAGGTCGTTCCATCTGTTGACGACGACGGTGCGCGCAGCGACCATCCGCGTGTGAGCTTCATGGCCAAGCGCGCGAAACGACACGTCGTGCGACGGCTGTGCCCGCTGGCGATCGCGTCGTTCGCCTCATTCGCGTCGACGGCGTTGCTCGTCTCGCCGCACGCCCACGCCTACCTTGCGGTGAGTGCACCGGGCCCGTCAAAAGCCAAGGAACCCGTCACGCTCGGGCGCGGCGCCACGTTCGACGATGCGGCCCTCCAAACGTGGACCACGGACGACGGACTTGCGTCGATTGTCGTGCTCTCGATGGCTCAGACAGGC
>CAIQDA010000233.1 GCA_903870415.1 uncultured delta proteobacterium
CAAAGAGCGCGAAGCTTGGCGTCGTCGCCGTCGGCGGAAGCTCGTGTCCCACCTACGGGGGACGCGCATCGGACTTCGGCGTACCGCGAGGGCCTTCTTGCACCGGAGACGAAGCGTTCGTCGAGACGACGTTCATCACGCCGAGCACCGATTCTGATCCGTGGATTCTGCATGCACCTGCAACGGTCGTCGCGTATGCCTCCGCCAGCGGACGAAGGCGTGAGCAGCGCACCTACTACGATGGCCAGGAGTTTCTCGGCCTGCCGCTCGGTTCGCTCTCGCGCGGACTCGTGACGCGCACGACGACCCTCGACGACCAGGGGCGCGAGCTTATCGGCGCCCAAACGCGCTACGGCTCGAACGGCGAAGCCCTCGACGTGCGCGACGCGCTCGGGCATGGACGCACGTTCGCCTACGACCTCACAGGCCTCTTGCCTCTAAGCGAGCGTGTGACTCTCGACGATGGGGCGACGCTCACGACAACCGTCGCGATGCATCCGGTGCTCGACGCGGTCGTGCGGGGCACCTCCTGGTCCTATGCGAGCGGCACGAACACGGATGCGGGCTCCGAGACGCAAATCGCCTACGATGCGTTCGGGCGCATTTCGGCAATGGCCCTTCCTGGCGACACCCTCGGCGCGCCGACGGAAGCCTACGACTACGTGCTCGCGGACCCGGAAAGCCGCATCGTCAAGCGCGCTCGCTCCCAGCGCGGCGGAGCGTTCGATCTCGAAGAGGTTCAGTGCTTCGACGGCCTCGGTCGCAAGACGGAGTCGCGCACACTCCTCGGTGGAACGCGCTACCAGGTGAGCGGGACGAGCCTCTTCAACGTGCTCGGGAAGCCCGCGGTTGCCTTCGAGCCGTTCCTCGGAGACGGAAGCGCGTGCAGCGGCGCGGCGCCATCCGGCGCGGTGAATCGCACGGAAACGACGTTCGACGCCCTCGGTCGCCCGCTTACGATCGCGCTCCCGCACGACGCAAGTGAGCCCGCTTCCGTAAAGCGCATCGCGTATTGGCCTCTCGCTTCCGCGACGACGGACGAGCTCGGACGTCGGACGTTGGAGCACCAAGATGGCCTCGGACGTGTCCTCTCGTCGACGCGCGCCGTGGGCTCTCCAGCGGAATCGACCACGGCGATTCTCTACGACGACCTCGGCGCGAAGGCGGGCATCGTGGACGGTGCGGGCATCGCGAAACGTCACACGCTGGACCTTCTCGGGCGCCTCGTGCGCATCGACGACCCCGACGCGGGAACCCTGCGATTCACCTACGACGACGCGGGCAACCTGCTTCGCGAGACCGACGCCCGGGGCCGCACGATCGTGCATTTCTACGACGCAGCAAATCGCGAACTCAGCTCCGCGGAAGACGGGCGCGAGGCCGAGTCACGCGTCTCGTTTGAGTATGATCGCGCGACATCGTGTGCATCCTGCACGCATACGCCAGGGCGCGTCGCTCGCGTGAGTTACGCGATCGGTGATGAACCTGGCGCGGTGGGGGTCGACGAACTCGTGTACGACGAGCGTGGCCAAGGAGTGGGGCTCGCGCGCACGCTCGAAGGACGAACGTTCACGTTCGGGACGACCTTTGACAACGTTGGCCGCGTGGTCGCGCGCACCTTGCCAACCGGACGCACGATCGCGATGCGCTACGATGCGGCGGGGCGCGTGGCGGCTATCGACGGCTTCGTTCACGGCGTCGACTCCGAGGCGCGGGGCTTGCCGGCGACGGTCACCTACGGGAGCGGGCTCCAGGTCGCGAATCACTACGACGCGCGCATGCGTCTCACGCGATCAACCGTCGGCGCTGCAGGCGGCCCTTCGCTTCAAGACCTTGCGTACCGCTACGACGCGGCGAGCCAGCTTCTCGGTCTCGACGATGGCCTGACCGTCGACGGCTCACCCTCCTTCCGTGCAGACTACAGCTACGATGGACTCGG
>CAIQDA010000234.1 GCA_903870415.1 uncultured delta proteobacterium
ACTTCATCGGCACCCTGCGCAGCGTATTCGACGCCTCGCTCGCGTTCGTGGTCCGCAACCTGCACAAGGTCCAGGCGGGCCGTGGCGTAAACAGCCCGGGCCTCACGGAGATCCCGGCGGTGGTCTTCGAGGAGCTGCTCGTCAATGCGCTTGTGCACCGCGATTACCTGATTAGCGCGCCGATTCGCCTCTTTGTCTTCGACGACCGCATCGAGATTATCAGCCCGGGCACGCTGCCAAACAACCTCACGGTCGCCAAAATCCGCGCCGGCAACTCGAACTTGCGCAACCCCATCCTCGCCAGCTTCGTCGCAAAGGGGCTATTGCCCTATCGCGGCCTCGGGTCCGGCGTGCTGCGTGCGCTCGAGGCCTGGCCCGCCATCGATTTCCTCGACGATCGCGATGGAGGGCACTTCGTGGCCACGGTGCGCCGGGCGGCCGGCCCTGCGGACGTGGAGGAAAGCGAAACCCCGCAAGTTACCCCGCAAGATACCGCGCAAGTCACCGCGCAAGTCACCGCGCAAGTCACCCCGCAAGTCACCCCGCAAGTCACCCCGCAAGATACCCCGCAAGTTGAAGCGCTCGTTGCGGGTCTCGAAGGCGAGCCGACTCGCGCTGAACTCCAGGAGATACTTGGGCTTAACGACCGCGAACACTTTCGCAAGGCGTACCTGATCCCCGCGCTCGAAGCCGGTCTCATCGCGATGACTCGGCCCGATAAGCCGCAGAGCCGCGCCCAGCGCTATCGCCTCACCGCAGCGGGCCTGGCACTGCGCGGGCAAATCCGCAGGGGCTCGCGATGAGCGCCGCACCGCAAGACCTCCACGACCTCACGAACGGGCTCGGCCACCGATGACCATGACCTCCGACGCCAAGCGCGCTCTCGCGACGACCATTCGCGGCCTTCGCGCGCGCCTTCTCGACGACCTTCGCGCGAGCACCGAGTCTGCGTACCGCCTCAGCGCGAAGGCGCACCTTGCGGGCCTCGACGACGCCACGCGCCGCCGCCGCGAGCGCCTCGAAGCGTGGGCCGAGGAGCAAAAACGCGCGCAGATCCTCGGCAAAAACGCGAAGGCCGCTAAGGCCGCCAAGGGCGACGCGCGCACCGGCGACGATTTCCTCCGCGAGGCCGAGAAGCAGGCGGCGTACACGCTCTTGAACCGCGTCGTGGTCCTTCGCCTCCTCGAGGCGCCTATCGGACCGGACGGCAAGCCGCTCCGCGCGCCCGCGCTCGTCACTGGCGGGTGGGAAAGCCGCGCCTACAAAGACTTTCGCGCCCTTGCACCGGAGCTGACCAAGGGCGACGACACAGAGGGCTACGCGTTTCTCCTGAGCCTCGTCTTCGAAGACCTCGCGGCGGATCTCCCCGGCATCTTCGGGCCCGCCGGCGTCGCCGACTTGATTCCCGTTTCCGCGGCCACGCTGCGTCACCTCGTCGAGCAGCTCGACGACGACGCGCTCGCCTCATGCTGGACCGACGACATGACCCTCGGCTGGGTCTACCAATATTGGAACGACCCGGAGCGCGAGGCTCTCGACACGAAGATCGCCGGCGGCGGGAAGATTGAGCCGCACGAGATCGCGTCGAAGACGCAAATGTTCACCGAGCGCTACATGGTCGATTGGCTGCTCCAAAACAGCCTCGG
This sequence comes from uncultured delta proteobacterium, assembly GCA_903870415.1. Classification (GTDB taxonomy): domain Bacteria; phylum Myxococcota_A; class Polyangia; order Polyangiales; family Polyangiaceae; genus CAIQDA01. The sequence continues at coordinate 1,647 of CAIQDA010000234.1, forward strand.
GCCGCTGTGGTTCTCCATGTGCAAAAAGCACGGCTGGGCGGCCGAGGTCGAGGCCGACG
>CAIQDA010000235.1 GCA_903870415.1 uncultured delta proteobacterium
AGCGCGAGGCCGTCGAAGCCCGGGTCGAGCGCCGCAAGCTCCTCCGCATGAGCCCGGCGCAGATCCGTATGGGTTCCGCCTTGGATGATGCCGAAGAGCGCTTGCCCCGGCCGCCGTGGAGCCGCGAGCGCGCGTTTTGCCCAACGGGTCGTTTCGCGGACAGCCTCCTCGAGAACGGAGCGCGGCGAGTCGCCCGGCGCGCAAACGTCGAGCTGCATTTGAATGTCTGCACCAAGGAGCCCCTGCACACGCACCGCCTCCTCCGGCGACAGGTGATGCTTCGACCCGTCGAGATGCGAGCGGAACGAAAACCCGTCCGCGGTTCGCTTCACGAGCGAGGCCGTCGACGGCTTTGGCGCACCGTCTTTGGCATCCTTTGCGGCCTTCGCTCCGAGGACCGCAGCCAGAGAAAATGCTTGGAAACCGCCCGAGTCCGTGAGCATCGCGAAGGGCCAGCGCGTGAACCCGTGAAGGCCGCCATGCGCCGCGACCGCCTCCGGGCCTGGACGAAGCCACAAGTGGTACGTGTTGCCGAGAACGATGCGCGCGCCGGTGCTGGCGACCTCGTCCATCGTGAGCGTCTTGACGGTGCCCTGGGTGCCGACGGGCATGAAGGTCGGCAGCGGAACGACCGCGTGGGGCGTGACGAGTTCAGCCTCGCGAGCGTGGCCGTCTTGAGCGAGGACGCGAAACTGAAAACCTTCGGCGCGTGGTGCGGTCATGGTCCGAACTTGTCGAGGAGCATCGCGTCCCCGTAAGAGAAAAACATGTATTCTGCAGCCAGTGCGTCACGGTAGATGCCGCGCATGGCCTCGAGGCCGACAAACGCGCCAACGAGCGCGAGCAGAGTGGATTCAGGCAAGTGAAAGTTGGTCAGCAACCGATCGACGACGCGAAACGCGTAACCGGGCTGAACAAGAAGGCGCGTATCCCCTCCCCCGGCCAGCACGAATCCAGGCCTTTCCGGATCGGCCGCGCTCTCGAGTGCGCGCACCACGGTCGTTCCGACAGCAAGCACCGGAGCCCCTCGCAAGCGCGCATCGGCAATCGCGGCCACCGTGCGTTCGGGCACGTGAAACGGTTCAGCGTGCATCGGGTGATCGTCGAGGTCGTCGACCGAAGGCGTCTCGAACGTCCCGAGGCCCACGTGCAACGTCGTGGTCGCGAACGTCACGCCCTTCGCCTCGAGCTCCGCGATGAGGTTATGTGTAAAGTGCAAGCTTGCCGTTGGCGCCGCACATGCACCGAGTTCTCGCGCGAAGATGGTCTGGTAACGCTCCGCATCTTCCGCCGTGGTGGCGCGCGTGATGTACGGCGGCAGCGGCACGTCACCGGCGAGGTCGATGGCTCCTTCGAGCGACGAACCGTCAACGGTGCGAAGTTCGGCGATCACGATCTTTCCGCGGCGCTCGAGGATGGTTGCCTCGATACCGGGAATGTCCACAACCGCACCCTCGCGAAGGGCCTTCGACGCGCGCCCCATGCACTCCCATCGACCGTGCGCCACCGCTTGCGCGAGCGGCCGAAGCAGAAAGAGTTCAACGCTCCCGCCACTTCCGCGTTTCGAGCCGCGGAGGCGAGCCTTTCGGACCCGCGTATCGTTGACGACCACGAGCGTCCCTGGCGCCACAAGCGCAGGCAAGTCGCGCACACGGCGATGCCTCCCCGGACCCGATGCGGAGGCGACGAACAGGCGCGCCGCATCGCGCGGCTCGGCGGGGAGCTGGGCAATGCGATCGGGCGGGAGGGAGTAGCGAAGGTCGGCGAGCTTCACGGAGCGCGGGACCCTAGCAGGCTCACGACAAAAGGAATGCGCGACGCGAACCGAGGTCGTCGAACGAGCGCATACTCCGAGTATTTCACGGAACACGCGCTGTCGCAGAAAGGCTTTCTTTCGATCGAAAGCGCGACCACGACGTTCAGCTCGCGCGGGAACGCGAATCGTAAACGATGTTCAGTCGGGTCATCTTGCGCCACAGCGTGGTCGCGGAAATGCCGAGCAGGTCGGCCGCGCGTTCACGGTTGCCGTCGACTTCACGCAACGCCGCCGTGATGGCAATTTGCTCCGCGTCGTCGACCGCACGGTCGAGCGCAAGGACGGAGGTGGCTCGCGCGACGGGCGTGGTCGAAGAAGACGTCGGGTACGCACGCTCCTGAACGAACTCGTCGCCGAAGATCATACCGCCGTCGGGCACTTCTTCGACCGCTCGCGACACAACGCTCACGAGCTCACGAACGTTTCCGCGGAACACCATGCGCTGCAACACGTCGAGCGCGCGCTCGTGGAGCGCCACACGTTTGCCCAAACGCCTCGCGGCCTCCGCGACGAACAAATGCGAGAGATCGGGCAAGTCGAGTTCGCGTTCCGCAAGGCCGGGCACATGCACGCGACCGCCGGCACATGCATAATACAAGTCGCTCCGAAGACGCTTGTCTCCGAGCAACTCTTCTGGCGACTCCACGGTGGCGAGCATGAGTCGCGTGTCGACCGCGCGCGTGACGCCGTCCACCGGCGAGCGAAGCTGCGAGGTCTCGATGAAACGAGCGAGTTTTACCTGGGTCCCCAACGGAAGGTCGGCGACCTCGTCGATGAACACGGTGCCGCCCTCGATCTCTTCGAAAAGGCCCCGACGGGCAACGCCCTCGGCCGAGGACCCAAAGAGCTCCGCGTCGATCGACTGCTCGCTGCGGCCTGCCACCGAAACGGAAACGAACGGACGCCCGGGCTTCGTGCCACTTGCGTGCACAGCCTTCGCGATGAACTCTTTTCCCGACCCGGTCGGACCGCTGAGAAACACGGCGTGACGAAGGGGCGTAAGCCGCACGAGTCGGCCCAAAAGCTCGCGCATCGGCTGCGATTTGGCGACGATGTTCTCGAAACGATAACGGTCGCGAAACTCCGCAGCGAGAGCGACGACGTCCCGGCGCAAGCGCGAAGTTTCAAGCGCCCGCTCGACGCGAACCGCAAGCTCGCTTGGGGAAAACGGCTTCGGCAGGTAGTCGAAGGCTCCGGTCCGCATCGCTTCGACGGCACTCTCGATGGTGCTGTACGCCGTGACGACGATGACCTCGGGAGCCTGCGACATGGCCCGCAAACGGCGAAGCAAACCGAGCCCGTCGCCGCCGTCGAGACGCAAGTCCGTGAGCACGAGCTCGAACGGGGTGCGCGCGTGAAGCGCGAGGGCTTCGGCGGACGACGCGCATTCGGATACTTCGTGGCCCGCGCCGCGGAGCATCGCAGCCATCGTGGACCGCATTGCTTTTTGATCTTCGACGACGAGCACAGTGCCCATAATGCTTGAACCTCCGACGTGGGTTTTCCCTACCACGCCTCTCCGACGGTTGTCGGTATTCGCATCGCCGCAAATGAATGCCGGCAAAGTCTGCAGCATCAACTCTACCGCTCCGAAAGTGTTTCGTCCAGCGGCAACCACGGACGCAAATCGCCGCGACGTCGATTTAGAACGAAACGCCGAGAAGCAGGCGAAGCGTTTGCGCCGTGGACGTCGAGAGTGCAGCAACGCTCGCGCGCGCGCTCCCGTTGTCGTCATTTGGCAAGTAACCGAGGCCGCCGAGCGGAAAGAATGCGCCGTATTGAAGCGCCGCATGGAAGCCGCCCTGACGGTCGAGGCGATCGTTCCAGGCGCCGTCCTTGGCTTGGTACGTGAGCTGGAGGTCCAGTTCCACGCCGAGGTCACGGTTGTGCGCGGGCGTCTGAATGAACTCGCTTGCGCGCGACCACACCACCGCGAGACCGCCGCCGAGCTTTTGCCCGTTGGCTTGTCGCAGGAAGTCGTAATCGACGCTCGGCCGGAAAAAGTACGCACCTTCGACGCGCGTGAGCAGGTGCCGAAAGAAGATGAGGTCGACGCGGTAGTCCGGGTGAAAGCGGAAGGTCGACATGGAGCTCGAGCCGCCGTCGAGACGCGTGTCCCAACCATTTGCAGGCTGCAACGATTCAACCCACGGGTCGCCGCTCGCGAAGCCGAAGCCGAAGCCAAGGCGAAGCTTGTCGTCGACCGCTCGGAAGTCCGTTTCGCTGACGAAACCAAACTGTCGAACCGTGAGCGCCGGCGTCGTGCTCGTCGCGCTCGGGGGCGATCCGATGGACCCGAGGTTTGCCGCAAGCTCGGCCTCGATGCGCAGCTTTCGCCAGAGAAATTGCATCCAAAGGTCGGGGGTGACCATCCACGCGTTGCGGCGCTCGAGACCCGCATTCGCTGTGGTCGTGGCGCTCGCGGCGCTCGTGATCGGCGTCGTGCCAACGGGGTAGTCGATCTCTTGCGTGCGGTACGTTGCAAGCGCACCGACGTTGAAGACCACTTCGCCGCGCGCGAGGGCGAGGCCTGTGACCTGCGTGGGCTTGCGCCGCACGACGAACGCGCCGAGCTGGTTCACCATGGTGCCCGGCGTCGTGATGGTCGGCTGACCGCCCGCAAGCGACGCTGCTGTGGCGTTCGTCGCGCCCGACGAGATGACGTCGTACGACAGGCCGAGGTGCAGGTCGAACGGAGCAATGGACGTGCTCAGCGCGATGCGATCGACCGTCGTCTGCCAATCGGAGTCGAAGCGATCACCTGCATTGTACACCATTCCGAGACCCCAGTGGAATGGCATGCGCCCGAAGCGCAAGAGTCCAACCGGCGTCGCGTATTCGGCCCATGCACGCTTCACGTCGAGCGAGTTGCGGAGCGCGTTGACGCCCGCCGTCGGGGCTGTCTGCGTGTTCGAAAAGATGGCCACCGGCGCGTAGCGGTTGCCCGTCGCCGACGTCGTCGCCGTTGCGGGAGCGAGCGCATACGCGTCGGGCGTCGAGCCAAAAACCACGTTGTCGAGAAGGTCGACCTGCGTGCGAATGCGAAGGTTGTCGGAGATGTGAATCTCGGGCTCGAGACGCAGACGCATGTTGGCGCCGAGCTGGCTCGAACGATTGCATCGCGCGTACTGGCCGTTCGAATCCGCCGTGCCGCACAGGTTCACCGCGTGGTCTTGGCCGTTTGCGTCCGAGTAGCTGTTGTCGACAGGCTGCGACCACAGCCACGGGCTCGCCCCTGGCGGGTCAATGCGACCGAGCGTGAAGTTCGTGAACATCTCGGTGCGCTGGCGCAAGTACCCGTGGATTTCGATCACGGGACGAGACTTCGTCCACCAGTCTTCCGAAAAACTTGAACCCTCGTCGCCACGTTGGCGGTCCGCGCCGAGGAGACCGAGGAACGCGCGATCCGACGCAACGTCAATGGCGGGTGCCATCGGCGCGACGACCTCAGTCGCCGTCGGCGAAGGCTCCGCTGCCGGTGGCGCAGCAGGTGCAACGTCGTCGGCGTGAGCCGCGAAAGGGGCCACGAGAAACAGAACCGGGAGTAGCTGGAAGGAACGCATCGGCGGGGCCGCCTCCTACCACCGCCCGAGGACGAACGGTGCGAGAGAGCGCGCTTCTTTCCGACGATTCCGCCGCGAATGCGCCGGAGCCTCCGCCGAGAACGCCCGGTCTCCGCGATTTGGAAACGGGTCTTCCGCGAAATACTTCGAGTATTCCCTGAGCAAGCTCGCGGAGGCCTACCGCGCTAGCGCGTGGCGCCCTGCTGGTGACGCTCGTCGCGATCGTGACGCCGCGCCGGGACAACGTCGGGAATCTCTTCGCGAGGCGACTCCGTGCCGTCCCCAAGCCACGCGAGAAACTGCACGAGGTCGGCGCGCGTGGCCTCAAGGCCGCGACGAAGCTCTTCGTTGCGAACAGGCGTTGCGGCCGCTCCGCGGGCATGGCCGAGATCGAGCTGCAACGTGGCAACTTGCGACTCTTGCTCCTCGTCAACCTTGCGCCCAAGCGCCAGCTGCCTCACAGCCCCCGTGAGCGTGTAGCCCTCGCCGTAGACGAGCTGCTTGAGGGCGAGCAGACGCTCGACGTCACGTCGTGAAAAGACGCGCTGTCCAGCGCCGTTCTTCTTCGTGCGCACGATGCGCGACTCGCGCTCCCAATACCGAATGACGTGCGGCTCGACGCCCACAACCTTCGCAACCTCGCCGACGCGGTAGAAGTGCTTCTCGAACAACTCGACGGGCAATGCAGTGTCGGTCACGAGGAGGCCTTTCCGGCGTTGACCGCGTCGCGGAGAAGAACGCTCGGCTTGAACGTGAGCACGCGATGCGCGGGAATTTTCAGCGCTCCGCCCGTCTGCGGGTTGCGACCGACGCGCGAGTGCTTGTCGCGAAGCACGAAGTTCCCGAAGCCGCTCATCTTGATGCGTTCGCCGCGCTCGAGGGTTTCCTTCATCGTCTCGAACACGAGCTCGACGAGGTCTGTCGCCTCACGCTTCGAGAACGCGCCAACGCGGTTGTAGATCGTTTGAACAATGTCAGCGCGCGTCATCGACCCCTCGTGGACTACGTGCCCTTTGTTCAGGGCGAGACCATCGTACACCGCAAATGCAACGAAGGCGATGGTCGACCCACCGCCTTCATTGACCTTTTCACACGCGCCACCTGAGGCAGCGCGAATTCGTTCGTCAGGCCGCGGCTTCGTTGCCTTCGTTCGATGAAACGCCCGCTGGAGCTCGGGAAGCCACCGGGGCCGGCGTACGAAGATGGGCCGAGGCGCGCACGCGTGCGGTTTGCTCGAGGGCGACGAGGCACGCCACCCAGCCGTAGCCGAAGGCGAAGAGCGCCGCGAAGGGCGTTGCGAACCAGTGGCCCGTGCGGATCGATGCCACGGTGCTCACGAGGGAGAACAGGGAGAGACCGGCCTCAAGCCACGGCCAGTCGGCGCGCGCGCGGTAACGGCCGCTTGCGGAGCCCTTCTTCGGGGTTCGCACGAATTCGCCCGCCATCGAGGTCATCCCGTCGAACACCGCACGGGTCAGGTGCGGCGCAAGGCCAGCACCGAGAGCAATGAGCGCCGGCATGTACTTGAGAGCCTCACGACGCGAGCGGCCCTGGGCGCTTTCGGCCATCGTGTAGAATGCAACGAGCGATCCGGTGGTGCCGATGCACAGCGGGAGGTCGATGAGAAACATCATCTGCGCGTTCGTCGCAGGCATCAGCAAGAGCGCCGGCAAGAGGAGCACGCTGAGCGTGACCATGAGCGGGTAGGCAAAGTGCGGCGTCAGGTGAAAGAAGGCTTCGAGCTTCTGCGAGAACGTGAGGTTGCTCGAGAGAACGCGTCCGAGGAGCTTGCGTGCAGTCTGCACGGTTCCCTTCGCCCAGCGGTACTGCTGCGCGCGGAACGCCGACACGTCTTCTGGGAGCTCCGCTGGCGTGACGACGTCGCTGCGGTAGATGAACTTCCAGCCCGCGAGCTGCGCGCGGTAGCTGAGGTCGAGGTCTTCCGTCAGCGTGTCGTGCTGCCAGCCGCCGGCTTCGCTGATGGCTTCACGACGCCACATGCCGCCGGTGCCGCTGAAGTTGAAAAGCCAGCCCGCCGCCATACGCGCGCGGTTCTCGACGAGGTGGTGACCGTCGAGCATGAGGCCTTCGACCTGGGTCAACAGCGAGTGCGAACGATTGAGGTGACCCCAGCGCGTCTGAACCATACCGATGCTCGCGTCCTCGAAGTGAGGGACCACGTTGCGCAGAAAGTCGGCCGGCGGGATGAAGTCCGCGTCGAAGATGGCAACGAGCTCGCCCTTCGCGGTCTTGAGCCCTGCGTCGAGGGCGCCCGCTTTGTACCCTACGCGATCGGTGCGGTGAATGTACTGCATGTCGACGCCCGTCTTGCGGATGCGACCAACGTGCGCCTTCACGATGGAGCGCGTCTCGTCCGTCGAGTCGTCGAGCACCTGAATCTCGAGGAGGCCGCGCGGATAATCGAAGGCCGCTGCCGCATCGAGCAAACGGTGAGCCACGGTCGCTTCATTGAAGAGCGGGAGCTGCACGGTCACGCGAGGAAGCACGCGACCTTCGCCGCGCACGTCTGCGTCCCCCAAAGGCTTCACCGACGCCCATTCACGCAACCGGCGCGCGTGGCGCAGGCATGTGTAGACGAGGTGCGAACGGTGGATACCGTACGAGGCCAGGAAGAACAGAACGGCGAAATAGGCGGCACAAAGGAGCGCGTGCATGGGCGCCACCGTGGTCGCTACGCAACGCGTTGTTGTCACGGAATTGTAAAGCGTTGCATGAAGTTGTCGCAACCACAGGAAATCGTCAGGCGAGCGCCAGAAACTTGCCCTCTGCATGGGGTTCTGTCGTCCTCATCGCCATGACGCAGGCCGCTCGCGGATCGTCCGCACCGAAGTCCGACCCCACAACTCCTGCGAGCGCAATGCCTGAAAAACGGGGCAAAGACCGGCGCTCGGGCGTGGACCGTCGCATGTTTCCTCGTCCCGAAGGACGTCGAACCGGAGACGGACGCCGCGAAGGCGACCCAAGCGACGAGTGAGCCCCGAGTCGCGCGCCTAAGCCTTTTTGCTGCGCTGGCGCGTTGGCCGCTGCGCAGACCGGGGGTCGCGCGGCTTCTTCGCCGTGGCGGCGAGGGTCTTTTTGAGCTGCTGCGCTTCTTCGCGCTGCCGTCCAACAAGGCTCGTGGCCGAGGCGAGCTTTTCGACGAGCGCGCGCACTTCGGGTTTCGACGAAACCGCGAACGCCTCGAAGGTTCGCATGACCGGTGCACCGAAGCGCTTGGCGAAACGCGGCGCGACCTTCTCGAGCGTCAAAATGACTTCTTTGTAACCGGGGTAACGGCACATCGCGCGGTTCGCCGAATCGCAAAGAGCGAGAGCGGCGTGAAGGCGCTCGACGAGAACGTTCGTGTCGTCGATGCGATCGATGACACGGTCGTCGGCGAGGGCGCGGAGAACGGCGGCCCCGTGAAAGAAGCCGTCCATCCAGCTTGAGCTGCGATGAACGAGGTCCTCGGGCGACCTCTCACCGATGCGCGCGAGAGACTCGATGACCGCCTCGCGAACCCGGTAACGCAGATCGTCGGCACAACCATGAAGCCAGCGAAAAAGCTCGTCGCGGCGGTCGGGGTGCCGGGCCGCACGGGTGCCCAAGGCGAGCACCGCAGCCACGGGCAAGAACTCGTAGGCGCTGCCGCCCGAAGCCGCTTTGGCGTCGAGTTCACCCATGCCTCGCAAGAACTTTTCGAGCTCATCGTCGCCGTCGGACGTCATCGCGCCCCACTCTTCGAGGAGGCCGACGTTGATGGGGCCCGCAGGCAATCGCCCGTGGCGCGCGAGCAGTTCAAAAAGCGGCGAAGCAGGTTCGCCGGCGAGAGCCGAAGCAAGATGGCGTTCGAGTTGCTGACGCCGGGTCGGAGCAGAGACGTGGAGAGTCACGCGTTGCACGCTACAGTGCGCGCGACTTCAATTGAAGGGTCGTGCGTCATGGGTGAGCTTCAAGACAAGGTTGTGGTCGTCACGGGCGCGTCGCGAGGAATCGGGCGCGCGCTTGCCCTGCGTTTTGCCGATGAAGGTGCGCACGTGGTCCTCGCCGCGAAGACCATGGACCCGAACCCTCAGCTCCCAGGAACGCTCGGCGAGGTGCAAGAAGCCATTCGTGCACGCGGCGGCAAGGCCTACGCGCACGCCGTCGACGTTCGCGACGACTCGGCGATCCACGACCTTTTCGCGAAGGTCGAGAGCGAACTCGGCGGCACCGACATCCTCATCAACAACGCCGGAGCGCTCTACTGGGCGCCCATCGCCGCCACGCCCGCGAAGCGCTTCGATCTCGTCATGGGTGTGAACGCGCGCGGCTCGTTCCTCTGCGCACACCACGCCCTTCCCCAGATGCTCAAGCGAGGCGGCGGACACGTGATCAACATGGCGCCGCCGATCACTGCAGAATGCACAAAGAATCGGACCGCCTACATGATCTCGAAGTTCGGCATGGCCCTCGTCGTCGAAGGTCTTGCGGCCGAACATGGGCACGACGGCATCAAGGCCCATGCGCTTTGGCCCGTCACGATGGTCGAGAGTCAGGCCGTCATCGGCAACCACCTCGGTGATCCCACCATGTGGCGAAAGCCTGAGATCATCGTCGATGCAGCGATGGCGCTCCTCACGGGAAAAGCGTCCGTCGCAAACGGAAGCGCGGTCTACGACGAAGATGTTCTCGCAAGCATCGGTGTCACCGACTTCTCCTCCTACGCGTGCGTTCCGGGCACCACGCCACCGCGCGCACGCCTCGATGAATCGTCGTCGTATTGGCGTCAGTAGTCACCGTCGACGGGAACGCGCGTCACCATCGATGCATGCATTCCGCATGCACATGCAAGGACCGACGAGCGGAGACGTCGCAAGTCGGGACGATCAGCGAAAGCGCCACGGCGCGAGCACTTGGTCTTTTTGCGGATAGGCCCGACGCAACGCTTGTGCCATCACGGACGAGGTCACGAACGGCTCTTCGGCTCCGAAACGTGCCGCACAACGCGCGTCGACGACCCAGTGGCCACCGCTTTGCGCGAAGAGCGATCGCGACCACGACAAGCGACCGTCGAGACCGCGGTAGCCAACACGCCAGCGCACCGGCATGGGCTCCGACATCGCGAGACCGGCGCTGAGACGCTGAACGGGAAGCTTCGCGCCGCTGCGGTAGTCCCAGAGCGGCAGCCCATCGTGAAGGGAGTCCACCACGATGAGGTGTCGCGTCAGGAACGGGATCACCCGCTCGAGCCGCGCAAGAATACGCTCGCGCATGGTCGCGAGTGCCCCCGCGGCACCCGGCGCGTCGGCGGGAAGATCCGTCGTGACGACGAGCCCCACATGCCGCGGATCCCCAGAAGGATCGTAGACTTCGCACCACAGCGTTCCGAGCTGCGCGCCCGGGTCGGCTTCCACGGCGATCGCCAGGCCGTGCATCGCACCAAGGACGTCGGCGCGCGCCACGAGGCACAGCACGTAACGACGCACGACAGGCACCCACGACGACCCGCGCACGCTCAATCGCGGGGCCAGCTGCGACGCACTCGTTGGCGCCGCTCCTTCGTCGAATTCCACGAGGGCATCTCCGCCCACGACATCGCCATCGAGGTCGAGCGCGACGTGCCCTTCCCTGCCGGACCGCAACGTCGGCGGTCGCTGCGCACGAACGATTCGCACGTTCGCACGCTCCAGTTGCTCATCGGCCCAAGCATCCAGCGTTTCAGCGCCTCCGATGACCTCGACCGCCGGCCCCGTCATGCGCACCAGCGACTCAAGGCGAATCGTCGCCTCGTCGTCGGTCGAAACATCGAAGGCATCTTCGTACGTTTGAAAGCGACTCGAAAGCGTGCCGCCTACACGCGTCACAGCCATGTATTCTGCACATAGTTCTCGTGCTCGACCTTCGTCGCTGCGAAGCACGCGGGAGAGTGCCCGACGACGAAACCATCCGCTCGTGGCCGACTCGGCGGCATTCGAGAGCGCCGGACCGAGGTGCGCCCCGGCTTGTCGACGCCACTCGGCGAGCCGTCCGGTGCGTGCTTCGAGGCCCTCTTGCCGCTCGAATTCCTCGTCGAGGGAATCGCCGAGCGGAAGCATTCGAAGTCGGACACCGGTCCCAACGATGCTGGCAGAACCTCCCCCACTCGGCCTCCAGCGCCTCAACAGGAAGTTTGCCGCGAGCTCGTCGAGAACACGACGGGACCAGTGACCCACAGGGCTGCTGCGGAGCGTTGTGCCACGCCGCAAGCGGTAGTCGCCGAAGCGAAACGTGGAGCCGATAGGTCCGTAGACGACGCGAAGCACCTGCCAAGAACGACGCACGAGCGACAACGCGAGCCACCGTGTCGCGCGCTCGGTGCCGAGGAGAATCGCGTCGTAATGATGAACGAACACTAGGACTCGACGGCGTCGATCGCCGACGCGAACGTCGCGCGCGACTCGCTCGCCACGTGAACTCGCTTGTGTCCTGCGGCGTCCTGCTCGATTCGCACGAGGCCCTCCGCGAACCACTGAAGGACCTGCGGAAACAGGCGGTGCTCTTGCGCAAGAATGCGAACGCGCAGACTCTCTTCGTCGTCCGTGGCGAAAACCGGAACGGCCGCCTGCGCGAGGATGGCTCCGGAATCCATTCCGCCGTCGACGAGATGAACTGTGCAGCCCGCAATCGCGACGCCTGCCCGCAGCGCTTGCCCTTGCGCGTCCACGCCTGGAAAAGACGGGAGAAGCGATGGGTGGATGTTCACCACGCGATCGGGAAATGCGTCGAGAAGCGTCGCGGTCACGATGCGCATGAAGCCCGCGAGGACCACGAGCTCCACGTCGCGCGCTCGCAGTTCGCGCACCACCTCCGCGTCGAACGCTTCACGGTTTGCGAAGTCCTTGTGCGAGAGAACAACGGACGGAACCCCCGCCTCGCTGGCCCGCTCGAGGGCTTTCACCCCAGGCTTGTTGCTCACCACGACCGCAACCTGCGCGTGGAGATCGCGGTCGCGAACCGCATCAAGGATCGCCTGCAGATTCGTTCCGGAACCGGAGACGAGAACGCCAATGCGCACGCTCACGCCTCCGCGAAGCGCACGCGCTCTTCGAACGGCATGTCCACGGAGACCGCTTCGAGATTGCCCGCAACCCACGCGCGCTCGCCGACGCTCTCGGCCGCTGCGATGGCCTTGTCGGCTTCTTCGGGCGAAACGATGGCGATGAACCCGATGCCCATGTTGAACGTGCGGAGCATCTCGGCGTGATCGACAGGACCGAGGCGCGCGATGAGTTCGAAGATGGCCGGACGCGACCACTCTGGCGCGAGACGCGCACCGAAACCGTCGGGAAGAACGCGCGGCAAATTTCCAGGAAGTCCGCCACCGGTGATGTGGCTCATGGCGCGCACGTCCGTCGCAGCGACGATGGCTTGTGCGAGCTTCGCGTAGAGCTTCGTTGGCTCAAGAAGCGCGTCGGCCACGGTCTTGCCATTGAGCTCTGGCGGCGTCGCATCGAGACCGATTCCGCCTTCGCCGAGAAGAACCCGGCGTGCGAGCGAGTAGCCGTTCGAATGAAGGCCCGACGAGGCGACTGCGATGACCGTGTCACCGACGGCGACGCGCTTTCCATCGACGATGCGCTTTCGCGCCACAACGCCGAGGGCGAAACCCGCGAGGTCGTATTCACCGTCGGCGTACATGCCTGGAAGCTCGGCGGTCTCGCCTCCAAGGAGCGCGCAGCCACTGGCTTCACATGCGCGGGCGATGCTTCCGATGACCGCCTCGGCGACGGAAAGCTCAAGCTTCCCTGTCCCGAAGTAGTCGAGGAAAAAGAGGGGGCGCGCGCCGCACGTCACGACGTCGTTCACGCACATGCCCACGAGGTCCGCGCCGATGCCGTCGTGACGACCCGTTGCGAACGCGAGCTTGAGCTTCGTGCCGACGCCGTCGGTGCCGCTGACGAGTACAGGCTCCTCGACGTCGCTTGGAACGGCGAAGAGCCCCGCGAAGCCGCCCACGTCCGCGAGAACGCCCGGAATGCGGGTGCGCTTCGCCAGCGGCTTGATGCGCTCCACGAGCTCGTCGCCCGCGTCGATGTCCACGCCTGCGTCACGGTAGCTGATCGCCATGGGCCGGCCCGTAGCAGAGGCGCCAGCGACCTTCACGCTCGAGAAGGCCTCGCGTCGCATTTCGCTCCGTTTTACGTCGATGGGCGCGGCGCTCAAGGCGCACCCATCGATGAACCTCGTGCTGCTAGGCTCGGCTTCGCATGGAAAGCCCTGCCGCGCCCCGCGTTGTCATCTTCGGCGATGGCCGCCTGTCGCGGGCCATCGAACGTCGTTTGATCGAGCGAGGCTGCGACGCCGAACGCCACGCACTTCGTGAAACGACCGACCTCGAGGCCCTCGACCTCGCGCGAGTCTCGGCCGTTGCGCTCGCCGCAGACGACGACACGGGCAACGTCGACTTGGCCATCACGCTTCGAACTCTGCGCCCCACGGTGCGTCTCGTGGTGCGCATGTTCGACGCGACGCTCGCCGCGTATTTGCAGCGAACGCTGCCGAACATCGTGGTCACGAACATGACCGAGGCCGCGGCTCCAGCGTTCGTTGGCGCGGTGCTCGACGGCATCGAACATCGCACGCCTTCGCACGCGGCTCACCTGCCCGCGCCTCCGGCGATCATGGGAAAGGGCTTCGGTAAGCTCCTCGTAGGCACCGCCGTCTCGACCCTCGCCCTCATGGCCTTTGCGACGTTGTTCTTTCGTCGCATCCTCCACCTCGACTTCATCACCGCGTTCTACTTCGTGGGCTCCACGATCACGACCGTCGGCTACGGCGACATCTCGCTCCGCGATGCACCATGGTTTGCGAAGCTCGTGGGTATCGCCCTGATGTTTGGCGGCACCGCGCTCTCCACGATGGCCTTCGCGCTCCTCACGGAATGGCTTCTCGAGCGGCGTATCCACGTCATCGAAGGGCGCTCCGGCGTTCGATGGCGTGACCATGCGATCGTCGTGGGCGGCGGCAACATCGGGTTTCGCGTCGCCGCACTGCTTCGTCGGCGCGGCATGCGCGTCGTGATCATCGAACGCGATGGAACCGCTCGCCACGTGCTCGGGGCACGCGCCGACGGCGATCACGTCATCGTCGGCGACGCGCTCTCCGACGGAATTCTCGAACTCGCGAGCGTCGCGGGCGCTGCGGCCATCGTCGCGGTGACCAACTCCGATGCGGTCAATCTCCACGTGGCCATCGCAGCAAAGGCGCTCGCACCCGACATCGCCGTGGCGATGCGAATCGTCTCTCCCGTGCTCTCGGCCCACGTGACCGAGACCCACGAAGCCGTCGCGATTTCTCCGCTCGCGGTCACCACGGACGCGTTCGTCGACGCGCTCACGCGCGGTTCGGTCGAATCGCTTCAACCCTCGCCGCGCACCTGAGAAGCGTCAACTCTCGTCGGAGGGAAATGCCCGCGGAACGGAGTCGTCGAAGCCTTCGCCAGGCAGATCAAAACCGAGCGATCCACCAAGCGAGTCGAATGGCGGGCGGAACGCTTCTTTCGGATCGCGACGAAGAACTTCAACGAGCATCGCCGGGAGAACGACGAGCGAAAGCACCGTGGCGACCATGAGTCCCCCGATGACGACCGTCGCGAGCGGCCGTTGAACCTCGGCTCCCGTCCCCGTTGCGATGGCGGCGGGAACGAAGCCAAGTGCGGCCACGAGAGCGGTCGAGATCGGCGCGCGCAGCGACAGTTCGAGTCCCCGTCGCACCCTCTGCTCGGGCGTGAGCGAACGCGGCGTCTGAAGCACGGCGGTGATCACCACAACGCCCGTGCAAACGGAAATACCTGTGAGCGCAATGAACCCAACACCTGCAGGAATGCTGAACGGAAGCCCGCGAAGCACGAGCGCTGCAATGCCTCCGGCGATCGCGAACGGTAGGCTCGCCACCGTCACCGCCGTGTAGCGAATACGGCCGAATACGAGCACGAGCATGATCGACACCACCACAAGGGCAACAGGTCCGAGAATCAGCAACCGCGCCTTCGCTCGATTGAAATTTTCGAACTGCCCGCCCCACTCGATGATCGTCGACGTCGGCGTTGGAATCTTCGCTGCAGCAGCTCGCGCCTCGGCAACGAAACCTACGAGGTCGCGACCGCGAACGTTGCACTGTACAATGATACGTCGCCGCATCTGCTCGCGTCCGATTTGGACGATCGTGGGTTCTTCACGCACGTCGGCAGCAAGACCCAGAGGGACGATCTTCCCGCGCGGAGTCGTGAGCGGAAGCCGCGCGAGATCGCCAGACTCGTCGACAATTTCGCCGCCAAGGCGAAGCTTCAAATCGAAGACGCGCTCGCCCTCGCGGACCTGACCAACGGAGACCCCGGCGCGGGCCATCGCAAGCGCGTCGAGCACCTCGCGGGGCGCAATGCCCAAACGCGCAGACCGCTCCCGATTGACCGAAACGCTGATGGACGGCTGGCCGAACGGCACCTCCATCTTGACGTCGGTTGCCCCAGGGATTGTCTGAAGCAGCTGCCGAATTCGCTCCGCCGCTGCAGCCATCGTCGCGAGGTCTTCACCAAATACCTTCACGGCCACATCGCTCTTCACACCGGCGACCAGGTCGTTCACGCGCATCTCGATCGGCTGCGTGACGGCGTTCACGGTTCCAGGAACGCGCTTCGCCAACTTGTCGGAGAGCTCGTCGGCGAGAGCTTGCGGCGTAAGCCCTGGCCGCCATCGGTCGCGAGGAGCGAGGTACACGAACACGTCGCTCGACTCGGGTCCCGCAGGATCGGCCGCGCCCTCGGGGCGTCCGATGCGATTGACGATGTGCTTCACCTCCGGAAGCTCAAGAGCTGCGCGCTCGGTTTCGGTGGCGAGCGCGATCGCTTGCGTGAGCGAGGTGCTCGGTCCACGCATGGCGTCGATGGCGAGGGTGCCCTCGAAAATTCGCGGAAGGAAGTCCGCGCCGATCGATCCGCCTGTCGCGAACAGCGCCACGCAAAGAACCGCACTACCCGCGATGACCGCACGAGGCCTCACGAGCGCGAGTTCGAGCGCAGGCCGATAGACTCGTCGTATGACACGAAAAAATGCAGGCTCTTGCTCGTTCGCTGCCGGTATGAGCACACCGCTCAACGCGGGAATGACCATCGTCGCGTAAACGATCGCGCCAATCAGCATGAAGCAGAGCGAGTAGACGACGGGACGGAACATCTTCCCTTCGACGTCTTCGAGCGAAGCAAGCGGCGCGAACACGAGAAGCGTGATCACGACGACGAAGAGCGCAGGCCGTGCAACCTCGCCCATCGCGTCAACGATCGCTCGACGACGCTTCGCAGCGACGACGTGCGCCGCATGAGCAAGCGCATGCTCGACCGTCACGACCGCGCCCTCGACGATGATGCCGAAGTCGATGGCTCCGAGCGACATCACGTTGCCGCTTTCACCAAGGAGCCTGAGCCCCATGAAACCGAAGAGCATCGAGAACGGGATGGCTCCGGCCACGACGAGCCCGGCGCGCAAACTTCCGAGGGTCAGGAACAAGCAGAACACGACGACGAGAGCGCCCTCGGTGAGGTTCTTCGCCACGGTCTCGAGAACACGATCGATGAAGTCCGCTCGATCATACGTGGGCTTGAGGACGACGCCTTGCGGCAGCGAGTGCTTGAGATCGTCGATCGCGATCTTCACGTCGCGCACAACGTCGCGGCTGTTGCGCCCCTTCAGCATGAGCACGCTCGCACCAACGGTCTCGCCCATGCCATCGCGCGTGAGGGCTCCCTGGCGCTGACTCGGCCCTGTGTCGACGCGACCAAGCTGCGCCACTCGAAGCGGCACGCCCGCGGAACTGGTCCGAACGACCGTCGCCGCAATGTCCTCGATTCCCCGGAAACGAGCGTCTCCGCGAAGGACGACTTGCTCGCCGTCACGCTCGATGAAGCCGCCGCCCGCGACGATGTTGTCGCGTTCGATGGCCTGACGAACTTCTTCGATGGAGACGCCGTGCGCCGCGAGACGTGCCGGGTCGACGGTGATTCGGTACTCCTTGAGAGCGCCTCCAAAACCGATCACCTCGACAACGCCGCGGGCTCGCCGAATGCGCGGAGAGATCTGCCATTCGATGATCGTGCGGAGCTCCTCAAGGGAGCGCGGAGGCTGGGTTGCCTCGACCTCGAATTGGTAAATTTCCCCGAGCGCGGTCGTAACGGGCGCGAGTTCAGGGACGCCGACGGCGGGAGCGATCACCGTTCGCAACCCAGCAAGACGCTCGGAGACGCGCGCACGTGCGATGTCGATGTCTGTTCCGTCCTCGAAAATAAGCGTCACCACCGAGATGCCGAACTTCGTGACGCTTCGCACTTGCGTCAGACTTTGAAGCCCCGCCATCGCGCGTTCCGCGGGCTGAGTCACTTGCGCTTCCACCTCCGTTGCCGAGAGCGAGGGCGCGCGCGTGACGACGGTGACTTGGACGTTCGTGACGTCTGGCACCGCATCGATGGGAAGACTTTGAGCCGCGTAAAGACCGACCGCGACGAGTACGGCGATGAAGAGCAGTGTCGGACCGCGGTTCCTCGCCACGGACGCAATGAACGCCTTCATTGGCGGCTCAACTCCGATCGAAGAATGAACGCGCCGTGCGTGACAATTCGCTCGCCAGCGCGCAGCCCGCCCATGAGCTCGAGAAGCTGACCGTAACGGTGACCCACGAGCACAGGACGCACTTCGTAGAGCCCTGGTGAGCGCTCAACGAAGACAACCTCGTCGCCGCCAATGGGCTGTACCGCGCCCGCGGGAACCCGGATGCGGTCGCCAACGGGAGGGATCGTCGATGCAACACTCACGCGAACGAAGAGGCCCGGGCGGAGTGATCCGTCCTCGTTCGGCACCTTGACGCGAGCTCGCACCGCGCGAGTGTCTGTCCCCAGTTGTGGTTCGAGCCGCGCAACGGAGCCCGTGAACACCCGGCCCGGAAACGCGTCGGCGCGAAGCTCCACGCCCTCGCTCTCCTTGACGAG
The DNA here is from genome assembly GCA_903870415.1 of uncultured delta proteobacterium. Taxonomy (GTDB): domain Bacteria; phylum Myxococcota_A; class Polyangia; order Polyangiales; family Polyangiaceae; genus CAIQDA01. The sequence continues at coordinate 18,374 of CAIQDA010000235.1, forward strand.
TTCGAGATCGCTCTCGAAGACATCGAACGCGGCGACGAGGTTCCGGCCGTCGGCAACCACAAACGGGGTGTCGTCGTAATTGATGTGCGCGCCCACAACAGCCTCGCGGCTCACGACAACGCCATCGATGGGCGCGCGCAACTGAGCGATGCCGTAACTCTCTGCACCCTTTGTCGGCCCCAAACCAACGAGCGCCAATTTCGCGGAAGCGGCGGAAAAATCGGCCTCGGCCTTCACGAGATCTTCGCGCGCAACCTCCGCTTCTCGAGCGGTCGTGAGCTGTTGCTTGAGCAGCGTTTCTTCACGTTTCGAGTGCTCGCGCGCGACATCCAAAGTGGCCCGCGTTGCAATCGCTTCCGCTTGGGCATTCACCAGCGACGGCGCCGCGATTGTGGCGAGCACCTGACCTCGCTTCACCGCATCACCAACCTTCACGTCCACACGCGTGACGCGACCTTCGAAGAGCGTCCCGACTTGCGCGTAGTGGTCGGGCGCGTATTCGAGCGTCCCCGGAAACTCGATCGTGAGCTTGGCTCCCGCCTCGCCAACGGGCTCCGCACGCACGCCCAAACGCTCAAGGGCCGCGGCATCGAATCGCACGGTGCGCTCCGCGTCCGGAAGGCGATCGTTGACCCCCTCCGGCGCAGGTGGAGGGGCTTTGCGGCACCCCGATGCGAGGATGGCGATGAGAAGGATCGCGCTGGACGTGTTCATGGGGTGACAGCTCCGAGAGCGAGAAGATCGGCGTAAGCTGCCCACGCAAGTTCGACGACGTCGAGTCGCCGCATGCGTGTTCCAACAAGGTCTCGACGCGCGAGAAGCACGCGAAAGAAATCTGCTTTCCCAGCGCGGAAAGCCTCCTGTGCCGAGGTCACAGCTCGCTCGGCGGAAGGAATCGCATTGGCGTCGAGTTCCGCGAGCGTCTCGCGCGCGACCTCGAGTCGATTGACGGACGCCACGGCACGGATGGATGCGGCACGCGCGACGACGTTGGCGAGTTTCGATGCACGCAGGGCTTCGCCGTCGAGACGCGCAACTTCTCCTTGGCTTCGTCGGAACAAAGGCAGGGTCGCGCCGACGACGAGGCCCACGCGCAGTTCGCCGAAATCACCGCGCATCACCCGAGGCCCGACATCGAGCGGGCTCTGCGCCTCGTTCCGAACACGATCGGCGGACGACGCAAACGCGGACGACTCGGCGAGAAGTGCTGCGGAAACGAGCGGCGCAATCACTCCCGATGCGAGGGAAACGCTCGGTGGAAGTAGGTCGCCGGTAGGCTCTCGCGAGGCGTCGCCAAGAAGTTGAGCTAGGCGCGATTTTGCTGAAATCAATGCGACTTCCGAGGTGCGACGCAACTGGCGCCACCGGCCGACTTCCGCTTCAGCCGACGCAACGTCGACCAGTGTCGCGTCGCCCGCCTTCAATCGTGCTCGGTGGATCCGCTCTTCTTCGTCCGCCGCGCTGAGGCCACGATCAACCTCGATGACGCGCGCACGAGCAGCAGCGACGGCGCCAAACGCTTCGGCAGTCGCGCCCGCCGTGTCCGCAAGGCTGACGAGGAGACGAGACTCTTTCGAGCGAAGCATCAGGTCGGCTTCCGCCATGCGTGCGGAGCGCTGCCCGCTCACCTCGAAGCGGAGGAGCAACTGTCCATACGCGACCACGTCGTTGTAATACGCGCCCCGTTCGACTCCGAACTCGACGAGCGGGTTGAGTATCGACGATAGCCCGGCCGCTGGAAGTTGTACGGCTTGCACGTCACGCACGAGCCTCGCGTCCACCGCCGCCGGAGCCTCGTTTTGCGCGAGCACGATGGCCTCCGCGAGGGTGATCGAGCGAGACTGCGCTTGGGCCGCCCCCCCAAAGGCGAGGACTAGGCAAAGGAGCACCGGAGCCAACCGCGTGAACGGCGCAACGACGAAAAGGACAGTCACGCACCTCACGTAGGGTCGTTCCCTCGACCGCGTCAATGCACGCCGGCGGCCGCCAATGCTTCGGACATCACAACCCGTGCAATCTGCACGAATACGATGATGCCGAGGACGTCGACGAGACTCGCGATGAACGGCGTCGAACTCGTGGCCGGGTCCGCCCCAATTCGCCGCATGATCATCGGAAGCATCGCGCCAACCGTGCAGCCCGTCGTCACGATGCCCACCACCGAGAGTCCGACGGTGATCGCAAAGCGGATGTCGTTCTCCGGGTACATGAGCACACGGCCGACGGCGAGAAGACCGATGCCCGCGCCGAGCACGACGCCCATGAACAGCTCGCGAACGAGCACTCGCCACCAATCGTTGAGGCGAATTTCGCCCACCGCGAGACCGCGAATGACGAGCGTCGAGGACTGCGAACCCGAGTTGCCGCCGGCGCTGATGAGCAGCGGCACGTAGTAGAGCATCCCGCGCACAGCCTCGGTGATTTGCTCGTAATGGCGCAACGCCGTCTGCGTGAAGAACTCCTCGATGAAGAGGACCACCAACCAGACGCCGCGTTTGCGGATGAAGGAGAGGAAACTGGTCTGGAAATAGGGGACATCGAGCGGCTCGATACCGCCGATCTTTTGAACGTCCTCGGTCTGCTCCTGGACGAGCACGTCGATGATGTCGTCGATGGTGAGATC
>CAIQDA010000236.1 GCA_903870415.1 uncultured delta proteobacterium
CGTGAGGGGTCAGTGGAGCTTCGATCTCCGCGCGCCACTTTTCGGAGACCACCCACGAGCTCGAACCTCGCTCCTCCGCGAAGGGCCCTTCGATGTCCGTCACGCCGAACGAACGCACCAGCGTCTCAAGCTCCGCGCTCGAACACTTGGCGATGCGCGTTGGCGTCCACACCTGAGAAAATGCAGCGCGCAAGAGCGGGTCTGTTTGGGCGAGGCCCCAGCCTTCGAGCTCCCACGCGCGTTCGTAAGGGTGCAGTCCCGAAAAGCGCGCGAGCACTCCGTCGAGTTCAGCAGCCATACGTGGATCAAGTCGCGCCGTGCCCATCAGTGAACTCCCTTCGGCAATCGGGCGATGAATGCGAGCGCGCCGTCCTTCGGCATCACGACACCCGGTCCTTTATCTGCGGGGACAAGGAGCCGGAGCGCCTCGATGCGAATGCGGACGCCCGCCGAAAGCGACGAACGGGCAAAGACCCGCATCGCGAGCGTGGTTCGTTCGGGATTTTCCAGGAGAGCAAGTCGCGCACGCGCGAAGCAGGCATCGTTCTCGGCGATGAACGCGACGTCTTCATGCAAGTGCATGCGCAACGCGGCGGCCGTGGTGATCGGCGGGAATCCATTTCCCTCGAAGGCCTCCACCGTCGCAGGCGGCATGCGGGCCGACGTGTCCGCCGCAGGCACCGGAGCCGTCGCTGGACGCGGTGGCGTCGCGTAACCAATCGAGGAGCGTCCTTGCAACGGCCCCGCACCGCGCGGTCGCTCAGGAACGCCCCCCACACGTTGGATCGAAGCTTTCGCCGCGCCGGCCTCTGCCAAGGAAGAAGCCAGGGCTCCACGCGCGGCGGCCGCTTCGAGTTCGAGACGGTCAATCTCTTCGCGAAGCTCCGTCGCAGGGCGCGGATGAACCTGACCGTGAACCTCGATGCGGGTTTCTGCCGCACGGCCGAGGACGAACGCGTTGGCTTCCACGCTGGCGTAAGCCTTCGCACATCCGCCGGCGATGGAGCCGACGACGGACACGAGCGGACCCGCGTCGAGCTGCGCGTTGATGGCGTCCGCGAGAACAAAGATGTTTCCGCCCGCTTCGATGGTCGTCTCGGCCTCGGCCCTTAGCACCACCACGTCACCGACCGCGCGCACGAGAGCCTTGTGAAAAAGCCCATCGCTCACGATCACGGAACCTCCTGCGCGCACCGTTGCGGCATCGACGGCACCCTCCACACGCACGTCGCCCGTCGCCACGATGCGGCTTCCGGGGCCCACGTCACCATGGACGATGACCGAACCGCGATGAAGAATTTCGAGTGACGACGTGTTGCCCGGCGGAACTTCGTACACCGGGTGAACGCTCATGACCCCGTCGTCGAGAAGCTCGAGCGCGCCCGACTCGCTTGCTTCGAACGAGAGCCCATCGTCCGAAAGCTGCACCCCGAGGCCCGCGAACACCTTCGGAGTTTCGCCGGAACTTCCGGGAATTTCCTCGCCGCGCACCGAGATGCCCGCCGCGCCCGCTTCGAGGGGCGAGAGGACCGCGAGCACCTGTCCCGCCTCGACGAGGTACGGAACATGAAGCGTGTCCGGATCAAACTGCACGGCCTCTCGCGGCGAGTGCGCGTCGATGGTGACCGTTCGGCGCGTGGGCACCTGCCACTCGACCGTGCGCTCGGTACCGCGACCGGGCGCCGTTGCCCGCGCGAGAACGACGGTCGTTCCGGGCTGCACAAGAGGAGGTCGCGGCTCCATCCAACGCTTGTCGATGCCGTGGACCACGCGCGCGTCGGCGAGCGCACGAAAGACGTCTTCCGGGCTCCAACGCTGGCCTTTTTCAACGACCGCTCGCGCCTCAAGGCCGTCGCTCGTCACGATGACGGTGATCGGCGACACGACAGGAGCCTTCGAGCCCGAGAGCGCCGCCATCGCAGCCGGATGGAACTGCACGCGGCCAAGCATCGGCTGAAACGCCACGCGCATCAGCTGCTCCGGCGTCTCGTTGCCTTTGAGCAGTTGAAGATCCGTGATTTTCTTTTTGAGAAAATCGAGCTCCTGCAGCGTCACGATGCCGTCGGCGCACACCGCGTCGATGCTCGACTTGAGCTTCGCCACCCGAAGCATCAACGTGGCCAACGCCTCGGGTTTTGCCTGGGGAGCGAAGAGCCGAATGGCGTGTCGGGTCAGCACGTCGACCGACTCGCCTTCGTCGAGCGTGATGAGCTCGGCGACCTTCTGACGAAGGAACGTGTACTCGCGGGGAGTCACGACATCGTCGGCCCCGATGGCCTCGGCGAAATCGCGAATGAGCAAGAGCCGCGCGATCATCTGCGCATCGCCCACCTTCGCCGTCACGCTGTCTGGAGCATCGACCATGGCCGCCGAGTATCGACGACGTGCCGCTGCGACGCAACGTCGATACGCCCGCCTGCGTCGCTTGCAAGCACGGCGCTTTCGCGAGACAAATCCCAGATGGATTCTGTGTTGTCCCCGTTCGCGATCGCATGCGTCGTCACCACACTTGGAATCGCAGGATGCTTCCTCGCCGACAGGTCTTCCCTGAAAGTCGCCGAGTGGGTCGGCAAACCCGCCGCGTCCCTCGCCTTCGTTTGGCTCGGTGTGCACACCGCAAACGGAAGCGAGGCCCCCGCTGTTCGCGCGTTTCTCGCGGCGCTGTTTCTCTCGCTCGTCGGTGACCTCGCGCTCATGCGCAAGACGAATGCGGCGTTCCTCGGCGGCCTCGGAGCGTTTCTCCTTGGCCACGTCGCGTTCGTCGTCGCGTTCATTTTGCGAGGCATATCCCTGCCTTTCGCTATCGGCATGGTGCCGCTCGTGATGCTCGTCGCCGTTCCCGTCTCGCGATGGCTGTTGCCGCACGTGGACGGGCCGATGCGTGCACCGGTCATCGCTTACATGACCGTCATCAGCGCGATGGTCGTGTGCGCCGTCGGCACGTATGGACACGCACCTGCGCCAAGCATCGTGGTCGCAGCCCTCATGTTCTTCGTGTCCGATCTCGCGGTGGCGCGGCAACAGTTCGTCGTGAAGAACGTGTCGAATCGCCTCTGGGGACTGCCGCTCTACTTCGGCGCGCAGCTCATCTTCGCCGCAAGCGTGTTGCGCTGACGTGTAGCTTTTTCCCTAGTCACAACGCATCAGGTGCAGCGCCATCGCAAGGCCCGCACCTCCTGGAATCGCGATAACAGCGTGGGGCCCCTCGCCCGCGTCAAAGCGGTCGAGCACCGTCGACAGCAACGCGACGCCGGTGGCGCCAAGGGGATGTCCGAGTGCAAGCGCTCCGCCCCGCGCATTCACCCGCGCTTCATCGATCCGAAGGGTGCGAACCGCATGGACCACCGGAGCCGCGAACGACTCATTCAGCTCATAGACGGCCACCTCGGACGCCTGGAGCGAACCACGAGAGAGCAGCGAACGAACCGCGGGAACCATGCCCGTGAGCATGACCTCGGGATCGACGACTCCATGGGAAACCCCAACGATTCGAGCGCGTATGGGAAGCGCGTGTCGCTCGGCGAACGAGCGTTCACACACGAGCGCCATCGCGGCGCCATCGACCAAGCCCGGAGAGGTTGCAACCGTGTGACGCGCGTTCGCCTCGTCGCGAAGACACGTGAGGGATGCAAGCTTCTCCGCCGTGAGCTTCGCGCGCGGACCTTCATCGTCGGCTGCCACGAACTCTCCACGGGCGCGCACGTCCACGAGGCGCTCAGACCGCGGACGCAACGAGGACACCGCACGCGCATGGCTCGCGAGCGCCCATTCCTCAAGAGCCTCGCGCGTGATCTTTTCCTCGTAGGCAAGGCGATCGGCCGCAACCGCGAGCGGGACTCCGTACGCGCGCGCCGCCACGTCCGCGTCGTAAAACCATGCGCCCTCGTCGGCGAAGATCGGCACACGTGAGAGCGACTCAACGCCCCCCGCGAACACCGCGTCGGACGAACCAAAAACGACGGCCGCCGCCGCTTGATGAAGAGCCTCAAGGCCCGAAGCGCAAAATCGGTTCACGGTGACGCCGCTCGCGTTTGGTGCGAAGGCGCCATAGACGGCCGCGACTTTCGCGAGGTTCGCCCCCTGATCGCGCACCTGCGTCGCGCACCCGATGATGACGTCCGTCACGAGGTTTTTATCGAGCGAGATGCGCGCAAGGAGCCCCTCGGCGGCACTGACGAGAAGGTCGATGGACCTCACGTCACGGTACGCTCCCTTGCCCGCTCGGGTCCGCGGCGTGCGCACCGCATCGACAACCACCGCCTCGCGCATCATCCGACTTGCTCGAGCACGAAGCTCACCGCGGTCGCGCCGCTGCCCCCAAGGTTCGACGTGATGCCCCGACGCGTCTTGGGTACTTGGAACGCCTCGGCGAGGCCGCGCACCTGCCTTGCGACGTCGTGAACCATCCGAATGCCCGTGGCCCCAACCGGATGTCCGACGCCGATGAGCCCGCCCGAGGCGTTGACTGTTGGCCCTGAATACGAGTCTTTTTCCATGGCTTCAATGAGCGTGGCCGCGTCGCCAGGAGACGCGAATCCAAGGCTCTCGAGCGCGAGCGCGTGGCTCACGGTGAAGCAATCGTGAACCTCTGCAACTTGTACCCCGCCCGCATCGCACCCGGCGCGCGCGTAAGCGTCGACCGCCGCTTGGCGCAGTGCATGGAACACGTAGGGCCCTCCACGACGGAGCTTGGGAGCGAGGTCGAGCGCGTCGCTGCGGTGACCATAACCCGCGATGCGTGCGTGCAGCCCTGGCGGCAAGAGGTGCGACGCCCGCGACGACACAAGCACCACCGCGGCAGCCCCGTCGGTGAGCTGGCTGCAGTCGTGGCGACGGAGAGGTGCTGCCACCAAGGGATTATCCACATCGTTCGCATCGAACGCGTGGAGCGGGAGCACCCAGTTTCGTGTCTGTGCGAGCGGGTTTGCCTTCGCGCGTGCAAAAGCCATTCGGCCCAGCGCGGCGAGATGTTCGCGTCGCAGCGAGGTCCGTTCGAATGTGTATTCTGCAAGCTCTGCAAAAAGCTCGGGCCACACGAACCGGCGCCCGTCGGTCTCATGAGGCACCCAGGCCGCAGCCCCCAAGTGGGCCACGGACTCAAGCGCGGGACGCGCGCGCAGTTGTTCGAGACCAAGCACGAGTGCGACGTCGGCGCGACCGGCCTCAAGCTCCGCGCTGGCCGCTAAAATCGCGAGGCTTCCCGACGCGCAGGCCCCCTCGTGACGCGCGGCAGGCAACCCTTCGAGCCCCGGAATCGATGACGCCACGAGCGGCCCCAAGTGGCCCTGTCCTGTGGACAACTCGGCCACGAAATTCGCCACGTGAACGGCCCCCACGTGGCGTGCATCGATACGTGCATTCTGCAAGGCTGCTTGCCCGACCTCGGCGACGAGGGCCTCAAGGGATGTTCCCTCGCGTGCGAGCACCCTGGCAAAGTCGCTCTGCGCCCCTCCGGCGACGAAGACCGTTCCGCTCATGGGTGCGCCGGGAGTTTCCATCCTGGAACCCAATCGGCGTGAAAACCGATTGGAATTCGTGCGGGAATACGGAGTCGCGCGACGGGCCCGGCCTCAACGTGTTTCGCGTCGAGAACCCAAGCTTCGGCGCTGTCCGAAACTCTATCGACCACGAACGTCACGAGCCACCCGTCGAACTCGTCGCCACCCGGAGTGCGCGGCGCAAACACGAGCTCGCCCCCGAACCGTCCTTCGCCGTAACGGTGCGAGGCCTTCGAGTCCTTTGCGAGGTCGTAGACATCGACGCCGTCGAAGAGCAGCGAAGCCTCGGTCCGCGCGATGGTGGGCATGGCGGCGTAGCGAAACGCGGCTCCCCCGAAGCGATCGTCCATGCGAGGAAATTCCCCGAGATTGTCGTCGAGACTTCGTTCGGTGGCCAAGCCCGTCGCGAGGTCGAGCTCCCACCGATGAAGCTTCGGTTCGAGGCGAAGGAAGCCGATGGTCGGCACGTCTTCGGTCCGCGTCGGGTCCGCGACCGGATTGTCGATGCGGCACCCGGTGAGGATGATGCGGCTTCCCTCTTCATACGCGCCGATGGCGTGGTACATGTAGAATGCATCCACGGAGAACCAGCGAATCGTTTCTCCGGCTGCACCACGGCGGAGCACGCCAATGCGCGCGGGCTTGTCGCGAAAGTAGCCCACCTTCGTGCGTCCGCGTTTCAGCTCCTCCGGGTCCCACTGCATCGACATGTCGAAGAGAATCACGTGGTTTTCCGTGAACGCCATGTCGTGCTGCAGGCGCGGTCCGTCGAGGGGAATCTCCGTGTGGTGCGACACCTTGCCCTCGGGACTCACGATGCCCGTCGAGAGGAACGGGCCTCGCGCTTGGTAGTCGAAGTAGAGGAGTTCGCCCGTGCGCGGGTCGACTTTGGGGTGCGCCGAAACGCTGCGAAGCCCGGCACCGAACTCTTCGCGGCCCAGGGTGTCGAGCGTGTGCGGGTCGAGCGCGTACACCTCGCCGGAGAGCCACCACAGCGCGAGAAGCTTGCCGTTGTGGAACGTCACATCCGTGTTCGCGGTGTTCTTGAACGGCGCATCTTTGCGCGTGAAATCAGGGCGTTCTGTCGAGCTTCCCCAGAGCGCTGCCCCTGCGGCCGTCTCGGCGTTGAAGCCGTCGGTCTGAACGTAGCGTCGCATGTAATGCGCCTGCCCGTTTTCGAAGCGCACCCGGTGCACCATGCCGTCGCCGTCGAACCAGTGGTACCGGCCCGTGGGCTCGAAACGCGGGTTCGACCCATTGCGCACGAAGTCACCGAAGAGCTCCCTCGGCACCTCGCCGGCGACGACTTGGAGGGCTTCCTCAGCGCATTCGCCTTCGACGGGCGCGAAGAGACCGGAGCGGTACGGCGGCGGGACAGCGTTCATTCGTCGACGGTATCGGAGCCTTGACAGACGGGAAGGAAAGTCGAACGAAGTGGTGAAAATTTCCGACCGATCGGGCGGCGGAATTGCGTTGCGGACGATGGCGCGAGCCGTTACGCAGCCGCGAGCGAGAAGCCTATGAAAACGATCATCGAACCCTTCAAGATCAAGTCCGTTGAACCGATCCGCATGACCACCGCTGCGGAGCGCGACGCCATCTTGAAGAGCGCCCGTTACAACCTCTTCGGCATCGCGTCCGAAGACGTGCTCATCGACCTCCTCACCGACTCCGGCACCGGCGCCATGTCCGCCGAGCAGTGGGCAGGCATTCAGCGCGGCGACGAATCATACGCCGGCAGCCCTTCGTTCCGCCGCTTCGAGCAGGCGGTCGGGGACCTCACGGGAATGCCCCACGTGCTGCCAACGCACCAGGGTCGCGCAGCCGAGAAGATTCTCTTCGGCCTCATCGGCGGCGCGGGCAAAATGATCCCTAACAACACGCACTTCGACACGACGCGTGCACACATCGAATACACCGGAACGGAGGCCCGCGACTTCGTCATCGCCGAGGGAAAGATCCCCGCGCTGCTGCACCCGTTCAAGGGCAA
>CAIQDA010000237.1 GCA_903870415.1 uncultured delta proteobacterium
AGCGCGAGGCAGAGCGCGTCGAGGATCGTTGACTTGCCCGAGCCTGTGGGGCCGAGGATCGCAAAGAGGCCCGTGACCGAGAGCGGCTTTGCTTGCAGGTCGACGACAAACGGTTTCGCCAAGCTTGCGAGGTTCTTGCCCGCGATGGAGAGGATCCTCACGAGGGCACCTGCTCGGTGAGCACCCCATCGACGAGCGCGCCGAAGGCCTGGAGAAGCGCTTCGGATGGCACCGACGTTGGATACTTTCTTCGATAAAACTCGCGAAAAACCTCTTCCGGCGTGAAGCTTAGAAGCGACGCGTCCTCGGCGGCGAAGTCCTGCGCACGGGCAAGCTCGGTCTCACGCTCCGCACGAACGACCGTGAGGCGGTAGCCCTTTCCATCGATGGCATCGGCCACCTCTTGCGGGAACGCCGGGCGCGGCGACTCAAGGCGGTAGCGTACTTCAAGGTAAGGTCGCTCCTCGGCAGGCACCGCGCTCATGTCACGCAAGGCGCGCAACGTGAGCAGGGCTTCGTCGGGGGTCGCGGCTCGCTTTCCTTCGGGCACGCGCACCACGGCAACGACCTTGGGAACGCGGATATTCTCTTGGGAAAGCACCGCGCTGCCCTGCACCGTGACGACGACGACCCGGTGCGCGTAGTCCGCCTCGCTCACGTGAAGCGGCAGGGGTGAACCTGCATACTGCACAGAGTCTCGGCGTCCTGCGCGCTGCGGCCGGTGCAAGTGACCGAGCGCCACATACGTCAGGTCTGCTGGGAACATGTCCACGGGCATCGACTCCACGTTGCCGATGCGAAGGTCTCGCTCGCTCTCCGCGGAGCGATGGGTCTCGCCACCGACGACGCCGTGCGCGAGGGCGAAGCGCGCATGCCCCTCGTGTGAAACGTCGCGAAGGGCTGCAAAGATAGCCTCATGACGCTTTCGCGTGAGGACCTCGAACGCGTTCTCCTGTTGAAGCTCGGAGAGGCTGCCCAGATCGTCCGGTCGCAAGAACGGAATCGCCGCCGCGTAACCCCACGGCGCAGCCCCATCGCGAGCTCCGAGAGGAATGACGAGGCGCTGCGGATCGAACTCTCCTGCGGCGTCGCGCACCGATCCGAGCACGTGATGTCCGAGGCTCTTCGTGAGCGCATCGGTCTTCTCAAGCCCGGCACCGGAATCGTGATTGCCCGCGATGGCGACCACGTCACACGAGCGACGAAGTACCAGCAATTGTCCTAGAAATTCAAACCACAGGCGTTGCGCCGCCGTCGACGGATTCGCCGTATCGAACACGTCGCCGGAGATGAAGAGTGCATCGATCTCGTGTGCGGTGATCGTCTGAAGCAGCCACGCGAGAAAGCGCTCGTGTTCGAAACGGCGATCGAAGCCGTGAAACGTTTGGCCCAGGTGCCAGTCGGACGTGTGTAGAACGCGTTTCTTCGCCATCGTGGCGCTCACGATCGCAGGAGGGAGCTGCGGTAGACAGCGGCATCGATGAGAGCCTCACGGGGGCGCGCGTCACCGGAACGACAGGCCTACCGGATCGACACGCGCGCTTGCGAAAAGGCGCTAAGTTCCATGGCGTGCCGCTTTGGCTCGGAGGCGACGATGCGCAGCAAATGGACCAGGTGTTTCGTCATTTTCGCGATGCTCGCGTTCGTGGGCGCGGCGGATGCGCGCGGCGGTCGTGGCGGGGGCGGACGAGGCGGCGGTCGCGGCGGCTCTCACAGCGGCACTTCCGGTGCGCGAAGGGGTGGCCCCAGCCGAAGCCCGGGTCGAAGTTACGCGCCCATCCGTCGAGGCCCCTTCGTCATCGCGCGCCCGAGTGGCCACGGCTTCGGGTGGCACGCCGTCATCACTCCGCCGCGCGTGCCGTACCGAGGGCCTTACGGTTACCGCGGACCGCGCTACGGACGCGGATTCTACAGGCAAGGGTTTTACCAAGCTGCCGTCGGCACGGCGTTCGTTTGGATTCCCGGGTCTTGGTATTGGCGCGAGCGCAGCTACCTTTGGACGCCGGGCCTGTGGTCGATGCCGCCAGAGCCGAGTGAGGTGTGGATTCCGGCGCACTGGGTATGGACGAATGGCGCGTGGGTTTGGCGCGAAGGCTCCTGGGCGAGCGCGCCGGACCACGAGACCTCGGACGACCCGTTGCGGGACGATGGTCGCGGTGATGAGGCCAACGACGCTCGCGATGACGAGGCCGAGCCTTCCACCGCGCCGCCGGCTCCGCCGCCGAACAAGGTCGAGGAAATTCCCAAACCCCCGCCGCCGCCCGCGCTTTCCGCTCCGGCGAACGCCATTGACGCGCTCGAACCGCTGCCTTGAAAGGTCGCGCGGGTCGGCGACGCTTGTGAAGGAGGGTTCGCGCCTCTCGAAGCAAACTCACTTCGCGGCGGGCGGCGCTTTCTCGAACGTGAGCAAGAGCGTGCCATCTTCGACGAGGCTTCCCTCGGCGCAGAGGAACGCCGTCACGGTGCCCGCTGCGGGAGCCACAATCTGATGCTCCATCTTCATGGCCTCGAGCACGATGACGGGCGTTCCCGCTTGGACACTCGCACCCGGCGCAACGAGGTGCGCGACCACACGTCCGTGAAGCGGTGCTTTGAAGTCACCTGTCCCCGGGTCCTTGCCGTCGAAGCGTAGGGCGGGCAAGTCGAGGGTGATGTTCTCGCCCTGCAAAAAGACGCAGATCGCGTCGTCTACGCGATGAACGTAAACCGTGCCCACGGTGTCACCGAGCCGATAGGTGTAAGGTGCATCCACATGCACCCCCGGTGCAAGAGACCCCGCGGTGACCTTTGGGCCGTGGGTAATGGCGAAGCGACCCTGGCCCTCGTCGACGAGGGAGAAGCGTTGCGGAACGCCCTTGTCTTCAACCATCACGGGGATGCGGCGAGGACCGACCGGCTCCCACGCATCGACGTGAGCCCACGGCGAGTGCGTGTCGTTGCCCGTGGCGGACGGCACCGGTGACGTCGACGCTGCGATGAACATGGACGCGAGCTGCGCTCCCTGAAAACGCAGGGACTCGTCGCTTTTGAGCACGTGCGCGTTGCGCTCAAGAAAGCGCGTGTCGAGGTCGGCTGCGCGAAACGGAGCGCTCGATACGACGCGATGAAGGAGTGCCGCGTTCGTCTTGAGGCCGGCGATGCGAAACTGTTCGAGCGCGCGCGCGAGCTTCGTTGCCGCCTCGTCACGGGTGGCGCCGTGGGCGATGAGCTTCGCGATCATCGGATCGTAGAACGGCGTCACCGCATCGCCTTCGCGCACGCCCGTGTCGAGGCGAACGCCATCGCCAAGGTGCGGAATGCGCATGAGCTTGAGCGTGCCGGTGCTCGGAAGGTAGTTATTTTCCGCGTCTTCCGCGCACAGGCGCACCTCGATCGCGTGCCCGTGAATCGCAAGCTCGTGCTGAAGCTTTGGAAGCCGCTCGCCGCTCGCCACGCGCAGTTGCCACTCGACGAGGTCCTCGCCGACGATCGCTTCCGTCACCGGATGCTCGACCTGAAGGCGCGTGTTCATCTCCATGAAATAGTAAGAGCCGTCTTCATCGAGGAGAAACTCGATGGTTCCCGCGCCCTCGTAGGCGATGGCCTTCGCCGCTTGAACGGCGCTCTCGCCCATGCGCGCACGCAGTTCTGCCGACAAGTGCGGAGCGGGCGCTTCCTCGACAATTTTCTGATGTCGGCGCTGGATCGAGCAGTCGCGCTCGAAGAGGTAGACGCCGTTTCCGTGCCTGTCGCAGAAGACCTGCACCTCCACGTGCCGCGGTCGCGCGAGGTACTTTTCGACGAGCATCGTTGCGTCGCCGAACGAACTCGTGGCTTCGCGCCGTGCGCCCGAGAGCGCATCGGAGAAGGCTGCCTCGCTCTCCACGACGCGCATCCCCTTGCCGCCACCGCCCGCCGTCGCTTTGAGAAGAACCGGAAACCCGATGGCCTTCGCGCCCGCGAGGATCGTCGCGTCGTCTTGGTTGGCACCGTGGTACCCGGGAACGAGCGGAACCTTGGCCGTTTCCATGCGGATCTTCGCGGCCGACTTCGACCCCATCGCCGAAATGGACTCGGGCGACGGACCGATGAACACGAGGCCGGCGTCTCGCACCGCTCTCGCGAAGGTCGCGTTCTCGGACAAGAAACCGTAGCCCGGGTGAATGGCTTCGGCCCCTGTGGCCTTTGCCGCGGCGAGGAGCTTCTCCATCACGAGATACGTCTCGCGAGGCAAGTTGCCTGGAAGGTGCACGGACTCGTCCGCCTCGAGGCGGTGGAGCGCGCGGGTGTCCGCGTCCGAGTAAACGGCGACGGTCTTCACCCCAAGGTGCTTGGCGGTACGGATGACACGGCAGGCAATTTCGCCCCGGTTCGCAATGAGAATCTTGGAAAACATGGCCGTTCCTTACATCCTGAAGACGCCGAACTTCGTTTCCGGAACGGGCGCATTGAGCGAGGCGCTGATGGCAAGACCGAGCACGCGGCGCGTGTCGGCCGGGTCGATGATGCCGTCGTCCCAGAGTCGGGCACTTGAGTAAAACGGGTGCCCCATCTCGTTGTAGTTTGCAACGATCTCATTTCGTGAGGCCGCTTCGGTTTCGGGATCCATGGTCTGGCCCTTCTTCTTCGCGGCCGCGCGCTTCACCTCCATGAGCACGCCCGCCGCTTGTTCTCCGCCCATGACGGAGATGCGCGCGTTGGGCCACATGAAGAGAAAGCGCGGGTCGTAGGCACGGCCGCACATGCCGTAATTTCCCGCACCAAAGCTGCCGCCGATGATGACCGTGAACTTCGGGACCTGGGCGCACGACACCGCCATGACCATCTTTGCGCCGTGCTTCGCGATGCCGCCAGCCTCGTGCTTTTTGCCGACCATGAAGCCCGTGATGTTTTGGAGGAACACGAGCGGAATGCGGCGCTGGGCGCAGAGTTCGATGAAGTGTGCACCCTTCTGCGCGGACTCCGAGAAGAGGATGCCGTTGTTCGCGACGATGCCCACCGGGTAGCCCTCGATGCGAGCAAAGCCGCACACGAGCGTGGTGCCAAAGAGGGCCTTGAATTCGTCGAACTCGCTGCCATCGACCGTGCGCGCGATGATCTCGCGAACGTCGTAAGGCTGACGGAGCTGCAGCGGTACAACGCCGTGAATTTCCTTCGGATCGTACTTCGGAGCCACGGGCTGGCGCAGGTCGAGATCGATGCTCTTTCGCCAATTGAGGCGGGCGACGCAATCGCGTGCAATCTGCAAGGCGTGTTCGTCGTGGAGTGCGTAGTGATCGGCGACTCCCGAGGTGCGCGTGTGCGTGTCGGCGCCGCCGAGTTCTTCTGCCGTGACCTCTTCGCCGGTTGCGGCTTTTACGAGAGGCGGACCTGCGAGGAAGATGGTCGCCTGGTCCTTCACCATGATGCTCTCGTCGGCCATCGCAGGCACGTACGCGCCGCCTGCGGTGCACGAGCCCATGACGACGGCGATCTGCGGAATGCCCTTCGCGGACATGTTCGCTTGGTTGAAGAAGATGCGCCCGAAGTGCTCTCGATCGGGAAAAACCTCGTCCTGGCGGGGCAAGTTCGCACCGCCCGAGTCCACGAGGTAGATGCAAGGAAGGCGATTCTGATCCGCGATGGTCTGCGCCCGCAGGTGCTTCTTCACCGTGAGCGGGTAGTAGCTTCCGCCCTTCACCGTGGCGTCGTTGGCCACAATCATGCACTCTACACCATTCACTCGGCCGATGCCTGCCACGACGCCTGCTGCCGGAACGTCTTCGCCGTAGACCTGGTGCGCCGCGAGGGGCGAGAGTTCGAGAAACGGTGAGCCCGGGTCGAGAAGACGAGCGACGCGTTCGCGAGGGAGAAGCTTTCCGCGGCTCTTATGCCTGGCATTTGCCTCGGCGCCGCCGCCTTCGCGCACGCGTGAGTAGAGGCTTTCGACCTCGTCGAGGAGCGCGCGCATCTGACGCGCATTCTCGTGGAACTCGGGCGACGAGGTGTGGATCGAAGAAGTGAGAACGGGCATGGGGCTTCCTTCGACTCAGGTCGATTCTTTGAAAAGTTCGCGGCCGATGAGCATGCGGCGAATCTCGGAGGTGCCCGCGCCGATTTCGTAGAGCTTCGCGTCGCGCAGAAGGCGCCCGGTGGGGTACTCGTTGATGTAGCCGTTGCCGCCAAGGCACTGAATGGCTTGGAGCGCCATTTGCGTGGCTTTCTCCGCGGTATAGAGAAGGCAGCCCGCCGCGTCCTTGCGGTCGACTTCGCCGCGGTCGCAGGCGCTCGCGACCGCGTAGAGGTACGAGCGGCCCGCATTGCATGCAACATACATGTCCGCGAGCTTGCCCTGCATGAGCTGGAACTCGCCGATGGGCTGATCGAATTGCTTGCGCTCGTGCACGTAGGGCAGCACCACGTCGAGGCACGCCTGCATGATGCCCACGGGCCCTCCTCCGAGAACGACGCGCTCGTAGTCAAGGCCGCTCATCAGAACGCGGACGCCGTCGCCCACCTTGCCGAGAACGTTTTCCTCAGGCACTTCGCAGTCTTCGAAGACGAGTTCGCAGGTGTTCGACCCGCGCATGCCGAGCTTGTCGAGCTTCTGTGCGCGACTGAACCCTTTGAAGTCGCGCTCGATGATGAAGGCGGTGATGCCGCGATGGCCCGCAGTCACGTCGGTCTTGGCGTAGACGACGAAGGTGCTCGCCTCGGGCCCGTTCGTGATCCACATTTTGTTGCCGTTGAGCACGTACCTGTCGCCGCGCTTGTCGGCGCGGAGCTTCATGCTCACGACGTCGGAGCCCGCGCCAGGCTCGCTCATCGCAAGGGCGCCGACGTGCTCGCCCGTGACGAGCTTCGGCAGATAACGCTGCTTTTGATCAGCATTTCCGTTGCGGTGAATCTGGTTCACGCAGAGGTTCGAGTGCGCACCGTACGAGAGGCCGATGGCCGCAGACGCGCGCGATATCTCTTCGACAGCGATGACATGCGCGAGGTACCCGAGGCCGGCTCCGCCGTACTCTTCGCTGACGGTCATGCCGAGGATGCCGAGCGCGCCGAGCTTCGGCCAGAGGTCCATCGGAAAGAGGTTCGCGTGATCGATGTCGGCCGCGCGCGGGGCGATCTCTTTCTGCGCGAACTTGTGCACCGTCTCGCGAAGCGCGTCGATGGTCTCGTCGTGGCCGAAGCGGAGGGTACGGTAGTTGGCGATCATGGCTTTTTTCCTG
The DNA here is from genome assembly GCA_903870415.1 of uncultured delta proteobacterium. Lineage (GTDB taxonomy): Bacteria > Myxococcota_A > Polyangia > Polyangiales > Polyangiaceae > CAIQDA01. The sequence goes on from CAIQDA010000237.1 coordinate 7,191, forward strand.
AGGTTCGCGAGGTCTTCTTGGGGGTCTTGCGCGAGGCCTTCGGCGCGCGTTTTGGGGCGGCGGCACGGAGCGCGTCGCGGCAACGTCGCTCCACGTCGTCGAGCTCAAGGTGCATGACGCGGATGTCTTCGAGCTGTTGTTCGAGCACCGCGCGTTTCTCCGTGAGCCTATCGAGAAGCGTCTTGAGCTGGGTCACGTTCCCGCTCGCCGGGTCGTAGAGTTCGATCATCTCTTTGCTCTCAAGGAGCGAAAAGCCGAGGCGCTTTCCGCGTAAGATGAGCTTGATGGTCGTGCGGTCGCCGGGGGTGAAGATGCGAGCGGTGCCGCGTCGCGCGGGCTGCAAAAGGCCCATGTCCTCGTAGAAGCGGATGGTGCGCGTCGTGATGCCGAACTCTTTCGCGAGTTCGGAGATCGTGAACGTGCGTTCGCGTGTCGACGTGGGCATCGGTGCTGGAATCGAGACGTATGTGACGTTGACGTTAACGTCAATCACCGTCGACTTTTGGCGGGACGACGCACGTCTTGCGCAGACGAGTCTCGGAGTTACCGCGTATTCCGTTGGCGTGAATTCAGCGGGACTGTCGAGGTCAAGCGGGCTTGAACATCGCTCGACAAAACGCGTTGGCGCGTTGCGAGGCCGACGGGGCTCGACGAGTGAGGCTGGCCATGCGCTCATCTTTTGCCAAGCCCGCTGCGGCTCTTCTCGTCAGTCTTCTCGCCGCTTGTGGTGCCGCCACGAGTTCCTCGGACGGCCTGTCGCCGTCGGCCTCGACACCCCACAGCGACGCCGGTTCTGCGACCGCCGATGCGGGAAGCGGGACGGGGACGGGGGGAGGCACGGGCACCGGTGGCGGCGCGGACGCAGGCTCTGGAACGGGCGCGGGCGGCGGAGGGGGCACCACCACGGGCGGCGGCACGGTTTCGGGCACGTCGACCTGCGGCGACATTGTCACCTGCATGAACAACTGCGCGAACGGCGACACCGCGTGCGAGCAGACCTGTGTCGACGGCGGTAGCTCCGCGGGCCAGTCTCAGTTTGGCGCCCTCAACAGCTGCTTGAACACGAACTGCGCAAGCGCCCAGACGCAAGCGGCCTTCGACACGTGCGCGAATCAAAGCTGTGCGTCGGAGATTCAAGGATGCGACGGGCTCAGCGGCGGCGGGTCATCGACGCCTGACGCGGGCACCGGCGGCGGGAGCACAGGCTCCTTGAACACGGCGGTCATTTGCCAGGCGTGCAGCGCGAACGCCGACTGCGGCACCGGGAACTTCTGCGTGCAGAGCCATTGCGCGGCCGGTCCGTGCACCTCGAGCGCCCAGTGCGGCGCGGGCAACAGCTGCTTTAACCTGCAAAATAGCGCGGGACAGACCACCGGCACCGCGTGCTACCCGACCTCGCAAGCGTGCAGCGGATCGACGCCTCCGGTGGACGCGGGCACCAGCACCCGTGACGCGGGCGCTGCCGCATGCACCACGGACACCTACGCGAACTACGCGAAGTCGTTCTTTCAGCAGAACTGCGACGGCTGCCACGGCCACGCTTTCGGCAACAGCTTCAGCACCTTCAACGCGTCAAAGAGTTCGGTGCAGTCGCGCATCAACAGCGGCAGCATGCCCCCAAGCGGTCTCGCGTCGGCGACGAAAACGCGCATTCTCAAGTGGATCAGCTGCGGCGCGCCTCAGTGAGAGCGCACCGGCGGTGACGAGAAACGGAGCTCTTGCGAGTTCCGTTTTTTTTCGCGTTGAGCCGATTCGTCCATACGCCTTAGGGGCGTGGTCTTGGCGTCGTATGGATACGGGCTCGCATCGCGTGCGCAGGCCCGCTACCGTGCGCCGCATGATTCTCCGTGATCCGGTTCATGGGCTCGTTTCGTTCGAAGCGCCCGAATCGTGCCTGGTGCCGCGGCTGCTCGACGCGCGGGAGGTTCAACGCCTGCGTCGCATTCGCCAACTCGGGCTCACGTCGCTCGCGTTTCCTGGGGCCGAGCACACGCGCTTTGCTCACGCCATCGGTGCCGCCCACGTGATGACGCTGCTCCTCGATCGGCTGCGATCGATCGAGCACATGCTTCCGGTCGAACATCGCATCACCCCGCGCGACGCTCGCGAAGCGGTCGCGGCTGCATTTCTTCACGACGTGGGCCACGGTCCGCTTTCGCACCTGTTCGAAGAGTCAGTCCCCGGGTTGCCGAAGCACGAACACTGGACGGACGCGATCGTTCGCGATTCAGGCACCGATGTGCACCGCATTCTTGAGGCCCAAGCCGAGGGCACCGCCGAGCGCGTCGCGGCCCTTGTGCGTGGAGAGCATCGCTTGCCGTACCTCGCTCACTCGGTGTCGGGGCTCTTCGACATCGACCGTTGCGACTACTTGCTCCGCGACGCGCATGCGACCGGTGTGCGCTACGGCGACTTCGACCTTCCGTGGCTCTTGCGAAGCCTTCTCGTGCACGATGCGCCTCATCGCGGTCCCGAACTCGCGATCGACGGCGCCAAGGGATTGCCTGCGATCGAGGCGTTTCTCATCGCGCGTCTCTTCATGTTTCAGCAGGTCTACCTGCACAAGGCAACGCGTGCGGCCGAGTGGATGGTGCGTGCGGTTATTCGTCGCGCGGTTGAGCGTCATCAACAGGGGCACACGCCCGATCATTTTCCCGCGGCGCTTCGTGAGGCCGCCCTCGGAACTCGGCCAACGCTCGGGGCGTACCTCGAGCTCGACGACGCGTGGCTGACGACGGCGATGCACGCGTGGGAGCGTGATGCCGATCCCATTCTCTCCAACCTGTGCGCGCGCCTGCGTTCGCGAGCGCTGTTCAAAACGCTGGAAATCTTCGGGGAAGATGCGAAGCCCGCGAGCATGGGTGCGCTCCTCGCTCACGCGCAAACGGTCGTTCGCGAGGCGGGCGGGGACGAGACGTACGACGTGCATCTCGACGAGGCGATCGTCGTTCCCTTCAACGAGCCGAGCGACGACCCGATGATGGTGCTTTTTGCGAAGGGGCCTGCGAGGCCGCTGCGGGAGGTCTCGTTCCTTCTTGAGCGCATTGCAGGAGCCTCCATTCGGCGCGTACGCGTGGTGATGGCTCCGGAGCATCGCGATCGACTTGTGGCCGCGCTGCGTTCCGACGGCGGTCCTTCGGCGTGACGTTCGAGGAACTTTGTTCCACGCGGCGGCCGCCTTATCGTTGCTCGCCAGTCGCAGGCACCCCCGCGCGAGCGCCTGGGATTGGTCAACACTTCACGCTAGGCACGATCCATGGCTCTGACACCGTCCTTCGACGCCGCCGTCCATGCTTCGCGCCGCGCCCGAGTTCTCGCAGCGCTCGAGTCCGAGGGTGACCGAGTGGTGGCGCTCTTGCCAAACGCGAAGGTCTTCGCACGCAACCACGACGTCGAGCATCCGTACCGCTCAGGCAGCGACTTTGCGTGGCTTACGGGCTTCGACGAGCCCGAGTCCGTGGCGGTGCTCAGGACCCAAGGCGGCTCGTACGAGCTCTTCAATCGCCCGCGAAACCCTGAGCGCGAGCAATGGGACGGACTGCGCGCGGGCCTCGACGGCGCGAAGGAACGCTTCGGCGCAGCGAACGCGCGGACGATCGACAGCCTCGACGACGGTCTCGTGGAGCTGCTCTCAAACGCCGACGTGGTGGCGTGGCCGCTTGGTCGCGACAACGGGTTCGACGCGAAGGTGCTCGCGGCTCTCGCGAAGGTGCGCCTGAAGCAGCGGCTCAAGATCGACGCGCCGACGCGCTTCCTTGACCTGTCATGTATTCTGCATGCGATGCGTTGGGTGAAGGATGCTCATGAAGTCGCGCTCATGCGTCGCGCCGCTGAAATCACTGCCGAAGGCCACATCGCGGCGATGCGCACGGCGGCACCTGGACTCTCGGAGTTCCATCTCGAAGCGGCCCTCGCGCACGCCTTCCGCCGGGGCGGCTCCCGTCGCGACGCGTACGAGCCCATCGTTGCGTCGGGACCAAACGCGACGATTCTCCACTACCGCGAGAATGACCGCGCGCTCGCGGCCGGCGACCTCGTGCTCATCGACGCCGGTTGCGAACTCGACTTCTACGCGTCCGACGTCACCCGCACCTTTCCGGTGAGCGCGACGTTCACGAAGGCGCAGGCTGCGATTTACGAGCTGGTGCTCGCGGCGCAGGCGGCGGCGTTCGAGATGGTGCGTCCAGGCGTGACGCTCGACGACGTGCACAACGCAAGTCTCAAGGTCATCGCGCGCGGCCTTCTCGATATCGGTATTCTGCAAGGAACAGTCGAAGAGGTGATCGACAAAGACCTGCACAAGCCGTTCACGGTGCATCGCACGAGCCACTGGCTCGGCATGGACGTGCATGATGCAGGTATCTACTACCGCCGCGGCGAAGCTGTGCGTCTTGAAGAAGGCTGCGTGCTGACCGTGGAGCCCGGTCTCTACTTCCGTCCGGACGACACGCGCGTCGACGAGTGTTGGCGCGGCATTGGCGTGCGAATCGAAGACGATTTGCGGGTAACCGCCGCAGGCTACGAGAACCTCACGGCCGCGATTCCGAAAGAGCGCGCGGACATCGAAGCGCTTCGCTCGGACGCGCTCGCCTCTGGGGGCGCGGCGGCGCGGTGACTTTCGACGAGGCCACCTCCCGCTACCTCGAAGCGCTTCGGGTCGAGAAGCGCGCGAGCGTGCACACGCAAGCTGCGTATGCGCGTGACTTGAATGCGCTCGGGGCTTGGCTTCGCGACCACGACGATGAAGCGGCCGACGCCATGGAGACGGTGGACGTGGCGCATTTGCGACGCTGGCTCGTGGACTACGCGCGCGTGCATGCGTCGGCGTCGGTGGCGCGTGCGGTGGCGAGTGTTCGCAGCTGTTTTCGCTGGCTTCGGCGTCGTCGCCTTTTCGAGAAAGATCCCGCGGAGAGTCTCAAGGCTCCGCGTGTTCGTCGCCCGCTTCCGACGGTGCTTGGCGTTGACGCGGCGAAGGCCGTTGTCGAAGAGCCTCACACCCGCGAGAAGGCTCTTCCCGTGGTACCCCTTCGCGATCGCGCGATGCTCGAGGTGCTCTACGGCTCCGGCTTGCGTCTTTCGGAACTCGTTGGCCTCGACCTCTCGGCGCTCGATCTGAAACGCGGTCGCGCGGAGGTGCTCGGCAAGGGAAAGAAGACGCGCATGGTGCCCGTCGGCCCGCCGGCGTGCGAGGCGATCGACCTGTATTTGTCGTCACGAAGTGAGCTCGCAGGACCCGGCGGCTTCATGGACGCAAAGGCGCTCTTTCTCGGCAAGGGCGGACGTCGCATTTCTCCGCGCACGGTGCAGCGCATCGTTCAGCGCACGGGCTCCGAGCGAGCGGGACGCGCAGACCTTCACCCCCACGCACTCCGCCACAGCTGCGCCACGCACATGCTCGAAGGCGGAGCCGACTTGCGCGCGATCCAAGAGCTCCTCGGGCACGCGTCGCTCTCGACGACACAGCGCTACACGCACGTTTCGATGACGCAGCTTTTGAAAGCGTATGACGGAGCGCATCCGCTCGCGAAGAAGCGCCAAACCACGTGAAATTCCTCGTTCGATTCGTAGATCGACTCTTCATGGGTGCCCTCGGCGGGGCGCTCGTTGCGGTCGTGCACGCGCTCATCGCGGCCCTCACGCTCGGCGCGGCCGGCGGCACGGTGCGCGATCGCCTGGCGCTCCTTCTGTCGCCCGAGGTTCCGTTCGCGCTCGCGGCAGGACTTCTCGTGGCGCTCGTGGCGGTGGCCCTTGAGCCGGGCATCCCGTCGCACCCGCTTCATCGCCTGCAGGAGCTGCAAGAAGAGCCAATGCTCGTGCGCACGCGGCTCGCGGCGCAATTGCCGCTGGTTCTGCTCGTGGGATTCGCGTGGTTCATCGCGGTGGCGAACGTCGCGCGCCTAGGACTTTCGCTGGAGACCGACCTCCTCGCGGGACGCCGCACCGCGTGGGCTGCGGGAGCTCTCACACTCCTTGCGGTCTTGCTCGTGCTTGCGCTCACAGGGCCGCTTCGTGCGTTCCTCGCGTCGCATGCGGGCAAGAAATTGTGGCTGGTGAATCCGGCGTACACGGCGCTCGTCACCGCCGTCGTGCTCGTTCTCGCGGCCGTCGTGTCGGCGCACCTGGGCGGTCCTGGTGGCGACGAGTTTGGACCGCTCGGCATCCTCGGAGTCTTCACGAGGCCCGAGCTTGACTTGTCCCCCGTGGGTTTCGTCGCGGCGGTTGCCCTCGCGGCCTACCTTGGCAGTCTCGCCGCGGGTAGACGAATTGCTGGACGTGGGGCTCGCGGCGCAGCGGTCATCGTCCTCGCGGGAACGCTCGTTCTCGCCGTGCGCGGGGAGCGAACCTTTGAGCGCCGGGCATCGCTCGCCGCAGCTCTCAGCACCGGCTCAACGCCGTTTCGGATGCAGCTCGTCCTCGCTCGACGCGTGTTCGACCGCGATCACGACGGCGCCTCGTCGCGCTTCGGTGGCGGGGACTGCAACGACCGCGACAAGTCCATCGGTCCCGATGCGATCGACATTCCAGGCAATGGCGTCGATGAAGATTGTTCGGGCAAAGACGCTGCATTGCCTGCGCCGCACAAAGTGCCCGAGGCAGCGGAGGTTGTGAGGCGAATTCCAGAGGCGGAGCGTCCTTGGGGGCTCGACGTCAACGTGCTCCTCGTCACGATCGACACGCTGCGCTTCGACGAATCCACACCGCCTGCTGGGCCATCGGCGACGCCGAACCTTGACGCCCTCGCGGCAAAAGGCACCCGATTTACGCGCGCCTATTCGCTTGCATCCTACACGGGTAAGAGCATCGGTCCGATGATGATTGGGCGCTACCCGAGCGAGACCGATCGGGACGGTGGCCACTTCAATCGTTACGGCAAGAGCAACCTCATGCTCGCGGAGCGACTGAAAAAGCTGGGGTTTCGCACGCTCGGCGGTGCCGCGATGAATTACTTCAGTCTCCGCACAGGTCTCGCGCGAGGCTTTGACGTGTGGGATCTTTCCGCGCGGCCGAAGCACGAGGAAGGCGCAACGTCGGATCAGGACACGTCCATCACGAGCGCCGCGCTGACGAACGCCGCGTTGCGCATGCTTCGAAAGCAAGCGGACCCGCAGCGACGCAACTTCATGTGGCTTCATTATTCGGACCCGCACGCGCAATACGTCGAGCACAAGGACGCCCCGGATTTTCTCGGTTCGCGCAAGGGCGGCGGGGCCATGGCGCGCGCGCGTTACGACGCGGAAGTTTGGGCAACGGATCGCGAAGTCGGACGCATCTTCACCGCCGTTGCTCAGTTCCCCTCAAAGCGCCCATGGGCCATCGTGGTCACGTCCGATCACGGCGAGGCGTTCAACGATCATGCGATGAGCTGGCACGGCATGGAGGTGTGGGAGTCCCTCGTGCGCGTGCCCTTCATCATCGCCGTCCCCGGCATGACGCCCCACGTTGTCGAAAAGAAGCGCAGCCACATCGACCTTGTTCCGACCATTCTCGACCTCGTTGGAGCTGCCGAGTCCTTCGATGGACCAGGGAAAAGCCTGCTGAATGACCTCGTGGACGGGGCCCATGCGGGGGAGCGTGACGTGCTCATCGACATGCCGACGGGGCCCTACACACAGAAGCGGCGAGCGCTCCTCTTCGGGCCATCGCCGGGAATGAAGTTCATCGCGTACCCCGCTCGACGGTTCGCGCTTTTTGACCTCGCTGCCGATCCGGGGGAGATGCAGGACCTCTCGGACGACACCGTGCGGTTCGAGGATGCGAAGGCGCGGTTCGATGCGGCGGAGGCGGAGCTTCACGAGGTTGCTCCGACAAGCGATCCGACCGAGCCTTAAACGACGCGGAAAAGCAGGCGTGGCGACAGGGAACGGGAACGGGAACGGGAACGGGAACGGGGCGGGGCGGGGCGGGGCGGGG
>CAIQDA010000238.1 GCA_903870415.1 uncultured delta proteobacterium
CCGCGAAGCCGTCGAGCGCCGCAACAAGCTCGACTCCATGGTCTACCAACTCGAGAAGTCGCTCTCCGAGAACAAGGACAAGATCCCGGCCGCGGAGATCGCGACCTTCGAGTCCCTCGTGAAAGAAGGCCGCGAAGCGGTCGAAAAGCAGGACGACGACCTCATCGCCGCTGCCCTCGAGAAGCTCGAGAAGGAGTCTCACCGCATTGCACAGATGATGTACAATGCAGGTACCGCCGGAGCACCAGGAGCCCCTGGAACCGAAGGCGCTGCCCCCCCGGGCGGAGAGCCTGCGGCCGCAAAGAAGGACGGCGTGATCGACGCCGAATTCGAGGACGGCTCGGCGTCCTGACGCGCGACGCGCCGGAGCGTGACTCCAGCCCGTGACTCCCATGAAGAGGTTCCCCAGAAACGGGGGGCCTCTTTTTTTGCGCGCATGACGCAACGCACCAAGAATTCCTAGACGATGACGCGCCGCCGTGCGAGATTGCCGCCATGCGTCAACCGAGCAAAATTCCGCACGTCGTCATTATCGGGGGCGGCTTTGGTGGACTCGCTGCGGCGAAAGCGTTGGCGAACGCGCCGGTACGCATCACGCTCGTGGACCGGCGGAACCACCATCTCTTCCAGCCGCTTCTCTACCAAGTGGCCATGGCGGGGCTCTCTCCTGCTGAAATAGCGTCGCCCATCCGGTCGGTGCTCCGCGGGCAAGCAAACGCCACGGTGCTCCTTGCGGAGGTCACCGGGATCGACCTCGCAAACCATCGGGTGGCGCTCGCCGGTGGCGAATTGACGTTCGACTACCTGGTCTTCGCAGCGGGCGCGCAAAACCATTACTTCGGCCACGACTCCTGGTCGGAGCACGCGCCGGGACTCAAGTCCCTGGACGACGCGCTCGAGATTCGCAAGCGCGTGCTCTTGGCGTTTGAACGGGCCGAGCGTGCGGCCGCCGGACCTGAACGCGATCGGCTCCTGACGTTCGCGGTCATCGGTGGTGGCCCGACCGGCGTGGAGCTCGCGGGAGCCGTAGCGGAGCTTGCGCGGACGGTGCTCGCAACCGAGTTTCGACGCATTGATACCGTGAAGACACGTGTACTCCTCATCGAAATGGCGCCGCGCATTTTGACTGCGTTTTCCGAGGAAACATCGCGGGCAGCCGTCGCACAGCTCGAAGGAATCGGCGTCGAAGTACGCACGGGCGTCTCGGTCTCGAACATCGACGCCATGGGCCTCGACTTGGGCTGCGAACGCGTGGAAGCCGCAACGGTGCTCTGGGGCGCCGGCGTCGCAGCGAGCCCCCTTGCCGCGGCTCTTGGCACCGAACTCGATCGCAGTGGGCGTGTCCGCGTTCGCCCCGACTGCTCGCTTCCTGGGCACCCGTGGGCGTTCGCGATCGGCGACGTTGCGGCGTTCATCGACGGCGATCGCACGCTGCCCGGGGTGAGCCCGGTGGCACTTCAACAAGGTCGATTCGTTGCAGACCTCATCTATCGGGAGTCGAGCGGCGGTCGCCGTCCCTCGCGCTTTCGGTACGTCGACAAGGGTGCGATGGCCACCATCGGTCGTTCGAAGGCGGTCGCGGAACGCGGGCGCGTGCGGCTTCGCGGTTTTGCGGCCTGGCTCGCGTGGCTTTTTGTCCACGTGTGGTTTCTCGTGGGCTTTCGCAACCGCATCTCGGTGATGCTGAACTGGGCCTGGAGCTACATCACGTATGCGCGTGGCGCGCGCCTCATCACGGGCACGTTCGATCCGCGACCGAGCCTCGCGCCCGGCAACATCTCGGACCCGGACCCGGACGACGACCCGCTGCTGCCTCCGTCGAAACCACAACGCGCATCGGCCGCGGAGGCGTAAGCGCCCGATGACGACGCTCGCGGATCTGGGCTCAAAAGCCTGCGCGCCGAATCCCTTTGTAAACACTGCTGACGCTTCGCACGTTGCGCACGCAGCCCGCCGCACACCCTTTGCACTCGTACGCCGTCACGCTGCCCCAGCCATCTCCGGCCTCGTACAGCATGATGTGACCCGCGCCGTTCTGGTTGTAGACGAGCGCGTCGGCCTTCAGGAGCGCGCCACGCGAAACGTCGCTCCAGAGGCTGTTCGACGCGACGAAGTGCGTGGTGCCGAACGGATGCGAGTCGAGGCTCACGTCGCTGTTCGATGCGGGAACCTTCCACGCCTTCGCGACCATGCCCGAACAGTCGGCGCCGTACGTTCCAGCGAAGGTGCAACTCGGGCATGAGCCGGTGCAGGTGCCGACCCATTCAGGCCTCACGCCTTCGCTCCGCCAGCGGCCATGACCCCACCAATAGGCAAAACCCACAGCTTTGCTTGCGCGTGCGACCGCGTCGTCGCGGGTGAATCCGGCGGAAGAACCCGCGTCAACCGATGACGATCCAGCCGCCACATAGGCTCGGTAATACGAAGCATAGCTCCAGCCCGAAACCCCCGCGTGCTTCACCGGGATGAACCCGTTCACTGCACAACCCGTTGAGGTCACCGTCACCACCGCGCCCGTGGGCACGACCTCGAGCACCGCCGCGGACGTTGAAGACCCCGCTCGCAGGTTCACATCGGCGGTGGCTTCAAGGAGTGAACCACTGGTGTATGCCGCGCAGGCCGCACCTGCATCGCCGGGCGCGGAGGCATCGTTCACGAGGTCAACGACCGGGGCAATCGGCATGTCGAACGTCGCGTCGTCGGCACCGACCACCTCGCGAGACGACGAATTGTCCGAGCTGCCGCAACCGAGCGCAGACACCGCGAGGGCAACCGCCGCCATCCGAAGAAACGTCGAACCTTGCATTGCACCACGGTGCAGGGCCTCGGGCGTTGATGCAAGAGGCCCGGGGCACCGATCGCGCCTCGTGCGCGCGACGAGAACAAAACGCCGCTCCTTATGGAATTCATGGGCGAAAGAACGCTAACGACTCTCCGCATGGGCGCACGTCGGGCCGTGGTTGTTACGCTTGCTGTCGCCGCTCTGATCGTGGGCCTTGAGGTGCGCAGCGTCTTTCGCCACGAGCCTCGTGATGCGCACGAAGCCACCTTGGCCGATGCGCCCGCAGCGACCCGTGACGTTCCCGCAGCCGCAAACGCTCGCAACGACCTCGCGACTGCATCCCCGAAACCAATCGAGGCAAGTGCGTGGCGTGCGCACTTTTCCTGGTCCTCCGACCCGTCGTCGCAAGGGACTCTTGGCCGCCTGGCCCGCTCCGAGGGCAACGCCGAAGGGCCTGCGTCGCTCGCGGTGAATGCCGCAGGCACGGCGCTCCTCATCGACGGCGTGAACCATCGCCTCGTCTTCGCGACCGACACAGGCCCGTCGCACGTGGCGGCGAGCCCTGTCGCCCTTGCCTTCGACGTCACAGCCCTCGCAAACGGCTCGTTCGCGCTCCTTGATCGTCTCGTCGACAAAGTGGTCGTGGTCGTTGACTCGCAAGGACACGTGCTCGTGCGAGCCCCTCTTGGAATTCAGGCGGGCGAAGCGGGCCTGCTCACCGGTGTTTTCAGCAACCGCGACGAGGTGTGCGTCGAGCGCGAACATGGAGCCTGCGTGCCTGTCGTGTCCCCGGACGGCGGCGCACCAGACGATGCGCGCGAACTCCCGGGCAGGCCCGCGTCCGACGGCGTCAGTCTGCTCCACGCCGGCATCGTGGGCGCTCCGAGCGCACGCGTGCATCTTACACGCAGTGAAGCGCACCCGTTTCGGCACGGCTTCACGAAGGAGTTTCTCTTTCCCGCGAACGTCGGTGCGCTGGCCTTCCTCGACGCCAACAGCGCCGGAGAACTCTATCTGGGCGTCATGCTCGAGAGCTCCCCCGACGAGGTTGTCGTCCTCTGCCTTGCGACCGAAACGGGCATCGAACGAGGCCGCACCGTCGTCCCTACGTCACCGCTCGCGGACGAAGTGACCCGGGAGTTTGCGGTCGTTCCGAACGGCGGGTTCCTGCACCTGCACCGAACCGTCGACGGCGCCAATGTGAGGCGCTACCCCTGCGAACCATGAGCCTTACGCGTGCTCGAGTCCTCGTCGTTGCCAGCCTCGGTGCCTGTTTCATGGCTTGCGTCGCGACGAGCGGCTGCGACCACTTCGACCGCTTCGGCACCGGATCGGGAAGCCTCGAAGGCACCATCGAACCGTCGGACCTCGTCCGCGCGGGCTTCCCTCCGGGAACGTCGTTGTGCCTCGAACTCGACACCTCTCAGCTTCAATCGGCCCCTGGCAGTCTCTCGACGAGCGACGGTCGATTCTCCCGCACCACGCTTCGTCCGATTCCGCCTCTCGCCTCCGACACGCTCTCGAACCTGAGCTTCGCCGATGGGCAGGTGCGCAATCTCCTTTTCGCCGTCCGAACGATCGAGCCTTCGCCCCGCGATTTGCTGGCGATTATCTCGCTCCTCGACACCGGTCGTGTGGAGGTTCGCCTGCTGAACGGCGCCCCCGGTGCCGCCGGCATCGACCCGCTCTACGGGGTGTTTGCGCTCGAAAAGAAGTCCACGCGATGCTCGTTCTAGGCCTTGAGGCAAGCTGCGACGAAACGGCCTGCGCCATCGTTCGCGATGACGGATGCGTCTTGGCTGACGTTATCCATACGCAAACAAGTTTGCACGCACCCCATGGCGGCGTCGTGCCCGAAGTGGCCTCGCGTGATCACGTGCGCCAGGTGTCTCGCGTGGTCGAGAATGCTCTCGCCGCGGCAGCTATTTCCCTGAACGACATCGACGCGATTGCCGTCACGGCGCGGCCCGGTCTCCTCGGCGCGCTCCTCGTCGGCGTCGAGTTCGCCAAGGGCCTCAGCCTCGCCACGGGCAAGCCGCTCGTGGGTGTCGATCACCTGCATGGGCACCTTTCGGCGTCGGCGCTCTTCGCGAACGGAACCGCTTGTCACGTGGCCCCGCCCTTCCCGCACGTGGCCCTCGTGGCGAGCGGCGGTCATACGGCACTCTACTTGGTGAAGGGCCCGAACGCTTCGCAGGTCGAGGCGCTCGGTGCGACGCGTGACGATGCCGCGGGCGAGTGCTTCGACAAGGTCGCGAAGGTGATGGGGCTCGGGTACCCCGGCGGTCCCGCTGTCGATCGATGGGCCGAACGAGGCGACGCCGACAAGTGCCCCCTCGCCTTTCCGCGCGATCGCATCGAGGGCTTCGACTTCAGCTTTTCTGGCCTAAAAACCAGGGTTGCCGCTCACATCGAAACCCATGGGCGACCGGAGTCGGAGGAGGCTCTCGCGCATTTGTGTGCCGGCGTGCGCAGCGCGATCGTACGCACGCTCGTGGGCAAGACTCTCGCGGCTGCGGACGAAACACACGTGGGCGCGGTGACCGTCGGCGGAGGCGTTGCGGCGAATCGGTTCCTTCGCTCCGAACTCGCACGCGGTGCCGAGGCCCGTGCGCTCATGTGCTTTCTTCCCGCCCGCTTCGCATGCACCGACAACGGCGCGATGATCGCGTGGGCTGGCCTCCAACGCTTGCTCGCGGGCGAGCGCGACGACCTCTCGCTCGATGCTTCCACGACCAGCATTTTGCCTAGCGTCACACGCAAGGGACGCGGCAGGCGAAGCTGACGAACCCGGCCTTCACACGCGGGCGTCGTCAGCACCACGAAGATCACGTGGGTCCGGTTCCCTGCGCGCGCAATCCGCGATAGCGACGGCGCATGCGCATTTCGGCCTCCTCGCTCGCCTTCCTTGCGCTCGTGGTTGCCGCAGCGTCGGCGTGCCACGCCCCTCATCTCGTCGCGAAGGTTCCTTACGAACCCGCGATGGCGTCAAAGAGCGACCGAGCTACGGTCTCGTTCACCACGAACGCCCCCATGACCGCCCCCGACGACAGCACCTCCGCCCTCCGCGACCTCGGTGAAACACGGGGATTTCGCCTCGGTATCCCCCACGACTTCGCCTTCGCGAAGGACGACTCGGCCGTCTACTTTTTGCGCTCCGCGTCCGGTCGCGATCCGCTGCAGAGCATCTTCCGCGTGTCGCTTCCCGGCGGTCACGAGGAGCTCGCCCTCGCCCCGAACGACCTGCTCAAGGGGCCTGAAACCCTCTCCCCCGAAGAGCGCGCACGCCGCGAACGTTTGCGCATCGGAGCTTCGGGATTCACAGGGTTTCGCCTGGCGCCTGACGGCAAGAGCCTTGCGGTAGAACTCTCGGGAAAGCTCTTTCTCCACGACCTTGTCACGAAAAGCACCCGCGAGCTCGCCCCGGGCAGCTCCATGTATGATGCACGCTTTTCGCCGAGCGGCCATCACCTCGCGTTCGTGCGCGACTTCAACGTCCACAAGGTCGACCTCGCCACGGGGAAAGTTGTGGCGATCACGAAGGGCGGCACCGAAGAGAAGCCCCTCGGCATCGCCGACTTCGCCGCGCAGGAAGAATTCGATCGCATCGAAGGGTGGTGGTGGAGCCCCGGTTCTGAGCGAATCCTCGTCGAAGACGTGGACCAACACGAGGTCGAGCGCCTCGCCATCGTGGACCCGGCCCACCCGGAGCGCGAACCCGACAGGCCCTTTTACCCTCGCGCCGGACGCAAGAACGCCGTCGTTGGACTCGTGCTCCACGACACCGACGGCAAGTCGAACGCCCGCTCGGTGCAATGGGACAAAGGGGCTTTCCCCTACCTCGCGAAGGTCACCTGGACGAAGGAGCTCGGGCTCCTCGTGACCGTCCTCGATCGCCCGCAGAAGCACCTTCTGCTTTTGCGTGTGGACGAGGCCACGGGTCAAAGCACCACGGTGCTCGACGAACACGACGCCTCGTGGGTGAATCACGATCCGACGATTCCCGCGCCGGTACCCGGAACTGCGCAATTTCTCTGGGCGTCCGAGCGAAGCGGTCATTGGCAACTCGAGCTTCGCGAACGCGGCGGGGCGGTCGTTCGCGTACTCACGCAGGGGTCCCACGGGTACTCCGCAACGTTGAGCGCCACGGGCACCCATGCGTTCGTGAGCGCCTCGCCGGACCCGGTGGACGACGTGCTCTTGAAGGTTGCTCTCGACGGTTCTCGCGTCGAGGAGGTGGGCAAGGTCGAAGGTCATCGCCAAGTGAGCGGCGTCGTCTCGTCCACGGGCGCGTACCTCGTGCACTCTGCATCGACCCCCGCGTCGTTCGCCGCGGTCGTCACGTTGCACGACAGCGCCGACAAGGTCGTGGCCACGATCGCCTCGAAGCAGGAATCCCCCACACACGCGCCAACCCCGACGTTTCACCTCGTCGGTGACGACGCGGTCCGAGTCGCGGTGATTCGCCCGAGTTCCTTCGCGCCTGGACGCCGCTACCCGGTCATCGACGCTGCGTACGGCGGGCCTCACGCGCAAGTCGTGCAAGCGGGCCTCGGCGGCTACGCGCGGGCCCAGTGGATGGCCGACGCCACCGGATCCATCGTCGTCGCCATCGACGCCAAGGGAACCCCGTCACGGGGCCGCACGTGGGAGCGCGCCATCGAAGGCGACTTCGGCACCCTCCCGGTCGAGGGCCACGTGGCCGCGCTGAAGGCGCTCGCTCGCGAGGTTCCCGAAATGGACCTCGATCACGTGGGCGTCTACGGCTGGTCGTTCGGGGGCTATTTCGCCGCGCGGGCAATCCTCGCGCAGCCTGACTTTTACAAGGCTGGCGTCGCCGGCGCGCCTCCGGTCGATTGGCTCGACTACGACACCGCCTATACGGAGCGTTACCTCGGAGTCCCGGATCCAGCCGTTCCACATCCCGCGTATGAACGCTCGTCGCTGGTCCCGCTCGCAAAGCGTCCCGTCGGTCCCGGTGAATTCGCGCGCCCCTTGCTCATCGTTCACGGAACCGCCGACGACAACGTCCACTTCAAGAACTCGCTCGTGCTCGCCGATGCAATGCTCCGCGGCGGCCGGCCCTACGAACTCGTGCCCCTCGTCGGAACGACGCACATGCTGAACGATCCGGCCCTGGCGATCCCCACCTGGTCGCGCATGGCTTCGTTTCTTCGCACACACCTGAACCACGGTCTTTCGCAATGAATTCTCTGCGTGTCGCCTTCCTCGGCGGCGGGACCATGGCCTTGCGCCAAGCCGCGGCGCTCCTCGATGCGGGCCTGCCTCGTTCGGGACTCGTGTCCGTTTACGATCGCGATGTGGCGGTCGCCCATGCGTTCGCCGATCGGTTCGGCGCGACACCGATGCCGTCGTCGCGCGCGGCGCTTCAAGTCGCGAGCCACGTGGTGATTGCGACCACGGCGGGTTCCCACGCGAGCGATGCCTTCGAGGCCCTCACGATGCGCCGCGGGGTCTTCGTGGAAAAGCCTTTGGCTCTCACGGTTCGCGACGGCGCAGCTCTGACGATTCTCGCCGAGCGCCTCAGTTTGCCGCTTCACGTCGGCCTCTCGGAACGCTTTCACCCTGTGGTGCGTGCGCTCGCCAATTCGCTCGCCAATACGGTCGAAGCGCGCCGCGTGACCCGCATCGAAACCGTGCGCAATCTCCGGTCGATGCGCGCCCGCGATTGCTCCGTGGCCATGAACCTCGCCGTGCACGACGTGGACTTGGCGCTCACGCTCACGCACGAGGGGCTCACGCTCGACACGACCCACGCGGCGCAAACCGTCACGGGGCTCTCGTCGTTTCACGCGCGCTTCATTGGCGCTCGCGGCGAGGCTGTATCGATTGCCGCGGCCGACGGGGTATCGCGCGACGTGCGAACCATCACGGTGACGGTCGACAGCACCACGTTCGAAGGCGATCTCCTCGCCGGCACGCTTTCGCAAGTCGCCATGGGTGTTCGCACTCCGGTGCTCGTGGAGCGTGTGAGCGGGCTCGTTTCCCAGGCCTCCGCTCTGCTCTCGGTCTGGACCGGCCGTCAGGCGCTTGGACCGGCAACGGCGCGCGACGCGTTTCGGGGTCTCGCCCTTCTGGCTCGCGCAACCCGCACGGCGCACGAACGCGCGCATCGAACCCCTGAAAACTTGCCGCCTTTCGGCCCTTTTGGTTGAGGACAAGCATGGCCACGAGCGGCCCTTCCGAGGCCCGCACCTTCCGCCCGGCGTTTCGAACCGGTGAGCGATTCTCTCGCGACGCGAAGGACCGCCCGCTCATCGTTTTCGAAAGTGTCCATAAATCGTATGCCACAGGTATGCGTGTGCTTCGTGGCGTGGATTTATCCATCGGTCGCGGCGAATTCATCTTCGTGACCGGACCGAGCGGCGCGGGCAAGTCCACCATGCTGCGCACCATCTACGGAGCGGAGGGCATCGACGAAGGGCGCATCACCTTCCTCGGCCGCGACGTCGGAACGGTGACGAAGCAGGCCATGCCGTACCTGCGTCGCAACGTCGGCATCGTGTTTCAAGACTTCAAGCTCGTCCCCACGTGGACCATCTTTGAGAACATCGCCATCGCCCTCGAGGTGGCCGGATACGCCGCGCGCATCATCCGCAGCCGCGTCGCCGACGCGCTCGAACGGGTGGGCCTTGTGGGTCGCGGCGACGAGCGAATCACCGTGCTGTCGGGCGGCGAAAAGCAGCGCGTCGCCATCGCTCGCGCCATCGTGAACGACCCGGCGCTCGTGCTCGCCGACGAACCAACGGGCAACCTCGACCCGCAATTGGCCGTCGACATTCTTGGTCTCTTCGAAGACATGCACCGCGCCGGAACGACCGTGCTCTTCGCCACGCACGACCGGTCACTCCTCGAAGTGAGCCCGCACCGAACCCTCGTGCTCGACGACGGACGCATCCACGACATTGGCGCGGGCGCCGTCATCCGCGCGAGCCACCCCATCGAGGTCCCGGTTCGATGAGCCTCGTCCACCAATCGATGGGTTCGCGAATCGTTCGCGGCCTTCTGCGCGAGTGGAAGCTCCAGCTCCTGGGCATTGGCTCGGTGGTCGTGGTCTTCGTGTGCCTGGCGACGGCCCTGCTTTTCGTCACGAACCTCGAGAGCGTCGGCGCGAAATGGGGCACCGAGGGCCGCATCACGGTCTTCCTCAAAGACGATGCGACGGCCGACGACGCGCGCGCGGTGGTCGACGCCCTTCGTCAAACCGATGGCGTCAAGGTGGCCCGCGAACTCGAGCCCGACGAACTGCGACGATGGCTCCGCGGTCCGAACCCGTCAAAAGACCTCGCCGAGTGGCCGGCCGAGTGGCTGCCTCGCGCGATCGAAGCGGAGCTCACAGGTGCCGAACTTCCCGCCCGCGCACGCCTCCTTCGCCAGCGCCTCGAAGGCGTTGGAACTGTGGATTTAGTCGAAGATCACGTGTCGGCCGCGTCGCGCATTTCCGAGTTCGTGAAGGGTGCAGCCGGAGCCACCGCCGTCCTCGCGGCCCTTGTGTTCGGTGCCGTCGTCGCCATCGTGGGTTCAACGGTGCGCCTGGCTCTTGAGCGCCGCAGGCCCGAGGTGGAAATCATGCGCCTCGTGGGTGCGTCCGAGAATTTCATCCGCGCGCCGTTTCTCGTCGAGGGGTTCCTTCAGGGCTTCCTCGGGTCGGCGTTCGGCCTCGCGATCGTCGCGGCCGCGTTCGGGTCCGTGCGAGCTCGTTTCGACGAAGCCGTGCTCGCGCTCGTCGGTCAAGCGCCGGTTTTTCTGCCGAGTTACCTTGTCTTTTCTCTGCTCGCAGCGGGTTCGACGCTCGGCGCGGGGTGCGCCTACGTCTCGCTCCGCGGCCTTGAGAACGACGATGAACGCTAGACGTTCATTTGCATTCTGCATCTTTCTTGTTCACGGCCTCTTCGATGCCCCTGCGCGAAGTGCTCCGCCGGTGGAAGCCATCGACGAGCCGCCCGCAACGGCGAATGCCGAGATGCTGCCCTACGGAGCGGCGGCGAAACTAGCCTCGTCCGACGACGCGCTTCAGGCGCTCGCGAAGAAACGAACCGAACTTCGAGACGCTCTCTCCGGTGCGGACGCTTTGCGCCAACAAGAAGGCCGGCGTGCGCGCCGCTTGGCAAGGGAGCTTCTCGTCGCGGAACTCCACGGTCATGCGCTCGCGTCGAGTCCCACGGAACTTGTGCAGAATGCAGCCGTTCGGTCGGGCCTCCGTCGCACGGCTGCGCGAACCCTCGCCGCACACGCCGCGCGCCGAGACACGGTCGACGAAACGCAGCTGGCGCTCACAGCCCTCGATCTCGACGAGGCACGCATCAAGGGCGAGCGAGCGGTCGCGGAAGCGGAGCAGCGCCTCGAACACGAAGAAGCCAAGCGCCGCCGCGTGACGCTCAGCCACATTTTCGAAGGTTCCCCGGTCGAGGATTCCACGGAAACGCACGCGCGCATTCGGGTGGCCGCGGCGGGTGGAGACGAGGAAACGGACAGCGAATCCTTCGCCGCGCGCAAAGGCTCGTTGCCACTGCCGCTGCAGCGCAGGTGCCGAATCAAGTCGAAGCGCAACGACCAGCTCGGAGGCCCGTACCTGGCCATGACGGCCAAGTCCGCGACGAACGTGCGCACGGTCGCAGGCGGCACCGTGGTCTTCGCGGACGAACTTTCGCCGTACGGCAAGCTCGTGGTCGTGGACCATGGTCAGAGCTATTTTACGGTATACGGTGGCTTGTCACAAATCAGCACGGGCAATGGCGACCCCCTCACGACGGGCGCGGTGATTGGGTCCGTCGCAGAGCAGACTCCGCTCGTCTTTCAGCTGCGCATCGGAAACCGAACGTTGAGCGGATTTTCATGGTTTCAGGCGAACCGTAAAGCGCAGGGGAAGCGCGACACGGCGCCATGATCCTCGCGCCGCGCCTTCGCCTTCTCGCCACAAACCCCGCGGTGTTGATGGTCGCGCTCGCGGTCGTGCTCTACCCGTTCGTTCGTGAAGAGAAGCCCTCGCGCGTCTTGCGCTTGTCCGTCGAGCAGGTCGATCGTGCCCTCCACGACGAGCGCGGACGCAGCGACGCGCCGGAGACCGCCGAGCGTCGAAACAGCACGCTTGAGCGAGCGCTTGACGAGGAGGCCCTCGCGGAACACGCGCTTCTACGCGAGCTTCATCGTCACGACGATGGGCTGCGCCTCGCGCTGGCGGAGGCCGCAAAGCGAGACCTTTTCCAAGGCATGGCAGCGGTGTCGCCGACCGACGACGAGCTTCGTGCCCTCGAGAGTGCAGCTCCGGTTGTGATGGAAAGACTCATCGACGTCGACGTCGAGCGGCTCGGACTTCCGGCGGGACGTGACGCTTCGGAACGTCTCGAGGGCCTCGTCGTCGGCGATGTGGAGGCTCGTCTTGGCGTGGCCCACTTGCCGCTGCCCGACGAGGACGCCCGCACCGTCGACGCCACGGCGAACGGCGGCGAGCGACTTCGCCTGACCCTGCGCACGCATCTTGAGACTCCCTCCGAACGCTTCGCGCGCGCGCGCCCGGAACTCGTTCTGCGCTACCGGGCCTCGAGGTCGCGCGTGCAGGAGTTGACCAGGATTCGCGCGCTTCGCGAAGGGTACGATCGCGTCGAGATTCCATGAGCCGACCTCGCGCGCAAACCGTCGCCGGAGTGGCCTTCGTCGTCGCGATCGCAGGCGCTGTCGGGGTCCGAACGGCCCGCGCTCACGACGCCCCGACTGTTGCACTCCGCATCGAGTCACGAAGCGACGGAGTCGTCACCGTCGCACGATTGGCTGGGCCCCAGGTCCTTGTATCCCTCACGCTTCCGCCGTCCTGTCATGCGCAAGGCCGAGACCGTGGGCGGCAACTCGACCTCGCAGGCGACCTTCCCGCGACGCTCCGTTGTCGCCCGTCGTGGACGCACGAATCCTGGTCTTTTCAGGGCCTCGGGACCCATGCGCACGCCGTCGTGGTTCGCTTCGAAGGCACCGTGTCGACGGTTCGCACCGTGTACCCGCCGAACCCCGCGTTTCGCATCGACGAGAATGAAACGCCTCCGGTGAACCTCGCGCGCGCGGCCTCGGCCGGGGC
>CAIQDA010000239.1 GCA_903870415.1 uncultured delta proteobacterium
CGATTTATCATTAAATTATTTTACAGCTGCAGCAGATGCTGGAGATCTATCAGCCTGCTTTTGGTGTGGATATTGTTACATGACTGGTAGTGGCGGAGTAACATCTCGACGTGATTTCGAGACGGTACCTCCCACTTTTGTTTGACTCTCTGATGAGTGAGACAAGATTGTTTCGTCGCGTCAGTATCGTCGCCTGGGATCGCGAGCACAACCAGTCCCGCGTCTTTGGTCCCTGGGAGGCCTTCGATCACCCGCAGCTTGGGCGCGTGGAGGTTGGGGGCCTCGACCCGCGCTTCGGCATTTGGAATCCGCCACCGGAGCGTCTCGACGAAACCGTGCGTGCGCAGACCACGGCCTTCTTGCGCGTGGCGGCCATGCTCCCCGACGTGCATGCGCGCGTCGAGTCCGTGCGGGCCCTCGGTGGCGACGTGCATGCGGTCGAGGTCGTCGTCGAAAATCTTGGATATTTGGGGACCGTAGGGGCCTCCACCGCCGCTCGCCATGCGTGGTGCGAGCGCCTTCGTTTGGAGATCGCGTTGCCCGAAGGCGCGACGCTCGAAGACGGTCCCGCGCTCCGCGACGTGGGTCACTTGGAAGGCTGGGGCTCCGGCGTCACCGACACGTCGAGCCAGTTTGCCTTCGCGCGCAGCCGCAGCAACGCCAGCGCAAAGAAGCTCCGCTTCGTCGTGAAGGGCACCGGCGAAGGCACGATCACGGTGCGCAGCCGGCGTGCAGGCTCTGTACGTGTCGCGTATGTACTTAGCGGCGCATGAGCGCTACTTCCCGAGCGTGGGAAGCACTTGGCGGATGGCCTCGACGCCCTCCGCGAGCTCGCTCTCCTGAACGACAAGCGGCGGGGAAAAACGCAGGACGCGGTCGCCAGCGGCCGTGAGCAAAATGCCCTTCTCTTGGAGCTTCGGAAGCACGTCGCGCGCGACAAAGCCTTCGCGCAAAACGAGACCCCGGAGGAGCCCTCGGCCGCGCTCAAGCTCGCAGTGATCCGGGAAGGCCTTCACGAGGTCGTTGAGCATTTCGGAGAGCTTTGCTCCGAGCGTCTCGGCGCGCTCCGCGAGCTTCTCTTCTTTGACGATGGAGAGCACCGTGCGTGCGGCGACACTCGCGAGGGCGTTGCCTCCGTAGGTCGAGCCGTGCGTGCCCGGTGTGAGCACGCCTGCATACTCTTCCGTCGTGAGCATGGCGCCGATGGGGAACCCGCCGCCGAGGCCCTTCGCGAGGGCGACGGCGTCCGGGCGAAAGCCTTCTTTGTGAAACGCGAGGAAAGCGCCTGTGCGTGCGATGCCCGTTTGCACTTCGTCCGCGAGAAGCATGGCTCCGCGGTCGTTGCAGAATGCACGGAGACCCGCGAGGAAACCTGCGGGCGCGGGGAACACTCCGCCTTCGCCTTGCACCGGTTCCACGATGACGGCGATGACGGGCTTGTCCGTCGGGATCGCTTGCACCGCGGCGAGATCACCAAACGGCAGGTGCACGACGCCCTCGACGGTGCCGAAGCCCTCGCGGTATTTCGGCGTGCCGGTCATGGAGAGCGCGCCCATGGTGCGGCCGTGGAACGCGTTGTGGAAGGCGACGATGATGCCGTCGGTGGTGCCGCGCTTCATCCACGCCGCACGGCGCGCGAGCTTGAAGATCGCCTCGTTCGCCTCGGCTCCTGAGTTGCAAAAAAGCGCGCGATCCATGCACGTGGCCTCGGTGAGCTCCTTCGCGAGAAGCACGTTCTCTTCGTTGAAGAAGTAGTTCGAGACGTGCATGAGCTTGCCCGCTTGCTCCGCGAGGCGAGCGGCCATTACCGGGTGCGAGTGACCCACGGCACACACGGCAACGCCGGCGCACAGGTCCACGTAACGCTTGCCATCGACGTCGAAGAGCTCGGCGCCACGACCCGAACGCAGCACGAAGGGCGCGGGCTTGTAGTTGCCGTAAAGGTGCTTGTGCGCGAGGTCGAGGAGCTCGGACGTGGAGGCCATACACACGCCTCTAGCGCGATTCTTTCGGGGATCGAACTACGCAAGGAGCGCGTGCGCGAGGTCGAGAAAACCCTCGGATCGCTCGCGCCTCGTGCGAAAGAGCGGCGTTTTGGCGAGCGCGTGCAGGTGCGCGTCGATGTTGGCGACACCCACGGTGCGTTCGAAGGCGGAGAAGCACGGGCGATCGTTGCCGCTGTCGCCGACGAACGGAACTGTGGCGAGGGCTGTCGCCGGGTCGATGCCGAGTTCGCGGTGCAGGAAGGCGAGGGCGCCGGTGGCCTTGTCGTGGCGCTCGAAGCTCGCATGCACATGGATGGAGCTCTGCGTGGTGCGCGCTCCATGGCTCTCGAGGAACGCCCGCACCGACGCGACCTCATCGGCCTCGATACGCTCGTTCTCGCCCGTGTCCCACGCGCGGTCGCTGATGCGGCCACGGCTGTCTGTTGCGGGCTTCAAGGACGGAAATGCGAGGGAAAGCTCACGCGAAAGCGCGTTGAGACGATGGGTGCGTTCTGCACGGATATGCGCTGAGGCGTCGTCGTGTTCGACCACGCGTGACCCGACTCGGCGATAGGCGAGGGCTCCGTTTTCGCCGATGGCACCGAAGAGCGGCCACTGATGGGCGACCATTTCGGCCCAGGACGCGGGTCGACCGGTGACGGCCACGACGGCAATGCCTGCATGATGCAAGTTTTCGAGGGCCGTGAGCACCGCCGCGTGAAGGCGCCCACCGTCGAGTACCGTGTCGTCGAGGTCCGTGAGCAAGGCCCGCGGCGTCTCGAAAGGCCACGCGTCAGGAAGCGTCTTCATCGAGGCGCGTGTCGCGTTCGACCATGGCCATGAGCGTGCGCAGGTAGAGTCCTTCGGGGAATGCCGCGGGGACCGGGTGGTCCGCGCCTTGGAATTCCCGGCCGACAATCGTCGCCTTCTTGCCGGCCTTCGCAGCGCCGATGGCGATCGATCGTTGCAGGTCGTCGAGACCAACCGCGGCAGAACACGTGGAGAGTACAAGGAACCCGCTCGACGCGAGGGCGCCGGCCCCAAGTTCCGCAAGCTTGGCGTACCCGTCGAGGGCGCTCATGCGATCGCTGCGCTTGGGCGCGTACGGCGGCGGGTCGAGGATGACGAGATCGAACGCTTCTTGATTCTCTTCGCGCGCGAGCACCTTGCGGACGTCGTTCTTTTCGAAGCGCACGCTCTCTGTGAATCCGTTCGCCGCGGCGATGGCTTTGGCGGCTTCGAGCGCGGGCGCGCTTGCGTCGACGGCGAGCACCTCGGTTGCACCACCACGGGCGGCAGCGAAGGCTCCGGCACCCACGAACGTATGCCCGTCGAAGACGCGACGGCCTGCGGCGAGGCGCTCGATGCGCTCACGAAGCGGCCGTTGATCGAAGTAATACCCGGTCTTTTGCGAGACCTCGGGAGGCAGCTCGTAGCGAATGCCTCGCTCGATGAAACGCAACGGTTCGGTGAGGGCAGGTGCGTGCGGTGAGCGGTCGAGGACGCGCTTGGCACCGGTGACCGCGAGGAGTGCCTTCTCGATGGGCGCGCGAAAGCGAAGGATGCCCGGCGCAAGCCACTGCGCCACGAGGTCGTCACCAAAGCGATCGACGATGAGCCCAGGAAGGCCGTCACCCTCCGCATGCACGACTCGGTAGCCGTCCGTGACCTCGCTCGGCAGGCCAAGGGCCGTGCGAAGGCGCTGCGCTCGTGCGACGCGATCGGCGAAGAACGCCTCGTCGAAGGTCTGACGCGGATCGCGCGAGGCCATGCGCACGGCGATCGGTGACTTCGGCGCGTAGAAGCCGACACCGAGCGCGTTCTTGCGCGGGTCGACGACGAGCACCTCGTCACCCTCTTGCGCGGTGCCCTCCACGCGATCGATGCCTTGTGCAAAGATCCAAGGATGTCCGGCCCACACGGGACGCACATGGCCCGGCTTCAGGTGAACGGTTGCGCGTTGCATGGGCCGACCCCTAGCGCGGATCGGGGCGCTGCAGGCTGCTCGCGGCGGTTAGAACGAGACCGCAAGCTGAAGAGGCGCGTCGGCACGCGGCATCACGAACGAAGTCGCGGGCACGAGTACAGGCTGCGGCAGCGTGACGGAGAACGACCTCGCTCCGAGGCTCTTCGTGATTTCTTCGTAATGGGAGTTGTGAATGGGTGGATAAATCCACGCGTCCAGCACCTCCCAGACCTTGAAGCCGATGAACGTTCCGAGGCCCAGGGTACTCATTGCGTTATACCCACACCCTTGCGCGCAGCTCTGCATGAATCCGCCGGCGACCAAAGCGAGTCCGCCGACTTCCCCCAAGGTCATCATCCATCCGCGTTGGCCGTAGCGACCTTGAATCGCATGCCCGATTCCAAAACCTAGGTAGACGGATCCCAGACCGCCGATCACATACGGAACGACGCCGATGGTGCCGCGCTCAAGAACCCATCCGTCCTCGGCGGAGACCGTGACGAGTCGAGGCTCCGGTGACGCGGCGCGGGCCGGATGAGCGGAGACAACCACCCGTTGCGGCGCAGCGGCGGGCGCGACGGGCGCGACAATGGCCTCTGCAGGCGCGGCAGGCGTGGCCGGTTGCACGACGGGTTCGCTCGCGGCGGGCGTCGCCACCGGGGCATCGTCCGCGTACGCGTTTGTGGCGAGGGCGGCGACAGCGACAAAAACAAGAATGATCGGTTGTCGCATCAAGGCGCTCCATTCGGCACGCACGTGCGCGCCGGAGCCCTCACGCTACGTGACGTGCCCGCGAGAATCAACGGTGTATGGTGCAGCATATGTGCACTCTGCAGCCACTTGCGCCGCCAAGCGCTTCACGCCCGCGCGTAAACGCGGACGCCCACGCGGGCGATGTGGTCGAGGAGCCCTTCGTGCGTGAGGCGCTCGAGCGCGTGGACGTCGAAGCGAAGCGGCAACGGGAGGTCCTCGAGCTCGCCGGCGATGCGCGCGAGTTCGAGCGGGCTCACGCGTCCTGCCAAGGCGAGGTCGACGTCGGACGACGGACGGGCGGTGCCCTTCACGCGGCTCCCAAAGAGCACGGCGGACTCGACGCAAGGGTGCCGCGCAAGCACATCGCGCAGGTAGCTCGTGACGCGAGGGTCGAGGTCCGCGCTCACGGGCTCACTGCGCGGGCGACGTCCCACGCCAACGTGACCCGCGCCGCCGCTACGCGAGCTCGATGATTTGATTGAGTACTGCACGTACCTCTGCGAACGGTGCGTCGGCCAGCCGCTTCAGCGGATGTGGCGCAGCCTCGCGGAGGCGCCAGTCGAAGGACTTCGGCTGGTGGCAAAGCACGTAGCTCGTCTTGCCTGGCTTCGCTCCAGCGCCTCTCCCCGCGACGACGGCGAACGGGTTGTCCGCGTTGTACGCAGCGGTCGTCATGGGCAGGCCCAGGACGAGCGACGTGCGCTCGTTGAATGCGCGTGGCGAGAGCACGAGGAACGGGTGGCGGTCCCGCATTTCACGACCGACCTGCGGGTTGCAGTCGATCCAGATGATGTCTTGGCGGTCGGGCACCCACGACGCGGCTCGACGCACAGCTACCAACGCTCGGCGCCCACCGCTTCGCTCGCCATCGCCTCACCGCCATGCCGTGCGGGATCGAAGCGCGCGAGTCGCTGCGCGAGGGTCGGCGGGGCGTCCTCCACGGGGGTGATGACGACGCGCCCGTCCTCGACCGCGAGGCGCACGCGCTGATCCGCACGGAGATGCGCGGCCCGGGCCACCGCCGCAGGGATGCGCACGCCGAGACTGTTGCCCCAATGCTTGATGTCGAGGATCGCTTCGCCCACGGTACACCTTAGTGTTTAGACGTGTTTATACGTAGCCGTCGCTCGTCATTGCGTCAAGCGATGCGCGCGTCGTCGGCGTGTCAACGAGAGCGGGGGAACTTCGCGAGACCGTCTCGAGCGACGAGGCTGTAGCCGCGGCGGTGCGGTGGCAACGCGTGCAGCGGGACTGGTC
>CAIQDA010000240.1 GCA_903870415.1 uncultured delta proteobacterium
CCCGAGCTCGCGCTGGATCGCGGCCATCTGCTCGTTGAGGTAATACTCCTTCTGCGTCTTCTCCATCTGCTTCTTCACGCGGGTGCGGATCTTCCGCTCGACCTGCATGATCTCGATCTCGGCCTGCATGATTTCGTGCAGGCGTTCGAGGCGCTTTCGGACGTCTTCGGTCTCGAGGAGCTCTTGCCGATCGGTGAGTTTCACCGTGGCGAGGTGACGCATGACCGCGTCGGCGAGCTGCGAAGGGTCTTCGGTGGACTGAACGCCCACGAGAACCTCAGGCTCGACCTTCTTGTTGAGCTTCACATAGGTCTCGAAACTCGCGAGCACGCTGCGCACGAGGGCCTCGATCTCAAGACCGACGCCCTTCGGCTCGTCGACCTCTTCGACCTCGACGACAAAGTGCTCGTCCGTTTGCACGAAGCGCTTAAGGCGCGCGCGCTTGCGGCCCTCGACGAGAACCTTCACTGTTCCGTCGGGAAGGCGAACCATCTGCATGATCGTGCCGAGGGTTCCGTACGAGTAAATGTCGTCGGGCTCGGGCTCGTTCGTGCGCGCGTTCTTCTGTGCCGCGAGGAAGATTTCGCGGTCACGCCCCATCGCCGCGTCGAGGGCGTTGATGCTTCTCTCGCGACCGACGAAAAGCTGGCTCACCATGTGCGGGAAAAGAATGATGTCGCGCAGCGGAAGCAGCGGCACCACACGCCTTTTACCAGCGGGAGAGGACTTCGGTTCGGCGTCGTTCTTGAAGAACATGGGCATGATCGGATCGGTTCGGTGAAAAGAACCCCGCGCGTGCAAGCGGCACAGGCGGGGTTTCAAAAACTACGTGAAGAATACAGGCGCCTGGCGTCAGCCCACTTCCGCTTCCTTCGCGTAAACGACGAGGGGCGGCTCCTTCTTGAGGATGGTTTCCTCGCTGACCAGGATCTCCTTCACGCCCGTGCGCGAAGGGATCTCGTACATGATGTCGAGCATCGCGCTCTCGAGGATGGCGCGCAGACCACGAGCTCCCGCGCTGCGTGCGAGGGCCTGGCGTGCGACGGCTTGAAGCGCGCCCTTCGAGAACTTGAGCTTCACGCCGTCCATGTCGAGCAGCTTCACGTACTGCTTCGCGATGGCGTTCTTTGGACGCGTGAGAATGTCGATGAGCGCTTCTTCGTCGAGTTCGTGGAGCGTCGCCATGACGGGCAAGCGGCCAATGAACTCGGGAATGAGACCGAACTTGAGAAGGTCTTCCGGCTGGAGCGACTCGAAGAGCTCGCCGAGCTTGTAGTCCTTCTTGCTCTTCACGTCGGCGCCGAAGCCGAGCGTTTGCTGGCCGATGCGACGTTGAACAATTTGGTCGAGGCCGACGAAAGCGCCGCCGCAAATGAAGAGAATGTTCGAGGTGTCGACCTGAAGAAACTCTTGCTGCGGGTGCTTGCGCCCACCCTTCGGCGGCACGTTCGCCACAGTGCCTTCGATGATCTTCAGGAGCGCCTGCTGCACGCCTTCGCCGGACACGTCGCGCGTGATCGAAGGGTTGTCGCTCTTGCGTGAAATCTTGTCGATTTCGTCGATGTACACGATGCCGCGCTGCGCCCGCTCGATGTCGTGATCGGCGTTCTGCAGGAGCTGCACGATGATGTTCTCGACGTCTTCGCCCACGTAACCGGCTTCGGTGAGCGTGGTCGCGTCCGCGATGGCGAAGGGAACTTTGAGGATTCGCGCGAGCGTCTGCGCGAGGAGCGTTTTGCCGCTTCCCGTGGGGCCAATGAGGAGGATGTTGCTCTTTTGGAGCTCGACCTCGTCCTTTTGGTTCTTCGCGTCGATGCGCTTGTAATGGTTGTAGACTGCAACCGCGAGATTCTTCTTCGCGCGGTCTTGGCCGATCACGTACTCGTCGAGCACGGTCTTGATTTCCGCGGGCTTCGGGATCGGTTGCGAGCCACCTGCCGGCGCCTCTTTTTCGACCTCTTCAGCGATGATGTCGTTGCAGAGGCCGATGCACTCGTCGCAAATATAAACGGTTGGCCCGGCAATGAGCTTCTTCACCTCTTTCTGCGATTTTCCGCAGAAGGAGCAGCTCAAATTGCCCATCGATTCGTCACGACGTCGGTCCACAGTTCACCTGGGAAAGCTTGGCGGAGGAAAGCCCCGAAAGACTCGAGGTAGCACGTTGCCGGAGGGATTCACGCCCGTCCGCCAACGTGCTCAAAGTTGCTGTGAGCCAGGCAAAAACCGGGCCCACGGAATTCAAGTCACGCGCTTCTTGGGGGTGAGCACGTCGTCGATGAGTCCGTATTCCTTGGCTTGCACCGAGCCGAGGTAGTTGTCGCGGTCGATGTCCTTCTCGACCTGCTCGCGGTTTCGTCCGCTTGCGTCCGAGAGAATGCCGATGAGCACCTCTTTCAAGCGACGAATTTCCCGCGCTTGAATCTCGATGTCCGTCGCCTGCCCGCGCGCACCGCCCATGGGCTGGTGAATCATGATGCGCGAGTTTGGCAGTGCGAGACGGCGGCCTTTTTGACCCGCCGCGAGGAGCACCGCAGCCATCGACGCCGCCATGCCGAGGCACGTGGTCGACACGTTGCAGCGCACGTAATTCATCGTGTCGAAGATCGCGAGACCGCTCGTCACCACGCCGCCAGGGCTGTTGATGTAGAGCATGATCTCCTTGTCCGGGTCTTCGGACTCAAGGAACAGGAACTGCGCGATGATGATGTTCGCGACGTCGTCGTTGACCTCGGTGCCGAGGAAGACGATGCGGTCCTTCAGGAGCCGGCTGAAGACGTCCCAGGTGCGCTCGCCGCGGTGCGTGGACTCCACGACGGTCGGGTACGGGATGAAGTCTCGCGCGCGCTCGATGGTCTCGATCGCTTGAACTCGATTCTCAGGCCTCTTCGTGAACATGCAGCAGCTCGCTTTCTAACCGGGAGCTTAAGCGCGCCGGCGCGCGCCTCCAAGAGAACGGCAGGAGGAAAATGACGAATCCGGAAAGAAAAAGGCGAGGCCGAAGCCACGCCTTTCGTTGTGATGCCGCGTCAGACGCGCGCTCCGTCTCGGGCGAGAAGCGGAGTGCCCGCAGATTTGGAACCTGCAACCGCCGGACGCAGACCGGTCAGGCTTGCTCTTCGGTGATCGTCGCCTTCGACTCGATGAACGTGAGCACCTTGTCTTCGAGGACCATGCCGAGCAAAAACTGCTGGCGCGCGGGCTCGCGATACTCGGCCTTCACCTTGGCGACGTTCTTCCCCGATTCGACGGCAAGCTCTTCGTACGCCTTCTCGATGTCGGCGTCTTCGATCTTGAGTTCGTTTCGCTTGGCGATTTCCGCCATGACGAGACCGGCGCGAACCTTCTTCTCCGCGTCGGCGCGAAGCTGAAGTTGGATCTGAGCGGCTTGAGCTTCCGTGAGGCGACCACCCATGCGGCGCAGGCGCTGCACGTATTCGCTCTCGAGAAGGCGCTGCTGCTGCTCGACGAGCGAGCCTGGAACGTCCATCGGGTTCTTCTCGTTGAGAAGGTCGACGATCTGGTTCGCGAGCGCCATTTCCGAGCGCTCCTTCGCGGCCTTCTCGAGGCGCGAACGCATCATGGTCTTCATCGCGTCGACGGTCTCTTCGCCAGTGGCCTTCTTCGCAAATGCGTCGTCGACCTCGGGCACCGAGCGCTCGAGCTGCGAGAGAATCTTCACTGCGAAAACGGCGACCTTGCCGCGGAAGTCTTCGCGCGGGTGATCGTCGCCGAACGTCAGCGAGGCATCGACGGCGTCGCCAACGGTCTTGCCGAGAATGGCCGCTTCGAG
This sequence comes from uncultured delta proteobacterium, assembly GCA_903870415.1. Classification (GTDB taxonomy): domain Bacteria; phylum Myxococcota_A; class Polyangia; order Polyangiales; family Polyangiaceae; genus CAIQDA01. The sequence continues at coordinate 3,791 of CAIQDA010000240.1, forward strand.
CTCGGGCAGCACAGAGCCGTCGCCGAGTTCGAGACGCACGCCCTGGCCGCCAGCGTCCTTCTTCTCAACGCCGTCGACGCTGATCGTGAAGTCCACGTTGACCGCGTCGCCCTTGACGATTGCGCGGGCAGGCTCGACCGCCTTGAATTCGCCCATGAAGCGCTGAAGCTTCACGATCTCGTCCGTGACGTCGTTTTCCGCGACCGTCGTGCTTGGGCGCTTCAGGTCGAGGCCCTCGAACGTGATGCTCTCAAGCACAGGCTGCACTTCGAAAGTGGCCTTGTACGAGAACTCCTCTGCCTTGCCGAGCTTGCCGAGCACGACCTGGGGCTGGTTGATCGGCGACACCTTCTGCTCCTCAAGGGCCTTCGGGAGCGTCTCGTTGATGAGCTCGTTCGCGAGATCCGAAAGGATGCGTGGGCCGAACATCTGCTGGACAACGTTACGCGGGGCTTTGCCCGGGCGGAAGCCCTTCAGGTGGGCCGTCTTGGCGGCCTTGGCGACACCTTCTTCGTACTTTTTCGACACCACATCCACGGGGATTTGGATGGAGAGTTCGAGGGAGACCGACGACAAACGATTGACCGAGACTTGCATGGGACGGACGCTTCTAGCGCCCACCGTGCACGCGTCAAGGGTTCCGGCGCTTTCCTGTCCACGCCCAGACCATCGAGCAGCGGATTGGCTCAACGTTCGCGCTGTCGGTGACGCTCACGGTCACCGTGACCTCGCCCTTTTCGTCCGATCGCATGCGCGCGCGCTCTTCGTCCGAAAGCGTCGCCACGGCTCGCAAATCGCCTTTTGCACGCTTTGTGTAATCTACATGCATCGACTTGATGACGGGAACGCGGTCATCGGGCACGTTCATTCCAACGACGAACCCCGTCGCCGTTTCCGCCAGGAGGGCCATCGCCGCCGCGTGGATGCCGCCGATGTGATTTTGAACCTTCGTCTTGTTCGCGAGGGTGACGACGCAACGCGCTTCCGTAAGCTCTTCGATATGTAGCCCGGCGGTTCCGACGAACTTGACGATGCGCCCCATGACGGCGGTTCGTGCGAGGTCGGCGAGCGGACCTGGGAGTCGGTTGACTTTCGACAAATTGCGGGAGAGTCGGTTCTGCGCAAATTCCATACGGCTCGCGCTAGCATGACGCGGTGCATCTTACCACTCGTCAGGCAAGGATTCTGCGCACCGACCCAATCGTCCGCCCACAAAAAAGATTGCGCCGGCAATCCGAGGCGTGGACGGCCGGCGCAGCGTTCATCCGGGGAGGACGGCTGAACGCAAAGTTTTATGTTGAACTCTATTCGAGTTCGAACGACGCGTTTTCAGAGGATGACAACGAACCCAAGGGCCTCATGGAGGCGACGAATCTCAGGTTGCTCTGCCGAAAACGCGCGCTTGGCTACTGGTCGAATTCGTCGACGCTGTCGTCGAACAGCATGTCGCGCGCATCGAACATCGACTCTTGGACGAGGTCGTCGAGCGAGAATCCAATCTTGAAACTTGGGCGAATTTCCTCGCGCTCAAATTCTTCGATGCTTCGGTATTGCTTGGGCATGCTCATGAGCGGGATTCCTCGGAAACAGGGAGTTCGTGACGAATGGCACGCGCAAGCGGACGGAGCGGGATCACGGTTCCCATGGCTCCGTCGCTGGGCGACGCGCCCCAAAAGGCCGCCAAAATTCGGGCACTGCGGTCGTCATCGGTGTCCGTCAGGTTGGGCATATTTCGAGCAGCCATGATTCCTCGTTTGGCGACAGGATCCCGTCAGTTCGTGACGTTTCCCTACATCGTGAGATGGACACTACGCCTCGCCGCGCCGGAGGAGAAAAAACACGTGTCGTTTTTCGCTTCCTCTGGCGATTTCCTACCTATTCCTCTTCGCGTTTCTGTCACCGCGCTTGTGAGAAGGCTCCGACGTGGGTAGGAGGGGCGGGCCCCATGACTGACCGTACGCGCAGCGAAGCTCCTCGAAACCGCCTCGCGGTCGTCAACCAAAAGGGCGGCGTCGGCAAGACCACCACCGCCGTGAACCTTGCGGCAGCGCTGGCGCAACGGGGCCGGCGCGTGCTCCTCGTCGACATGGATCCGCAGGGAAACGCCTCAAGCGGCCTCGGTCATCCGACGCGAACGGTCGAGACGAGCGTCTACCGCGTGCTCCTCGGCGAGGCGACGATGAAGGAGATTCTCCTCCCCTGCCCCGTCGAAGGCCTTTTCCTCGCGCCCGCCACACAAGACCTTGTCGCCGCGGAAATCGAGCTCGTGGACGAACCGGATCGCGCAACGCGCCTTCGCAGCGCGATCGATGCACTCCTCACGGAGCAAAGCTTCGACGACGTCCTCATCGACTGCCCGCCTTCGCTCGGCCTTCTCACGGTGAATGCACTCGTTGCCGCGAACGAGGTCCTCGTGCCGCTCCAGTGCGAATACTACGCGCTCGAGGGCCTCACGCACCTCATGTCCACGATCGAACGCGTCCGCGCGGGGCTCCACCCAACGCTTGGGGTCAAGGGCCTCGTGCTCACGATGTTCGACGCTCGCAACAACCTCGCGCACCAAGTGGCCGCCGAGGTTCGTAAGCATTTTCGCGTGTTCGACGCGGTCATTCCACGCAACGTTCGCCTCTCGGAGGCGCCCTCGCACGGCAAGCCCGTGACGCTCTACGACGCAACGTCGAAGGGTTCCGTCGCCTACCAGCAGCTCGCCGCGGAGCTCGTGGCGGAGGTGTCGCCATGAGCATCGATCCGAAAAAACGTGGCCTCGGTCGCGGCCTTGACGCGCTCATTCCGACGGGTCCCTCGGTTGTCCCGGTGAGCCTGGCCCCTGCGGCTCCGGCGCCTGAAAAATGGGCATTTGTGTGCGCGATCGAAAAGGTCACGCCCATGATCGGCCAGCCTCGTCGCTTCTTCGCGAAGGACGCGCTCGACGAGCTTGCGCAGTCGATTCGCGAGCATGGAATCATCGAACCGCTCGTGGTTCGCCGCGTCGCCACGGGAACCGACCAGTTCGTGCTGGTGGCCGGAGAGCGTCGCTGGCGTGCAGCCCAGATAGCGGGTCTTCACGAGGTTCCGGTCGTCGTGCGCGCGTCCGACGAGAAGAGCGCGTTCGAAGCTGCGCTCGTGGAAAATGCCCAGCGTGAGGACCTTTCCGCCGTCGAGTTCGCCGAAGCGTGCCAGCGACTCATTGCAGAATACAGCTACACGCAAGAGGCCCTCGCGACGCGTCTTGGAAAAGATCGTTCGACGATCGCGAACAGCCTGCGACTGCTGAAGCTTCCCCTCCGCGTGCGTGATCACGTGGTCGAAGGTCGGCTCTCGGAAGGCCACGCACGGGCCCTCTTGGGCGCGAAAGACGACGCGACCATCGAGCGCTTGGCCGACAAGTGCATCGCCGAGAAACTCAGCGTTCGAGCTGCCGAAGTGCTCGTCAAAGTTGGCGACACCACGAAGCCGGAGCGCGATGAAGCGGCCGAGAAAGCCTCCAAGACGTCGGCGGTGCGCGATCTCGAGCTGCGCCTCACGCGGACCCTTGGCACGAAGGTCGAACTGAAGGCGAAGAGTGCCTCGAAGGGCGCGGTCATGATCCCTTACGAGAGCCTCGACGCGCTCGATCGCCTGCTCCAGAAACTCGGCGTCGAACAGGGCTGACGCGAGCGCCACCTTCGCTCGCGCGCGCCGGCTTCCTCCGATAAGCTTCGCGCTTCATCGCTCGCGGTCGAACGCGGGAGGACGTCGCGGAGGCATCGGACGGACCGAACCGTTGCCTCAGCGCCGCATCGTCAACGCCGACTTCGCGATCACTTGCAGAGTGACGTCGAAGCCTCCCAGATCCACCGGGCGCTCGATCTCCACGGTGAGACCCATGCGCTCGGCGGCATTGCGTGTGCGCAGCGCATTCGGCGACAGCCACACCATGCGGCCACCGGGAACGAGAATGCGCGACGCCCGCACCATGAAGCGCTCGGCAAGGTCGTGGGTCTCGCTGCCTTCGCCTACGCGCCTTCCCATGGGCGGGTTCGAGATGATGAGCGACACCTCTGGCGGCACGAGATCGAGCGCGTCGCCTACGCGGAATTCGATCTTCGTGAAGCCCGCCTTCGCCGCGTTGGCTTGAGCACTGGCCACCGCCTTCGGGTCGATGTCGCTCCCGAACATTTTCGCGCGCGGAGCCAAACGAGCACACTCGATGAGCTCGGTGCCGCCGCCGCAAAAGGGATCCCAAATGGCATCGTAATTCTTCGGATTCGCGAGACGCGCCAAGGCCACCGCAACGGTCGGATGGCTCGCGGCGGGCACGGATTCTTCGCGGTACTCAAAGCGTTCGTCTTCGAGCGCACGCGGAACAACCGTGAGGAATACACGGGATTCGTCGGCGTCGAGGCGCAGCTCCCAAGGAGCTTCGTTCGGGTCGTTGATGAGGTTCGGAGCGGTACGAGCCACCTCGGCGGCGATGCTCCACACGAGCGATCGCTGCTTGCCCGTGCGCACGAGCTCGATGCGGTAACGCACGACGCCAATCGTGTAGGTTGCAAACACCCGCAACGCTTCGGCGCACGTGACCGCCCGCGCCATCGTCTTCTCAAGGGTCTCGCCAATGCGTCGGTCGATGGGCGCAATGCGGAACCCGAAGCCGAGCGCGGAGCGAATGTCGAGGATGGGTGCGATGGGCCCAAGCAGCGTCGCCGTGATGGTGCCAATGCTTGCGCGACGCACGTCCGCCAGGCTGTCGCACGCGACGAGCTCTCCTGCGAGTACGTCCTCGAAACCTGCGCGGCACCACACCACGAGATTGAACGGCTCTTCGGCTTCGACCGTCGAGTCAATGGTGGCTCCGGCCGCACGCGCTGGACCGCGCTTGAGCATGAGCACGGCGCGCGCTCGCACCTTTTCGGACTCGTCATCCCCGCGCGGAAGCGAGGCCACCCACGCGAGCGTGTCATCGTTTCCGAAACGGCCCACAGCCTCGACGATGGCTTTGCGAAACGCGGGCGAGTCGTCCGTTTCATAAAGACGTCGAAGAGCATTTTCCACGTGCGCGCCACCGATGCGCCCGAGCGACGAGACCGCAACGCGCTTGGCTTTCGGGTCACGATCGACCGTCGCACGCATGAGAAAATCACGAGCGGCCCCCGGCTCGAGCGCCTGCCCCAAGATCCTCACGATGCGCGCACGAAGCGGCGCGGTGCTCGTTTCATAGGCGACGAGAAGCTCGGGAACTGCGAGCTCTTTCACCCTCAAAAGAGCACGCCCGGCCGCACGCGCCTTCTTGTCGTCTTCGGCAGAAAGGGCAGCCATCAACCAAGGAATGTCGCGCTGTGCCGGCACGAAGCTGCGCTCAAGAAGGAGCGCTTCGCGGGACTCCGGCACATCGGGAAAACGAGGGGGCATGAAATCTCGGAAATCCGTGGGGCGCAGCGAAATCGAGCGCACCCAGCTTTTGTTGTGTTAGCACGCCGCCCCCGACGAGCGGGAGCGAGAGCGTCCCCTTCTCAAAGAGAGAAAACATGGCCACTGACCACAACAAGCCTGCGCCAGCCCTCACCACGGGCGGCATCAACACGGGCGTTGCCATCGTCGGCTTCGCACTAAGCTTCATCGCGGGTGGAGGCCTCATGTGGGCCTACGCATCGACCCACGGTCTCGCGAGCGGAGGCGAGGGAGGAAGCGCTTCGGGCTCCGCATGGAGCGACGAAGAATCCCCGATTCCCGTATCGAGCAAGGACCCCATCTGGGGCAATCGCGCCGCTCTCGTCACCATCGTCGAGTTCAGCGACTTCCAGTGCCCGTTCTGCAGCCGCGTCGAGCCGACAATGGACCAGGTCCGCAAGACCTACGGCCCCGATCAGGTTCGCGTGATCTGGAAGAACCTTCCCCTTCCGTTCCACCAGAACGCGAAGCCCGCGGCCGAGGCGGCTCAGCTCGTCTACGCCGCGAAGGGCTCGGAGGCCTTCTGGAAGTTCCACGACAAGGCGTTTGCGAACCAGCAGAGCCTCACCGTGGACAACTTCGTCGCGTGGGCAAAAGACCTCGGCGTCAGCGACGGCGCGAAGTTCCGCAAGGACCTCGATGCGCACGTCGCCGGCGCGAAGGTCGAAGCCGACGCGGAGGTCGCCAAGAAGGCCGGCGTCAGTGGCACGCCTGGCTTCATGATCAACGGCAAGCTCCTCTCCGGCGCGCAGCCCTTCGATGCCTTCAAGAAGGAAATCGACAGCGCCCTTGAGGCCGCCAAGGCCAAGGTCGCCTCGGGAACGGCGAAGGACAAAGTCTACGTCGCTCTGACGAAGGACGGCTTCAAGGCCCCCGCCGCGAAGCCAGAAGAAGGCGAAGAGAAGGAAGACACGACGATCTTCAAGGTGCCCGTCGGCACCTCGGCCACGCTCGGCCCGGCAACGGCGCTCGTGACCATCATCGAGTTTTCGGACTTCCAGTGCCCGTTCTGCAAGCGCGTCGAAGACACGCTCACGAAGGTCAAGGAGACCTACGGCCAGCAAGTGCGCTTCGTGTGGAAGCACGAGCCCCTTCCCTTCCACCCACGCGCGGAGCCTGCGGCCGAACTGACCGAAGAGGCCCGCGCACAAAAGGGCGACAAGGGCTTCTGGGACGCGCACCACAAGCTCTTCGACATCCAGCCGAAGCTCGAAGACGCAGACCTCGAGCAAGCCGCGAAGGACCTCGGTCTCAACGTGGCCGCTGTGAAGGACGCCATCGCGAAGAAGAAGCACGGCGCGAAGATCACCGCAGACGCGGACCTCGGCGACGAAGTTCAGGCCTCCGGTACGCCGCACTTCTTCATCAACGGCCGTCGCCTCGTCGGCGCGCAGCCCTTCGAGAAGTTCAAGACGGTCATCGACGAGGAAATCGTCAAGGCGAAGGCGATGCTCGACAAGGGCGTTCCAGCCGCGGGCCTCTACGACGCGATCATCAAGGACGGCAAGGGCGCTCCTGAGATGGAGAAGAAGACCCTCGGTGCAGCTCCGGCGACGTCGCCATTCAAGGGCGGCGCGAACGCGAAGGTCGTCATCCAGCAGTTCAGCGACTTCCAGTGCCCCTTCTGCAGCCGCGTCGAACCAACGGTCGACGAGGTCATGCAGGCGTACGGCGACAAGGTGAAGCTCGTGTGGCGCAACCTCCCGCTCCCGATGCACCCGGACGCGCCGCTCGCGGCCGAAGCCACCATCGAAGCGCAGAAGCAACTGGGCAACAAAGGCTTCTGGGCCATGCACAAGAAGCTCTTCGAGAACCAGAAGGCCCTCGGCCGCGAGAACCTCGAGAAGTACGCCACGGAAGTCGGCCTCGACCTGCCGAAGTTCAAGGCTGCCCTCGACAGCCACGCGCACAAGGCCACCGTCGAAGCCGACGCGAAGGCTGCTGGCGACGCGCAAATTGGCGGCACCCCGGCGTTCGTGATCAACGGCTACTTCGTGAGCGGCGCACAGCCGGCCGCGAAGTTCCGCAAGGTCATCGACAAGGCGCTCGCCGAAGCGAAGTGATTCGCTCGCGAACGCGATGACGGAGGGGCTCGGCGGAAACGCTGGGCCCTTTCGCTTTTCACGGACGCTCGTTGACCGCTGCACCACACGAAGGAATGCTCCGCCCATGAACCCCGCGCTGTCGACCTGGCTCCTTGCGGCCGCAGGATGCGCCGCGGTCGGGTGCTCGCCGTACGCGCGTCCCATCGCCGATCCGTATCGCGGGTCGATGGGTGCATTCTACATGACGGCGCCTCGCCCCGATGCCACGCCCGCTTTTCGAGGCGACGTTGCGCTCGACCGCTGGATCGACGATCGCATCCTGCTCGGCGTTGACGCGGAGTTCGGCTCGTTCTCGCGAACGCGCGGAACCACGGAAACACTTCTCGGCGCGGGCATTCGCGCCGCGTACGTGATTGACCTCGCGGAACTTCAACCGCGCTTTGGCGTCCGTGCGGGAGCCGAGCGCTGGAGTCACGGGGACGGGACCGGTTCGAGCGTGCCGCTTGTCGTCGTGCCCTTCGCGGCCTTCGACTGGGCTCCGCGCGCGTGGCCGTTTGTCGTCGGCGCCGAAGTTCATTCGGCCCCCGTAGCCTCCATCGGTTCGTCGTCCGCGCTGCCTGCCGCGGCTTTTGGCGTGCGAACGGCTTACGTTTTCTGATGCGCGCGCTTCGCATGGACACGCGGCGACGAGCGCCGTAGCAAGCGCCCATGGCCTCGCCGTCGCCTCGCTTTGCACCACGCGACTGGCTTGAAGATCCCCTCTTCCGCGGCCATGACGAGGCCCTCACGGCGTTGCTCGAATTCGACACGTGGCCCAGTGCCAACGAGCTTCACGCGGCCCTCTCCGCTCTCGTTGAGCGCGGCCTCGGCGGCCCCATGCGTTTTCGCGCGCAGGTTCTCCACGAGCCCCTTCGCTACGAAGCGGCCATCGTCACCGCACGCGAGGTGCCCACGCGCGACGCCTCTCCGCACGACCTCTTGAACGCGCTCATATGGGCAACCTTCCCACGGGCAAAATTCGCGTTGCACCGGCGCTTTCACGAGGCCGAGCAGTTGCGCACCGTCCCAGGGCGAACGCGCTTTCAAGACCGCCTCGCGCTCCTCGACGAGGGCGCCGTCCTTCGCTCCCCCGATGGCAACGTCCAGCGAGCCGTCGTCTTCGGCCACGCGATCCTCGAACACCGCATCGGCGGTTCAAACGCCGCGCGCGCCGAACTCTTCGAACTCATTTC
>CAIQDA010000241.1 GCA_903870415.1 uncultured delta proteobacterium
AGCGAGAGCGTCTCACGCGCAAGCCGAGCGCGCCCACCCGATCCATCTCCGGCCCCCGCACCAGCCGTAAAAAAGCAGAGCCGAGCGTCCGCCCAAACCAGCCGTAAAAAAGCAGAGCCGAGCGTCCGCCCAAACCAGCCGTAAAAAAGCAGAGCCGAGCGTCCGCCCAAACCAGCCGTAAAAAAGCGGAGAAGCCCTGCGAGCGAACGACGCGGAGCTAGGGAGCGGCCCGCAGCAATACTCTCTGTATTGCGAGGAGCCTGCGACCGACGATCCGTGGCGTACAGCCGCAGGGTTGCGCAGCGATCAGGAGCGGACTCGCCAATTGCCGACCACTGTCGTCCCAATGTCATCGAAGGTGTAGTCGGTGACGATCAGTTCAGGCCGCGCGCTGCGATTCACGAGCACCATGTTTTGACGAAACACGCGTCCGAAGGCGACGGACTCGTCGCGGTTCATGTGGTGCACGAGCCACGAGGGTTCACGCCAACTGCCCTCCGCGCCCTCGTCGTAACCGACGCACGGTTCCACGCGGTAACAGCCGATGATGAGGAGATCGCGCATCACGATGTGGCGCCCCTCGTTGACTTTGCGAGGCAGCGCCATGGACCGCGGATTGAACGCGGTGACGACCGCGAAGTCGCCGCGCAGCAGCTCCGGCAGTTGCGCGGGATCCGTCGTCGCGTCGCCGTCGAGAGAGGCGCGCACGGGCCCCTGCGGGCTTGGGAGCTCGTACACCGTCGACAGGTAGGCTCGGATGAGTGCCTGGTCCATGGAGCCGCGTCCTAGCATCAAGCGCCGCCGGCTGGTCAGGCGGACTTGCGGCCCAGCTCCAGGAACGCGACGCGCGCCGCCACGAGAAGGGCCACATGGACCGCGAGAACCGCGATGGCCGCAGGCAGCGGGCCGAAAATCGCTGCACGCAGGCGCTCCCCCCAGATTCCTGGCAAGAGGCCCGGGCCCTTCCACCAAAGCGCCGGCACCGCGAGGCACACCGTTGCGAAGGTTTGCCTCAGGGCGATATCGACGCAGAATCCGGACGAACCGGCCGTGGCGCGCGCCGGGAGATGGTTGCGCCATACAAGCATCTCCGCGAGGGCTCCGCCGAGGAAGGGCAGGGGCCATGCGGACGTTTGGGACGTGAACTGCGACCACGCGGCGGCGGCTGCCGTGCCTGCGACAAAGGCGACGAGCGCGAGCAGGTGCAGGCCTATCGATGGCAATGGCGGGAGTTTGCTCACGTGCGTCGACGCGGCCGACCCCTTCGCTCCGGCGTCGTTTGGCGCGCCGAGCGCTGCAAGCTGCGTTCGCGCGTCTTTTCCGTGATGGCGAACGTCCGAGAGAATGCGCCCGTCGCGCACCGTGATGACGCGGTCCGCGCATGCGGCGACCTCGGGCTCGTGCGTGACGAGAACCACCGTGATGCCGCGGCTTCGCTGCAGGTCTTGAAGCAGCGCGAGCACTTCGAAGCTGGTGCGCGTGTCGAGGTTTCCTGTGGGCTCGTCGGCGAGAATGAGCGGCGGGTTCGTCACGAGCGCGCGGGCGATCGCCACACGCTGCTGCTGGCCGCCCGAGAGTTGGTTCGGTGTATGATGCAAGCGATCGCCGAGGCCCACGGCTTCGAGGGCGGCGAGGGCGGCTTCGCGTCGTTGGCGTTTGCCGATGCCTCGGTAGAGCAGCGGAAGCTCGACGTTCTCAAGCGCCGTCGTGCGTGCGAGCAGGTGAAACCCTTGGAAAACGAAGCCGATCAGGCGGTTGCGGGCGATCGCGCGGGCGTCGAGTCCGCGTCGTCCGAGCTCAACGCCGGCGAGCTCGTACGTGCCACTCGTGGGGCGGTCGAGGCAGCCAATCACGTTCATGAGCGTCGACTTGCCCGACCCGCTCGCCCCGACGATGGCCACAAGTTCGCCCGCCGAGATGCTGAGGCTCACGCCGCGCAGGGCCATGACCACGCCGCCTTCTGACTCGTAAACTTTCGTCACGTCGTCGATGGCGACGAGCGGAGGCTCCGCGAAGAGCCCTGCGTTGCTTTCGGTGTCCGTCGAAGGGTTCACGATCAAAACGGCTTCTTCTTCTTGTCGTCCTTCTCGTCGGACTCATCGGTGATGACGAGGCTTTCGCCTGGCAAATCTTGATCGTCGGTGAGCTCGGTGAAGAGGCCGTCGGTGATGCCCACGTGAACGGTCTTCGTCACCGCGTCTTCCTTCAGGTCACCGGGGCGTCGGCCTTGGGCGGCGGTCTTGTAGAGAACGAAGAGTCGCGCTTCGCCCTTCGGCAACACGGCGTCGGGCGATGCGAGGACGGGTTTGAGCGCGGGCTTGGCGTCGTCGCCGCCGGCCTTGCGTGCGTCTTTGTCGTCGACGGGAGCGGGCTTGAAACGGAGCGCGGCGTTCGGAATGCGTCGCACCGCGAGGGCCTCGTGCGTGCGCACCGCGATGGTCGCAGTCATGCCAGGACGCAGCTTTTCTTCTGGGTTTTCGACCTCGACGATGGCCGGGTAGGTGACGACGCCTTGCACCGTGTTCGCGCTGAAACGAAGCTGCGAAAGCACGCCTTTGAACACCTCGCCGGGGAACGCATCGACCACGGCCTCGACCGCCATGCCTTCCTTCAGCTTGCCAACGTCCGCTTCGTCGACGTCGGCGATGACGCGCATGCGCTTGAGGTCTTGCGCCACGACGAAGAGGGTTGGCGTCTGAAAGCTTGCGGCAACCGTCGCCCCTGGGTCGATGGCGCGGTTCACGACCACGCCGTCGATGGGCGCCACAATTCGCGTGTAACCTACATTCGTCAGCGATTGCTTCAGCTGCGCCTCAATGGCTTTCAGCGATGCGCGTGCGGCCTCGATGCCCGCCTTCGTGGTGTCGTATTGGCCCTTCGCAGCGTCGACCTCGGCCTTGCTCGCGAGCTTCTGGGCGACGAGGCGCTGCATGCGTTCGTAGTTCGCTTTCGCGGCCTCGTGAGCACCGTTTGCGCTTTCGATTTGCGCGCGCTGCGCCGCGAGGTTTGCTTCTTGTTGCGACGCCTGCGCCCCGTAAACGCTCGCGTCGATTTCGGCGAGCAGGTCGCCCTTCTTCACAAACGAGTTGAAGTCGACGAGCACGGACACGACGCGGCCGTTGACCTGCGCGCCGACGTTTACCTGCAAAAGAGGCTGCACCGCGCCGGTCGCTTGGACCTTCTCGACGACGTCGCCTCGGGTCACGGCACTCGTCACGAAACGCGATGGCGTCGGGGGGCGATGCCGCTCACGCCAAAGAACCGTTCCCGCGGTGACGCCCACGAGCAACGTTGCGAAAACGAGGCGCTTCACCCATTTTCGCCCTCCTTCGACCTGAGCAAGCTCGGTTCGTAGGTCTTCGGCGGGAGACGCGTAGCTGGCCATGGCCGCTCACCTAGCGCACTTCGTCACGCACGGAAGCGGGTACGGTTTACGCGATTGGTCGTGCGCCGAATCGTCCGGAAGCTCGCTTGGGCCGTGCGGGTTCCGCCTGGGGTGCAAGGTTCCCGTGTGACGCGTTTCCTCTGGAAAAAACCAGTGGACGAATGCTTCGCCGTCGTTTACCGCGCACCGCGGAGACTTCCCCCATGCGCGTTGCTCGCTTGCTTCTTCCGACGCTCGTCCTCGTGACGCTTCGAACGGCCATCGCGGCCCCCGCTTCTGTCTCGCCTGTCTCGCCGACGACGTCGACGCAGGTCACCGCAACGACCGTCACCGCTGCTCCCGTCCCCGTGGCGCCGCCGGTTCGTCAGGACTCTGCCGGGCCTGCGGCCACACCTGTGCAGTCTGCACCGACCACACGCGCGGCCTCACGGGTCGCCGCCGCGTCGTCCATCTCGGTCGAAGACCCGACGAAGACGTATTACACGCTCGGCGCGCGGTACCGCGGCATCATCCTTCCCGCCTTCGTCACGGGGCTCTTCGCACGGCAAGCAACGACGCAGTACTTCAACAACTTCGGACTCGAGTTCGACGTGCGCCGCGACGGGTTTTCGCTGACGCCGAGCCTCTCGTTCCTCGGCATGGGCACGGACCCGATCCTGTTTGCGGACAAGTCGAAGGACGAGGCCTACGCGCAAAACTGGAGCCAGATCACGAGCCAGCTCAAGGGCATCATGCTCGGCCTCGACATGCAGTGGTCGACGCCGCTCGATCGAAACGTATTTCTTGAATACGGCATCGGCGTTGGCCTCGGAATCATGTTCGGAGACGTGGGCGTCAACTGGGTTTACCGCGATGCGAACGGGGCGTTCATTCCCTGCGCAACGACGACGTCGGACATCTCGGCAGGCGTGACGTCGGGCAAGAACACCGGCTGCGCCCCGACGATGCACGACACGAACAACAACCCGGCACGCGTTGGCTCATACAAAGAGCCGAGCTGGTTCGACGGTGGCCAAAAGCCGAACATCATTCCGTGGCTCTCGATGCCGCAGCTTGGCTTGCGCGTGAATCCAACGCCTGAGTTTCAAGCGCGCATCGGCGGCGGCATGAGCCTCATCGGTCCGTGGTTTGGCGTGAGCATGAGCTACGGATTTCCTCAGCGCCCGGCGAATTACGCTGCGCCTTCTGCGGCTCCGTCACGACGCTGATTCGGCTCGCGCGTGCGGCGTCGGTGCCGCGCGTCGATTCGTGTAAGCTTCTTGCGTGACCGACGGACTGCCCGCGCTTCCAAACCGCTACGAGCCTCTCGCGCTCCTTGGGTCCGGCGGTGGAGGGTCGGTCCTTTCCGTGCGCGATGTGCTCACCGGCGAGACGCTTGCGCTCAAGGTTCTCGGTGCTGCGAACGGCCGGGAAGAGCACGCGTCGCTCCTGCGCGAAGCAACTTTTCTCGCGGATGCCGAAGGCCTCGGTATGCCGGAAATGCGAGCATTTGGCCGCACCAAATGCGGGCGACTGTGGCTCGTGCGCACGCTCGTCGAGGGGACGCCGCTCGACAAGTGGTCTCGGGGCCGCGACGCCGCGTCGGTGGTGAAGGCGGTCTTGAGCTCCATGCGCGCGGTGGCGGTGCTGCATCGTTTTGGACTTCTGCACGGCGACTTGAAGCCCGCGAACATCGTCGTCGACGCGGCCGGCGAAGGGCATCTCGTGGACCTGGGTCTTGCGGTGCCGTGGGTCGGTGAAGCTGCTCCAGCCCTTGGCTTCACGCCGAGTTACGCCGCGCCCGAGCTCTTTACGGGCGCAAGTCTCGATGGTCGAACCGAGGTCTTCGCGCTTGCCTGCACGCTGCGTGATTCCTTGGCGTTTGCCGCGCCGGACGCCGCCGTGGAGCGAGCCCTCAACGGCGTGCTGACGGGCGGAACCGACGAGCATCCGTCCGGGCGGCCCGTGAGTGTGGACGAATTTGCCCACCGCGTTCGTCGCGCGCTCGCGCCCGTCGCGCCGGAATTTATCGCAGGCACCGACACTCTCGATCGATGGCGACTCGTTGGCCTGGACGCCGATGCGGCGGTGCTTGGGGCGCGACTCGACTGCTGGTCGACCGCCGAAACCTTTCGCCTTGGCGGCGGGCGAGGGGCTGGCGTGAGCACGCTCCTGCGGCGCTGGGCCTGGTCTGCGGGCATGCGCGGTGAGGCCGTGGAACTCGTCGACGGAACGCGGTGCGTGCGCGCTCATGATGCCATCGCCGAAGAGGCGTTGGTGCTCGTGGCGGACGGAGGAGTCCTCGCCCTCGATGCCTTCGACTTGAGTGACGCGTGGCTCGACGACGTGCGTGTGCGGGCGTCGCGGAGAGGCGTTCGGCTCCTCGTCACGGTGCGGGGAGACGAGGGCGCGCACCTGCGGCCAACCTTGCTTACGGAGGGTCAGAGCCTGGACCTTGCGCGACGTGTGAGGCCGGATTTGGGCCATCACGCCGCGGCAAAGCTTGTCGAACGAGCGGCCGGACGCCCTGGTTTTCTTCGAGCCATGCTCGCGGGGCTGGCCGGTCGTGTGGTCGTGTCCATCGACGATCTCGACGAGGCCTCGCACGGGGCTTCTGCGACGGACGTTCCCGCGTCGCTTGATCGGGTCTCGATGTTGCTTGCGCGCGGCCGAGTCGCGGAGGCGGAAGCAACACTTGCAGAATGCAGTGATCGCAGTATCGAACGCGGGCGCGTTCTCGCGGCACGCATTGCGCTCGGGCGCGGTGCTGCGGACGAAGCCTTGCGCCTTGTGGACGAGACGATTGCGGGCGGCGAAGCGGAAAAGACTGGTTTTGCCCTACTCGTAAAGGCGCGAGCCCTGTTGCGAATGGGACAGACCGCGGAGGCGCTCGAGGTCACGGAGCGAGTCGTTGGGGCTGTCGATGGTGCGGTGCGTGCCGAGGGCCTCGCGCTGCGTGCCGTATCGTTTTCCTTTCGAGGCGGCCTCGATGAGGCGCTCGTGGCTGCGTTGGCGTCCCTCGATGCGGCGCGCGGAGCGGACGACCGCGTTCGATCGATCGTTCATGGAAGTCACGGCATCGTGCTTCATCGCAGGGGAGATCGCGCGGGGGCGCTCGCGGCGCAGGAACGCGCGCTTTCGTTCGCGGAAAGCGGAGGCGATGCAGCTCTCGTGGCCGTATCGCGCCTCAACTTGGCCGCGCTCGCGCAAGAGTCGGGCGACCCGGTGCGCGCGCTCCATTCGCTTGAGCCGGTGCTCGCGATGGCGGAACAAGCGGGACAACTTCTCGTCGTGCAGCAAGCGCTCGCCAACCTCGTGAGTGTCGACTTGCATCTCGGTCGACTCGAGCATGCGCGTACGACGCTCGATGCGCTTTCGCGTGGAGATAAGCTCGGTCCGAGCGTTGAGGCGCATCGCTTGGCGCTCGATGGCGAATGGCACGAACTCACCGGTTCGATGTCCACTGCGCTCGAACGCTACGAGGCAAGTGCCGTCGCTTGGGAGGCGATCGCACGACGCGACGAAGCGGCGCTCATTCGTCTTGAAGCCACGTTGCTCGCGCTGCGTACCGAGGCGATGCCCGTCGCCGATGCGGAGCGCCTTCTGGCCATGGAAGTTCCGCATCTCGCAGGGCGTGGCGACCATCCACTACCGGAGCTTGTGCGTGCGGCTCTTGCGGAAGAACGCGGGGAATTCGCACTCGCCGACGAGGCACTTGGTCGCGCACACGAGGCGGCGACCGCGTCGGGTCTCGATGACTGGCTCGTGCGTGTGCACGTGGCACGGGCGCGCATTGCAGAGGCCCAAGGCGAGCGCGTGCGTTCGACAAGGGAGCTCGAAGCGGCGCGCGCAAAGGTCCGCGAAGTCGCCGAGAGATTGCCTCCGGACTTGCACGAAGTGTTCTGGAGCGACCCGCGTCGGCGTTCGCTTCGTACGAGCGGAAGTGTGACGATTCCCAGGGTTTCGCTTCCGCCGGCGTCAGGCGTGAGCGTCTTCGGAGGACGATCGCGCGATCGCTTGGCGAGGCTTGTGGAGTTGACCGCAAGTTTGCTCGGAGCGCCCGACGCGGAAGGGGTGCTCTCCGGCATTCTCGATCACGCGATGGCGCTGGTCGGCGGCGTTCGCGGGCTGTTGCTTCTGCGTGATGCGTCGGGCGGTCCCGTCGTGCAGTCGGTTCGGGCGATGGGCGCGGATCTGGAACGTAAGGAGTTTTCCAAGTCTGTGGCCGAGCGCGTGCTGGCGACATGTTCGGCGGTGGTGACGAAGTCCGCGCGTTCGGATGCGCGGCTCGCGGGTGCTGAAAGCGTTCACCGACTCGAGCTAGAGGCCCTCGTGTGCGTACCGATTCACGCCGAGGGAAAGCGCGGCGTGTCGCTCGGTGCAATCTACATCGAAGTTCCGAGGGCTCTCGCTCACGATGTCGAGACCGAAATCTCCGTCCTTGAGGCCTTCGCCGACCTGGCCGCCGTAGCGTTGGTGCGTGCGCGAATGGCCGATGAAAACCAGCGTGCGCGAATTGATCTCGAGCGAGCCAACCGCGACCTCGCGGAGGCACGTGAAGTCATCGCCGGGCACCTTGCGCGTCGCACAGAGGAGCTTCAGTCCGCGACGACCGAGCTTGAGGCCACGAAGGCCGAACTCCGGCGCGGCGAGGGCATTGGACTGCTCGTGGGCGCGAGCGAACCCATGCGCAAGCTCTACGCGCGCATCGAACGCGTGCGCGATCTCGACGTCGTGGCTCTCGTCGTCGGAGAGAGTGGCACAGGAAAAGAGCTCGTGGCGCGCGCGATTCACGACACGAGTGCCCGCGCGAAAAAACCATTCTTGCCCATCAACTGCGGAGCGATCGCGGCGTCGCTCCTCGAGTCGGAGCTCTTCGGGCACGAGCGTGGGGCGTTTACCGGAGCGGACCGTGCGCGGCTCGGAATCTTCCGCGAGGCCCAAGGCGGCACCGTGTTTCTCGATGAGATCGGGGAGCTTCCGTTGGCGATGCAGCCTGCGTTTCTCCGCGTGCTTCAGGAGCGAAAGGTTCGCCCGCTCGGTGGGCGCGAAGAGTTTTCGACCGACGCTCGCATCGTCGTCGCGACCAATCGCGACCTGACGCAGCTCGTAGCCGAAGGAAAGTTTCGGGAAGACCTTTACTATCGCCTAAACGTAGTGGAACTATCCGTGCCACCGCTGCGGGTCCGCGCGGACGACATCGCGCTTCTCGCCGATCATTTCCTTCGACGATTCGCACGGGTTCACGGGCGTCCACGGGCGACCATCGATCGCGACGCGCTCCGATTCTTGATGGAGCGACCGTGGCCCGGAAACGTTCGGCAGCTTGAACATGCGCTCCTGCAAGCTTGGCTCCTCGCCGACGCGAGCGTGCTCACCCTCGCGGACTTCCGCGTGGACGAAGCGGTCGCGCGGGCGCCGTTGGCCGTGCGAAATGAGGGAGATCGTCAAGCGAGAGAGCGTGCGACGATTCTCGAAGCGCTCGATGCCACCGGATGGAACCGCCAGGCCGCAGCGGCGCGCTTGGGAATTCCCCGTCGAACGTTCTACCGGCGCCTTGAGGCCTACGGAATTCTCGTGGCGGGCCCCAACAGCGACGCTTGACATCGGGCACCGAGGCCGTTACTGGGCAGCCTCCTTGGTGCACGGGATTCGTGTGTCGAGGTCTTGTCTTCTTACGTGAGATGCGAGCGAACTCTTGAAAGAGAGCCGCTTGCGCAGTAGCGACGCCAACCCTGCGCTGGTGTAGCTCAATTGGTAGAGCACCTGTTTTGTAAACAGGCGGTTAGGGGTTCGAGTCCCCTCGCTAGCTCGACCTTAGTGAAAATCCGACACAGCCCTGGAGGGTTGCCCGAGTGGCCAAAGGGAGCAGACTGTAAATCTGCCGGCTATGCCTTCGATGGTTCGAATCCATCACCCTCCACGAGTACGGGACTCCGTCCTCAATTGCGGGAGTAGCTCAGTCGGTAGAGCGTCAGCCTTCCAAGCTGAACGTCGCCGGTTCGAACCCGGTCTCCCGCTCGTTTCGATAGGCCTACCTAGCTCAGTGGTAGAGCACTTCCTTGGTAAGGAAGAGGTCACGGGTTCGAGCCCCGTGGTGGGCTCCTCACGCGAAGCCAAAAAAACAGCCGCACGTAGTTAGTCCTTCAGGAGAGTTCGTCATGGGCAAGGAGAAATACAACCGCTCGAAGCCGCACGTGAACGTCGGAACCATTGGTCACATCGACCATGGTAAAACGACGACGACCGCAGCTCTCGTGAAGGTCCAGTCGAAGAAGGGCCTCGCCAAGGCCATCAGCTATGCGGACATCGCCAAGGGCGGTACGGTTCGCGACGAGACGAAGACCGTCACGATCGCCGTTTCCCACGTGGAATACGAGAGCCCGAACCGTCACTACGCGCACGTCGACTGCCCCGGGCAC
>CAIQDA010000242.1 GCA_903870415.1 uncultured delta proteobacterium
CGCGCGAGCTTGTGGTCGATCCACTCGGTGAGCGGCGCGGCAACGTAAATGCTCGAATAGGTCCCGGCCACGATGCCGATGATCATCGCGAGGGCGAAGTCTTTGATGACGCCCGTTCCCCAGATGAGAAATGCGAGAACCGAAAGCATCGTCGCGCCGGAGGTGAGAAGCGTTCGCGAGAGCGTCTCGGAAACGCTGATGTTGATCACGTCGGCGAAGGTCTTCTTCTTGTGCTTCGCGAGGTTCTCGCGGATGCGGTCGTAGACGACGATCGTATCGTTCATCGAGTAACCAACGATGGTGAGCACCGCGGCGATGGTCGACAGGGTGATCTCTTTGCGAAGCGCAATGAAGACGCCAATGACGACGACCGCATCGTGTACGCACGCGAGCACGACACCCGGCGCGAAACGCAGATCGAAGCGGAACGCGAGGTAAAGCATGATGAAGACGATCGCAATGGCGACGCTGTTGCGCGCGCCATCACGAAGCTGCTTGCCTGCCTTCGGACCGACCCATTCGACGCGCAATGGGCGCTCCGGAACAACCTCGGCGCCGAGCTCCTTGCGAAGGCCGTCCACGAGCTCGTCGCCCTTCGAGGGAACTTGAATCTCGACGCGGTTGTCGCGCGGATTGACGAGCTGCGGGTTCGTCGACGTTGCACGGAACGAAACACCTGCAGACTGCAAGCGTTCGCCGATATCCGCGAGGTTCGGCGTGCTGTCGAAGCGGGCGCTGATCTTGTCGCCACCCGCGCTGAACTTCACCTCGGACGCGTGAACGTTCGCAGGGCAATCGGCAGGAGCGTCGACTCCGTGGCAGAGCGCCTTGGCGACCGCGAGCTTCTTGGCGTCGTCGAGAGCCGAAACTTCTTGGACGCGAATCAGAAAGTGGCTGGCGTTCGAGGCGTCGCGCACTTGCACGACGTCCGGTGACTTGAATCCGCTCTTCTCGACTGCCGAGCGAAGTTGATTCGCATCGACCGGCGCGTTGAACGCGAGCTCGACCTCGGTGCCGCCCTTGAAGTCCGTCCCGTAATTAGGGCCGGGCACGATCATCAGGATGCAGGACACCGCGATGAGGACGATGGACAACGTGATCCAAAAGCCACGCTGGCCCATGAAGTCGTACGTGCGTCCTGGTTTGAAGAACTCCATGGCTTCGTATCTTTGCTTCGAAAGAGAAAATCAGAATTCGGCGCCGAGACTGAGGCGCTGGACCTTTGCACCGCGCACCCACCAGTCGAAGACGACGCGGGTGCAGAAGACGCCGGTGAAGAGGCTCGCGACGATGCCCACGATGAGCGTGATGGCAAAGCCCTTGACCGGACCGGTGCCATACTGCGCGAGAATCAGACCCGAGATGAACACCGTGACGTGGCCGTCCAGAATCGACGTAAACGCGCGATCGTAGCCCGCTTCAACGGCGGCACGTAGCGTGCGACCGGCGCGAAGCTCTTCACGAATGCGCTCGTTGATGAGCACGTTCGCGTCGACCGACATGCCGATGGTGAGCGCGAGTCCTGCGATTCCAGGAAGCGTCATCGTCGCGTTGAACGTGCTGAGAATCGCGAGCTGAAGCGCGAGGTTCAAGAGCACGGCGAAGTCCGCGACGAGGCCGGCCTTGCGGTAGTAGAGGACCATAAACGCGAGCACGAGACTCGAGCCGATGCCCATGCCCTTGACGCCGAGAGCGATTGCGTCGCGGCCGAGGGACGGACCGATGCGCGACTCGTTCGCTGGCGTGATTGGGGCTGGGAGCGCACCGCTGCGAAGCACGAGTTCGAGCTTTCGCGCGTTCTTCAATTGAGCTTCGGGGTCGCCCGCGCCAAGCGTGATGCTCGCGCGGCCGCCGCCGATTTTGGTCTTGATGACCGGCGCCGAATCAATGGTTTCGTCGAGCATGATGGCGAAGCGTCGCTGGACGTTGGCGCCCGTGACTTCTTCGAACCTGTCCGCACCCGCGGGGCTGAACGTGAGCGACACGTAGTAGCTGCCGAAGTCGTTTTGATCGCGCGCCACCTGAGCGTCCGTCACGAGGTCGCCTGTCACCTCCGCGCGGCCGAAGAGGTAATACGTACGCCAGCCAATTTCGGTGACCGTCTGCGAGGTCTCGTCAAACTCGGTGACGGCTTGAAAGGCGACCTGGTGATCGTCCGGCACAGGCAGGCCCTTGACCCACGCCTTCATACGCTCGCGGCACTCGTTCATCGTCTCGCTCGGACGCTTCACCATGCGGGCGTAATGCGACGAAACGCTCTTGCCTGGACCGTCGGGGGCGTTCTCGGGAAAGATGGTGATTCCCTGGTCGCCAGGGATCATGTCGCCCTGAACACGGCCGAAGAAATCGCCGCCGTCGTCGACCATCTTGAACTCGAGACGAGCCGTTCGACGAATGATGTCTTTGATCTCGTCGAAGGCCTTTTCGTTCTCGCCCGGAACCTCGACGATGATGTCTTCGTCGCGCGTCGTGACGCTCGCTTCACGAAGTCCGAGTTCGTCGACGCGTCGGTTCACGGTCTCTTTGGCTTGGCCAACGGCGCGTTCGCGAATCTGCGTTTCGACCTCGGGCTTGATCTTCCAAACGAGTTCGCTCGGGTTTGTCGACTTCGACATCGCGAGCTCACCGCCGAAGCGCTTGACGAAACGATCGTCTGCCTTGGCGACGTCGGCGACGTCTTTGAACTGAAGCTTGAGAACGGCGCTCTCGGGCGTGGCCACGTGGACCTTCTGCTCGAGCAACTCCAGCTCTTCACGCTTCATGCGTCCATCGCCGCTGTGAAGTTGGAACGTCTTCGCCAACTCAAGACGCATGTCGTCTGCGAAGTTGTCGCGCTTGTCACGAATCGCGTCCTCAACCTCGACGCTGTAGACGAGGCGAAGGCCGCCCCGCAGGTCGAGACCCGGTGCCATCGCAAAAGTCATCCGATCCTTGATGTAATCGGGGCACTTCACTTTGCCGCCCGAGATCGAGTCGATGGACGGAAGCAAAACGATGGCGACGAGGAACACCACGACCGACGCCGTGGCCATGCGGAGACGCCAGCCAATGTCGATGAGCGGGAGACTGGCGAGGCCCACGAAGAGCCCCGTGGAGACAGCGCCGATGATTCCCCAAAACGCGTCCGCCCGGAAAAAACCGTAGGCGGCGCCAACGCAGAGAAGAACGAAAAGGAGGGCGTTGCGCTTCGCTGAACTCATGGATTCCTCACTTCACAACTTCGGCTGGAGCGCTTCCAACCGGCGAGAGGGTGCTCGCGACGACCTCGACGATCACCCCTTGGGCGATCTTGACGCGGGCGGTTTTGTCATTTTTCTCGACGAGTTCACCGAGCAGGCCGCCCTGCACGAGAACCTTGTCGCCTTTGGCGAGCTTCGCACGCTCGTCGGATTCTTTCTTCGTGCGGCGGCTCGAAAGCCACAAGAACGGAATGAGAATGAGAAGCGGGGCGAAGCTCATGAGGAGCGACGGTCCCGATGGCGGTGCACCGGCAGAAGAAGCAGGCGCAAGGGTCTCTTGGGAGACGCCGGCCTTCGGCGTGGTGGGCTCAAGAATCGCGAAATGGATCGACACAGCGTGCTCCGAACCGCAATTGCGGTGACGTGGACTGGCGGCGAGTAGCCCACGAAGCCCGCCTTCGTCAACGCAGGCCTCCAGTCAATAGGAGTTCTTGACGGCCCGTCCCCGACCCGGTCTTATGTCGGCAGACCCTTCCGTGGAGGTCCCGTTGCGCTTGCTAATCGTCGATGACAGCGCCGCTGCCCGTGCCACTATGCGCCGGGCAATCGAGCTTTCTGGTTTCACTGGCCACACCTTCATCGAGGCCTCGAACGGCCCTGAAGCTCTGAAAATTATCCTTCAAACGCCGCCCGACTTCGTGTTGTGCGACTGGTACATGTCGCCGCTCAACGGTCTTCGTGTGCTGCAAACGGCGCGCGCCCAAGGTTCGCGCGTCCGGTTCGGGTTCGTGTCGTCGGACACCTCAACCGAGACGAAATCCGCCGCGATGACGGCAGGTGCCGATTTCTTCCTCGGCAAGCCTTACTCCCCCCAAGATCTGCGCGACGCCTTCGAGAAGGCGGGTTTCGAAGCGACGCCGGTCGCGTAGATCTCGCCTCCAATCGGAAGGGATCGCATGAAAATTCTCTATGGCGTCGTCGGCGAAGGCATGGGCCACGCGACGCGAAGCAAGGTTGTGTGTGAGGACCTCGTGCGACGCGGCCACGACGTCAAGATCGTCGTGAGCGGACGCGCGCATAGCTACCTCGCGAAAACCTTTTCCGATGTCGTCGAGATTCGCGGTTTTGAGATCCGCTACGAAGACAACGGCATGGCGCTCGATGCGACCATCGCGCAAAATGTGTTGGCGGCGCCGGAGATGCTGCAAGCCAATCTGCTCGCTTATTACGATCAGGTTGCGGCGTTCCATCCCGACGTGGTGATCACGGATTTCGACTCGTTTGCCGGTTACGTAGGCCGCCGACAACGGGTGCCCGTCGTCTCCATCGACAACCAGCAAGTCATTGCAAGGTGCAAGCATCCGAAGGCGATCACGAAGGGCAAGCGCTTCGACTTCGAGCTCACCAAGAGCTTCGTCCGCGCGAAACTTCCGAGCCTCGACTTCGCCTTCGTCACGACGTTCTTCGAGCCTCCGATCAAGCCCAAGTACGAAGACTCCACGCTGCTCGTTCCGCCGATCCTGCGCGAAAATATTCTGCGTGCAAAAGCGGGCGCAACGACCGGGTCCCACGTCCTCGTTTACCAAACGTCCACGAGCGACACGAGCCTCGTTCCGACGTTGAATACCCTGAAAAACGAGCGCTTTTACGTCTACGGCCTTCGCCGGCGCGAGAGCATCGGCAACTGCGAGCTTTTCGACTTCGACGAAGCCACATTCATCGAACACATGGCGACCTCAAAGGCCGTCGTCGCCAATGGCGGATTCACGACGCTCTCCGAAGCGGTGTTTCTTGGAAAGCCCGTCTACAGCGTTCCGGTGCGGCATCAGTTCGAACAAGAAATGAACGGCCGTTACCTGGAGCTGCTCGGCTATGGCGTCGTTCGAGAAAGCGTCGACGCGGCCTCGCTCGAACGTTTTCTTGCGGAGGTGCCGCGCATGAGCGTGCGCGTCGCCAAACACAAACAAGACGGAAATTCGCTACTGCTCGACAAGCTCGAGGTCGTACTCGATCGGCTCGTCCGCAAGCAGAAGAAGAAGCGCGGCTGACGTGACCGAGCTCCACGAGGCATCGGCGCACGACCTTGCCCACGCATCCCTCGCGGACGTGGTCGTGATTGGCGGCGGTGTGAACGGCACCGGAGTCGCGCGCGACCTTGCCCTGCGCGGACTTCGGGTCGTGCTTTTTGAGCGCAATGATCTCGCCTTCGGCGCGAGCGGCAACTCGAGCGGGATGATTCACGGCGGCGCGAGATACCTGGCGTACGACGCGGCTGTGACCGCATCGTCATGCAAAGACTCAGGTTTTATCCAGGCCATCGCGCCGCACTTGCTCTTCCGCATCCCGTTCTTGATGCCCATTCCGCGAGGGGCGAAGGGTCGCGTCCTACTCGAACTCGTCGACGGGTATTTTCGGGCTTACGACGACTATCAGCCGCTTAAACGCGGCGAGTCTCACACGCGTCTGACCTTGGATGAACTGAGCGCCATCGAGCCTGGACTTGCGACCGATGCGTGCGGCGGAGTCACGTTCGACGAGTGGGGCACCGACGGAGCACGACTCTGCACGCTCAACGCCGTCGATGCAGCCCGTCACGGAGCGGCGATTCACGTTCACACGAGCGTCGAGAAGATCGCCCGAATCGGTCAAAACCACGCGTTTTCAAAGGGAAACCCCAAGTGGCTCGTGACGGCTCGCGACACGTCGACCGGCGCAACCCATCGCATCGCCGCATCGTTCGTCGTGAACGCCACCGGGGCATGGGGACCGCTCACCGCCGCGCTTGGTGACGATGCACGCGGCGCGCTCAAGGTGCGGCCGGGCAAAGGTATCCACGTCTATTACGAGCGTCGCATCACGAACTTCGCGATCGTGGCGAAGGCCATCGACGGGCGCCAAGTCTTTCTCGAGCCGTGGGAGAACATGACCG
>CAIQDA010000243.1 GCA_903870415.1 uncultured delta proteobacterium
CGTGCCTGGGGAATATCCACGAGCGCCGCACGAATCGAGGCCAGCCACGGGGCTGCGGCGGGAACCCCCAAGGGTCGCAACACCGCGACCACCGTCACACCGTAGCGCTCGGCGAAATAGCCAAGCACAGGCGCATCCACCACGAGAGGAGCGGGCGTGCAGGCCTTCATCTTCGCCTCCATCGCGTCGTCGAAGCGACCAAGGACGTCGTCGAGTTCGCCGGCGCGAAAACGGTAAGCGTTTGCATGGGCTGCGTCCGCGCGCGCGAGCTCTTCGCCGATCGCTTTGGCCGCAAGTCGCATGCGCTGCGGATCGAGCCAAACATACGGATCGATCCGCGCCGGATCTTCGTGCGGATCCGCCTTCGAACCGGTCGATCGCATGGGCAAGGACACGGTGCGCGTCGGCACGCGATCGCCGATCGCCAGCGAGCGAACGCCCTTTCCCTCCGCCCTCGCGAGCGCGTCGAGCCAGTCGTCGAAACCGAGGCCCACGCGCACCGCAAGGCGCACGCCCGCGATTTTCACCGCCACGTCGAGAGGCGCTTTCCCAGCACTCGCGTCGGCGGCCACAAGCAAGCGCACGTCGGCGTCGGGCCCGGCCACGCGCTCCGCGAGATTCGCAACCGGAACGACGGTGCACACGACAACGGCACGCCCCGCGCTCTTTCGGCACGCGCCCGTGAAGGCGATCAGCGCGCCAAGCGCCAGCGCAGAACAAACGAACGAGCGACGAGGCGCCATGCGCATCCCCTAACCCGTGCTTCGCGAATTCTCACGTTCGACGCGCACCGGCACCCGCTTCATCGTCCACGACGCTCGCATCGGGCAGGCAACGGCCCCGCTCACCCACCATAAAACGCTGCAAATCGCCGCGCCTTGTGGACGATTGAGGCGAGCGCGCCGTCCGTTCCCTCTGCTAGACCAAACCCCATGAGTGCCTTCGAGATTCGTGCCGCGACCACCGCCGACGAGGACGGCCTCTTTCATTTGGCGCAGCACCTCAACACGGTGAACCTGCCCGCGGACCGCACGGCGATTCGGCATTTGCTCACGACGTCGGAGCAGAGTTTCTCCGAGGCGATCGCAGACCCGCGTCGTCGCGAATACGTCTTCGCCATCGTCGACACGACGTGCAACCGCATCGTCGGCACGTCGATGATTTTGGCTCAGCTCGGGCGCCGTGATGCACCTTACATCTATCTCGATGTCATCGACGAGGAGCGCTACTCGGCGACGCTGGACCGGCACTTCAAACACACCACGCTCTCCATCGGCTACTCGTACGACGGGCCGACGGAGCTCGGCGGTCTCATCGTTTTGCCTGAATATCGCCAGCGTCTCGACAAGGTCGGACTGCTCATCAGCTACGTGCGCTTTCTCTTCATCAAGATGCGGCGAGGCCTCTTTCGAGACAAGCTGCTCGCCGAGCTCTTGCCTCCGCTCGAACCCGATGGGCGATCGCATCTTTGGGACGCGCTCGGGCACCACTTCACCGGGCTCACCTACCAAGAAGCCGATCGCCTTTCGCGTCGCAACAAGGAGTTCATTCGCGGTCTTTTTCCTG
Source organism: uncultured delta proteobacterium (assembly GCA_903870415.1). Taxonomy (GTDB): domain Bacteria; phylum Myxococcota_A; class Polyangia; order Polyangiales; family Polyangiaceae; genus CAIQDA01. The sequence continues at coordinate 1,567 of CAIQDA010000243.1, forward strand.
AGGGAACGTTCTACGCGTCGCTGCTGACGCCGAAGGCCCAAGCGGTTATCGGAAAGGTCGGAGCTCAGACTCGGGGCGTCGAAAAAATGCTCAAGCGCATCGGCTTTCGATACGCCGAACGCGTCGATCCGTTCGATGGCGGGCCGCACTTCACCGCCCCCACCGACGAGGTCACCTTGGTCATCCGCGCGCACGAGAGAACGCTGCTCACGAACGATGAAACGCTGCGTGGCGCCGGCTCGGCTCTCGTCGCCGTGAGCACCGACGAAGCTCCGTTTTTTCGAGCGGTCCACGTGCCCTTCGCACCGGACGGCGACGACGGAATGCACGTTTCCTCCGCGGCCATGACCCGCCTGTCGGCGTCGAGCGGCGATCGCGTGTGGGTTCTTCCGGTCGATTGAGGTTCCGGGCCACGTCGGATATGCCTTGAACCATGCGCCTCGCCTCGCTGACTCTTGTTTCGTTCTTCGCCCTCGGGTGCGGCACCGAGCTTCAAGCGCTCGATCGCGCCGAGCGAGCCTTCACGAAAAATCGCTACGACGTGGCCAAGCCATTGCTTGCATCCCTCACGGATGCGTCTGCGCGCTTTGCCCCCGCCGACCGCGCTCGCTACGATTATCTCCGCGGCATGGGCGCGTATCGGAGCGACGACTGGCGTGAGGGCCGTCACTACCTTGGGCTTGCCGTTGCGGTCGACGAGCTCGACCCCGGGTCCCTCGACGACGCAAGCCGCGACCGCGCGCTTCAAGCGCTCGAACGGATGGACAAGGCTGTTTTTCGCGACGGTTACGCGACGGCGGCGAAAGCTCCGGCATCCTCGTTCGACCCTGAAGATGCCGCCAAAGCGAAGAAAACCAAGCGCCCTTCCGGTGCGCGCGATGACGACGACGCAGACGACGGGGACTAAACCTCTTCTGCGCGGCTCGCACGATCGCTTCGCACTCACGTGCATGCAATCTACAGCCATATCTTTTTGGAGAGCATCATGCGCACGATCGTTTCTTGCGCCGCCGTCGCGGCCCTACTTTCCCTCAACGCCGGGTGCGCACGAGGTCCGCACGACTCGAGCATCGCCGCTCATGCCGAAGCGCCCGTCGACGTGGGGAGCCCGGCGCCAACACTCCGCGCCATCGCCCACAACGGCACAACGGTCGACCTCGCCGAGCTTCGAGGGCGAACCGTCGTCGTCTACTTTTACCCGCGCGACGAGACTCCGGGCTGCACCACGGAGGCCTGTTCGTTCCGCGACGCCTGGGAATCGCTGGACAAACGCAAGGTCGTCCTCCTCGGAGTAAGTTCGGACAACGTGGAGTCGCACCGCGACTTCGCGAAGCATCATCGCTTGCCGTTTCTGCTCCTCAGCGACGCCGACGGCCGCATCGCGCAGGCGTTCGGAGTGCCGCGGGTCCTCGGCTTCACCGCGAGGCAAACCTTCATCATCGGGCCCTCGGGGCTCATCACGCACGTGCATCGCAACGTAGACCCGCTCACGCACGCCGCCGAAATTGGCGCGGAGATTCCCTGAACATGCGCGCACGCCGCGACGCCGTCGACCTCTCCGCGGACGACGCGAAAGAACTCTGGGCTCGCTTCAGCGCCTGGATGGACGTGCACCCGGGCGATCTTGCAGGGTTCGCTGCGGAACTCGGCGTCAAAAGCGTGCGACCGGCCCTCGATGCGACGGGCCCCGTTCTCGTCGTTTCGAGCACGGAAACGCAAGTATCGTACGGCACCGCGAAGCACCTCGACGCGCCCGCAAAACGCGAAAAAGGTGCCGCTCCAAAAAGCGCAAACGCGCAGAAATCCAAGCGTCTTCCGCCGCCGCCGCCTCGCAAGGGCGGACGCTCGTAACGGGCCGAGTGAACCATCGTGACAGCACGCGAAGGCGGTGTTAGTGCGCCGCTGGCTTCAGTCCCGGCTTGCCGAGGATCTGCGAGCCCCACGAGCCCATGGCCCTCCTCTCGACTGTCCTCCTCGCCGACTCAAGTGCGGCGCACGCGACCCTCGCGAGCCTCGCGAGCAGCGGCGTCGACGTTGACTTCGACGCAAGCGTCCTCGCTCACGTCGCCGTCTTCCTCGTGCTTCTCCTTGTCCTGAAGCCGCTCCTTTTCGACCCGATGCTCGCACTCTTCGAAGAGCGCGAAAATCGCACGGTCGGCACCAAAGGCGCCGCAAAGGCCCTCGACGAAGCCGCTGAAAAAGCGCGCGTCGAGGTGGACACCAAAATGTCCTCCGCCCGCGCCGATGGCAACGCCGCTCGCCTTGCGCATCGCAACGCCGCCGCGAAAGAGGAAGCCGGAATTCTGGCGACGGCCCGCGAAGAGTCCGAAAAACTCTCCGTTGCGGGGCGTGCGGCCAACAACGTCGCCCTCGAGCACGCGAAGAAAGGTCTCGACGCTCAGGCGAAAGAGCTCGCGGCCCTCGTGGCATCCAAGGCTCTCGGACGCGAGGTGGGTCAGTGAAGCGCATGACATTGGCAGCTCTGCTCCTCGCCGCGACCGCGTTCGCTCAAGAAGCGCCCGCCGTTCAAGCCCCAGCGGCTACCGCCGTTGAAGGCACTGTCGCTCACGAAGCCCCCGCCAGCGCGCTAGGCGACCACGCCGAGGCCCCCGCCGGTGAAGCCGCGGCCCACGGGAGCGACCACGCGGAAAGCGCCCACGAAGGCCACCACGGCCCCGGCGCCATCCGTTGGCTCCCGACCGACGAGGGAACCGGCGTTCCCTACGTGTACATGCTCATCAACTTTGCGGTGTTGATGGCCATCTACGTGAAGGCCGGCAAGCAGCCTGTGGTCGACGCCCTCGAAAAGCGTCGCACCGACTTCCTCGCAAAGGTCGATGAAGCCGATCGCCTGCGCCGTGAGGCCGAGGCTCGTGCGGAAAAATACAAGTCGAAGCTCGCGTCCCTTGAGCACGATCTTGCAGCCGCTCGCGCCGCCCTCGAAGAGGCTGGAAAAACCGAGCACGCACGAATCGTTGCCGAGGCGCACGACCGCGCCGAACGCATGAAGCGCGACGCGGCGTTCATCGTGAGCCAAGAAGAGCGCGCGATGCGTGACGAATTGCAGCGACGCACCGTGGACGCAGCCATCGACGGCGCGGCCAAGCTTCTCGGCTCCAGCGTGACGACGACGGACCAAGAGCGCATCGCAGAGTCGTTCCTTCAGGGCCTTTCGTCGTCCTCTCTTCGCAGCGGAGCGTCCCAAACATGAGCCTCGCCGTCGCCACCCGTTACGCCCGCGCGCTCCTCGAGCTCGGTCAAGAAACGCGAACCCTCGATGCGCTCATCGGCGAGCTCGAGAGCGCTTCGTCGACCTACACCGGCAGCGCCGAGTTGCGATCGACCCTTGAGAACCCGCGCCTCGGTCGTGACGTGAAGCAGGCCATCATCGTCGAAGTGGCCAACGCCCTTGGACTCTCGGCCCACGCGAAGAACACCCTTCGGCTTCTCGTCGAACGTCGCCGCATCTCCGCCCTCTCGTCGATCACCGCGCGACTGCGCGAGCTGGCCGACCGCGAAAAGGGCCTCGTCCACGCGGAAGTCACCTCCGCCATTCGCCTGACCGAAGACTTCTACGAGCGCCTTCGCGGCCAGCTCGAGAGCCTTACGGGTAAGAAGATTTCGGTTCGTCGTTCGGAAGACCCCTCGCTCATCGGCGGGGTTGTCGTTCGCATCGGCGACACAGTCATCGACGGTTCGCTCAAGAGCCGCCTCGAGTCCCTCAAGCAAAGTCTCCTTCCGAACTAACCGGTCACCACCGGTCGTCGTCCCTCCCGCAGGTCCGAGGAATCCATGCAGCTTCGCGCCGAAGAGATCTCGCAGATCATCAAGAAGCAAATCCAGGGCTACGAGCAAGTCGCTCTGACGCAAGAGACGGGCTCCGTCCTCAGCGTTGGCGACGGCATCGCCCGTGTTTATGGCCTCGAAGGGGCCATGGCCGGCGAGCTCCTCGAGTTCCCGGGCAACCTCATGGGCCTCGTGCTCAACCTCGAGAGCGACAACGTCGGAGCCGTGCTCTTCGGCGACGCGACGCACATCAAGGAAGGTTCCGTCGTCAAGCGCACGGGCCGCATCCTCGACGTGCC
>CAIQDA010000244.1 GCA_903870415.1 uncultured delta proteobacterium
CCAGTTCAAGCCAAAGAACACGCTCGTGTACTGCACCGGCTGCTCGCCGTTGACGTAGCGATAAAGCGGCAGGCGCGCCGACGCCGTGACCGACCACGTGTCGTTGTACGCAACCAACAACGTCGGCGTCAGACTGACGGTTTGACCGCCTGAATCCTTGAACGGCAAGCGCCCTACGTCCGCATTCTCCACGAGCGTCGACATGGCGCGGTAGAGGTACTCGCCGTTGACGAGGAGCATCAGTCGCTTTGGCACAAAGTAGTTCACCACGCCTTCCACAACCGGCATGTCCACCATGTAGCGCGCAGACGCGCTCGCGCGGTATTCGTCGCCCCAGCCTAGACCGTTGGTCGCGTCCGCACCCGGCGCCGCCGCGTTCGTAAGGGCAGTTCGATAACCACCGGTCAGTGACAGGCCAAAATTCAGCGGCAGATCGAGGTGCGCTTCCAACTCGCCAATCACCCACCATGCGCCACGACTGATCGATAGCTCGCGCACCGTGTCCGAGGAATAGGCCGAGCGATTCGGAATGACCGTGCCAAACGTCGCAAATACGCGTGGCCACGGAATGGCGCCGCTCAGCGGCTTCAAGCCAAACGGCTGCAGCAGGTTCTGGCGCACGCGCACTTCCGTGTCGCCAAAATCGCTCGTGTTGAGCGGCTTCGCATCGCCGCCGTCCGAGTTCCAGTCCTCGTACCGCAACCACGCATACGGCAGAAGCGCGCTGATGCCCGTGCCCCACGGCGCGTCCACGCCCGCGCTCAAGCTCGCGAGCTGCATTTTCATGCGCATTTCTTTGTAGTTGTACGTGTACCCGGTCTTGTCCAACTCGCTCGAACCGCTGAACAACTGGTTCGCGCCCGCCGTGCCGTAGATCACGCCGACACGCGCGCGCCAGACGTCGCCTGCGCCGTTGTACAAACTGGATGCTACGTCACTATCTCCCACCGGGAGCGTCGGGTTGCTTCAAGTCGCGCATTGGGCAAAGGCGCCCGCGCTGCTGAAGAGAACGACGCTACCGACGAGAACAGCGAACAGGCTGCGAAACGTCGAAGTCATGAAGTCCAATCGGTGAAAGGTGGGTCGAGACAAAGCAACTCGATCACCTGGGTCTCGTGTCGGCGGGGCGCTTGCCGGCCCAGCCGACAGCAGAGGGCTTGTGACAAACGATTTTGTCACGTCCTTACTTGGTGTACTGCTTGAACAGGGTCGCCCAGCCGCCCGGACCGGCGCCGTTCTGCTTGTCGAGAATCTTACGCGTCTTGGCGTCGATCAGGATGTTCAGCGGAATCGATCCCGCCTGGTTCCACATGTCCGGATTGCCATCGGGATCGATGCCGCTCGCGCCAGCCGGCTTGAACTGCTTGATCCACTTCAGGCTGTACGCCAGGTCGATCTGGCCGCTGCCCTGCGATGCGTTCTCGATCAGGATCTGAACGATCGTGGCCTTGTCGCCATACGTCTTCAGCGTGGCGGCGAACGTCTTGGTCTCTTCCTGACACGGCACGCACCAGCCCGCGCTGATCGTGATGCCGATGACCTGCTTGTCCGCGAAGTCCGAGAG
>CAIQDA010000245.1 GCA_903870415.1 uncultured delta proteobacterium
GCGCGGCTGCGCCTTGATTTTCTCGGCAAACGCGTCGCGCTCGGCCTTGGAGGCTTGCGGCCCCATGAGCATGCCGTAGCCGCCGCTCTCGTTCGCCGCCTTCACGACGAGCTTGTCGAGGTTCGCGAGCACGTAGCTTCGGTCGCTGTCGCGCTCGCACAGAAACGTGGGAACGTTTGGCAAGATAGCGTCTTCCCCGAGATAGTACTTAACCATAGCGGGTACGTACGCATACACGACCTTGTCATCGGCGACGCCGGTGCCTGGGGCATTGCAGAGCGCCACGCGACCTGCGCGGTACACGTCGAGAATGCCCGGGACCCCGAGCATGGAATCGCCGCGAAAATGCTGGGGATCAAGGAAGGTGTCGTCGATGCGGCGGTAGATGACGTCCACGCGCTCGAGCCCCTTTGTGGTCTTCATCTGGACGTAGCCGTCGCGCACGACGAGGTCGCGGCCTTCGACGAGCTCGATGCCCATTTGGAGAGCGAGGAACGCGTGCTCGAAGTACGCCGAGTTGTAGATGCCGGGCGTCAGCACCACGCATCGCGGCGCATCGGCGTAACGCGGAGCCACCGTGTGAAGCATTTGCAGAAGGCGACTTGGGTACGCGTCCACGGGTTTCACGCGCGACTGTTCGAAGGCGCGCGGAAAGAGGCGCTTCATAATCGAGCGATTTTCCAGCACATACGACACGCCCGACGGGCAGCGCAGGTTGTCTTCGAGGACGAACATGGTGCCTGCGTCGTCACGCACGAGGTCCACGCCGACCACGTGGGTCCACACGTCGCGCGGCGGCTTGAGTCCTTTGCACGCGGGAAGGTACGACGCCGCGGTGGCGATCAGATGCTCGGGGACGACCTTGTCTTTGACGATGCGAGCGTCGCCATAGATGTCGGCGACGAAGGCGTTGAGCGCACGGACGCGCTGCTTCAAACCCTTCTCGATGCTCACCCACTCGCGGGCGTCCACGATGCGCGGAACGACGTCGAACGGGAAGATCTTCTCGGTTCCCGCCTCGTGCCCGTAGACGTTGAACGTGATGCCCATGTGGAGGAGCGCTTCTTCCGCGGCGCGCTGGCGTGCGAGCACGTCGTCGCGGCGCATGGCCGAGAGCGTGCGGGCCAGAACGCGGCAACCCGGTCGGGCCTCGCCGGCGGTGAGGAAGAGCTCGTCGTGAAAGCTACCTAGGTCGTATTCGCGGAACTCCAAGAGTCCTCCGATCGCAGTCGAAGCCGGAGGATACGGGATTCGTTGTTTCGAGGGGGTTTCGAATCCACGAAGGCGGTGCATCGAATAGCCAGGCAAACACCAGAGTTTTCAATTTGTGTGCGCGATGAATACGCGGATGAGATGCAGAATGCATCGAGGTGGCCGTGGCTTTCGAGAGAGCGACGACGTGGCGCGAGCCTCTGACCCGCTCGTGCGCGCTACGGACCTTTGACCGTCTCTTCTTGCACCGCAACGAAGCAGCCGCGTCGTGCAAGAACCCGATGGTTCGACGTGGCCCAAACGGGAAGCGGGTCGCCTTCGTGGGCGAGGACGACGACGCGAACAGGAAAGAGCTTCGCGTAGGGATCAGCTGGAGAAAACCTATCGCCCTCACCTTCGAGCCACGTGTTCAGCGGCGCGATGTCTTCGCGCCGGAAGCGCACGGGAAGGGAAGCGTAGCCGCCGAAGATGCCCGCGGCATGCGTGTCGTGAAACGCGACTTGGTACGCGGCGAGATGTTGCAGCACGGGCAACGTGTAATCGTCTGTCGTCGTCGCCGCGTGAACCGTCGTCACGCGAGCGGTGGCGGGTACGGCGTTCATCACCGCGAGAAAATCTCGCGCGGTCGCATCGAAGTGCCAAAGCGCGGAGCCCGTAACGATGAACGTGCAGAGTGCAACGAGTGCTCCGATGCCAGTCAAAACACGTGGAAGAGCGCGTCGTGAATCGGGAACGAGCGAGAGGGCGAGCATGGCGACGGGCAACGCGAGGCGCGGGTAGACGAGGTAGGTGCCGACGAAGGCCGAGGGCACGGCGAGGTAGGCGCTCATGAGAACGATGAGCGGAAGTGTTGCAGCCCTTCTGCGCGATGCTCGGTTGCCGCGCGCGAACCACGCCACGACGACGGCGGTGAGGAGTGCGGCCCAAACGAGTTGGGCATCCTGGTGCGATCGCAAAGCGCCGGTGACGCGCAGACCGAACCATTGAAGCTTGGTCA
>CAIQDA010000246.1 GCA_903870415.1 uncultured delta proteobacterium
CCGCCGCGGGTCGGCGAACGCGGTACGTGTCGGTCGGAGTCAGCGCGACGAACGTGTTGCTCGGCGCGAGCGCCGTGCGCATAAGATGGGTTTTCATTGCATAGCCGAATGGGTGAAAGAAGCTTGAGCTGGCCGGCAACTAGCTTTGGATACATCTCGGGTCAATGTTCACATTGGGAATTTGTTTTTCGCGCACGTTCGTTCATTTTCGACCGTGCCGGCGAGCAACTCATTCGGTCTTGGAAGGTCCGCCGCCTCCGCCGCCCTCGCACTTCTCCCGGCGCTCGCGATCGCTTACTTGATGGAGCATGCCCCGCTCGCTCGTCCTTGGAAGTGCTTCGCCGCGTCGTCGTGAGCTTCTTGCGCAAGTGCACCCGGAGTTCACGGTGCTGACCGCCGACGCGGACGAAGGTCAATTTCCAGACGAACCGTCAAGCTTGTATCATGCACGCATCACGATGTTGAAGCTTGCGGCCGTGTGCGTGAAGGCTCGCGACGCCGGGCAGGGCGAAGCGCTCGTGCTCGTGGCGGACACCATCGTCGTTCTTGGCGACCGCGTTCTCGGAAAGCCTCTCGACGACGAAGACGCAAGGCGCACGCTCGCGGGTTTGGCAGGCCAAGAGCACGAAGTTCGCACGCGATTTCTCATCGCCCGAGCCGCCGACGATGCGGTGCTTCACGCGCAGACGGTGACGACGACCGTGTGGTTCCGCGACCTCGAAGAAGACGAGATTCGCGCGTACGTGGCGACAGGTGAGCCTCGCGACAAGGCGGGCGCGTATGGCATTCAAGGTGGCGCCGCGTCGTTTGTGCGCGCCATTGAAGGCTCGTACACGGCCGTTGTGGGGCTGCCCCTCGCCGAAGTCGCCGTCGCGCTTCGGGCAGCGTTTGCTCAGGGCTGACGAGCGGGGCTGACGGGCGGGGCTGACGAGCGGCGCCGGGGCGTGACCCCCACAAAAGACGAAAGCGACGGGATTGCTCCCATCGCTCATCGAATTGTTCCGGTTACGGAGTGCTCAGGCCTTGGGAGCCTGCGCCGGTGCCTCGGCAGCCTTGGCGGCGCGCCAGGCGGCAAGCTGCTTCGTACGACGGGCCTTTTGCTTACGGCGAACGCCGGGATTCTGCGGGGTCGACATGGTCAGAGCTGACTAACCGAATTCCGCGCGGCTTTCAAGGGCCCGGAGGGGGGCGGACGCTTGTGGAGACGGATGCGTCGGCTTCAAGGGTTTTGCGCCAGTTTTCGATTTTGGCGACGGCGCCACCGACCCAAAGCATCTTCGCGAAGCGCGCGAGAATGTGCGGCGTGGCGTCCCCGGTGCGGTTCGTTCGTCCGTAGGCGGCGCGGGCGAGATCAATGTCGCTTGCCGCGTCGGCCCAACGCCCCTCGGCGTGCGCGAGCCATGCGTGAGCGAGGTGCCGGTGTTGGCGTGGTTCGGGCTCCTCTGGGTTGAAGGCGTCGGCCTCCTCGATGACCGTACGAGCGGCGGCAGACCCGCGAAGAAGGTCCGCTTGCGCGAGCAGAAGGCGCGCTTCGAGCTGCCCCCACGCGTCCTTCAAACGATCGTAAACTTCCTGGGCTGCAAGCGCATGGCCTCGTGCGCCGAGGGTGTCATCGGCGACGACCGCGAGCATGGCAAGAAGGCGCAATGCCGCGGCTTCACCGCGAGGGTTTTGAAGCTCCATCATCGCGTCGCGCGCCGCGAGGGCTCGCTCTTTTGCGGACCCGTAACGGAAGGCTCGGAACTCCGCGTGCGCGAGCACGACGTCGGACTGGGCCATGCCGAGGCGGTACCCGATGCTGTCGAACGACTCGCGCGCGTCGAGGGTGTAGCGCGACGCTTGTTCGTGGCGACCGGCCGCGGTTTCGATGAGCGCGAGCAGAAGAAGGCACTGGGCTTTCACCAGGCGATCTCCAATGGTTTCGGCCTTCCGCATGCAGTCGCGAATGGTCTCCCGCGCGCGGGCGTGTTCGCCGAGGAGGTAGTCAATTTCGCCGAGGACGACCATGGCGCCCACGAGGCCTTTGACATCGCCAAGCTTCTCGAAAGTCTTCATCGCGTCCGACACATCGTCGCGACCCTGGCCTGGAGCGCCAAGGTCCGAAGAGATGTGCCCGAGGAGTCGCCGCGTGGTTGCGGCCTTCGCCGTTTGAGCGGTGCGTTCCCATGCGGCGAGGGCCTTCTTGGCGGCCTCACGCGCTTCGGAAACACGGCCCGCGTGACGCAGAGCCTCCGCGCGCCAATGGTTGTATTCCGCCTCGTTTGCGCCTGTTACGCGCGCCGAGATGACTTCGAGGTCCTTGAGGACTGCACGTGCATCGCGCGAGCGGTTCCACGACTCGGCGGTGAACTTCAGCATGAGCGACGCAGCCATCTCGTCGTCGCCCGCGCGAAGCAAGTTGCCCACGCGGAGTTTCATGATGCGGCGTGAGCCGACGGTCGGGTGCGCTTCGAGGGCGTTTGCCGCGAGGCGATAGATAGCGGGCGCGTCGGCGCGTTCCGTGAGACGCCCCCCAAGGTGCTCTTGCAAGAGGGCGTGCGGCCAGCGAAAGCGGTCCGCTCCCGAGGCGATGAGGATCTGCGCTCGCGTGAGCGAAAGCAGGGTTTCATGAGGGTCGAGGCCGAGAGCCGACAGCAGGGGCTTCAGCACGACTCCGCGAATATCGTCACCAACCGCCGCGGCGGCATACGCTCCAATGCGCTGCTCCGTGGGCACCGCGCGCAGGCGTTCGTCCCACAGCTCGGTCGTCGTCATGGCACGACCCGCAAGGGCCTCTTCGGGCACGCGGTATTGGCCCTTCTCGAGGCGCAGGTATCCTCCGCCCGACCATGCGTGGAGCAGCTGAAGCGCGAAGAGCGGGTTGCCTCCGCTCGTGTTCGCCGCGCGCTCGGTGGCCTCGTCGTGCAGAGGAAGCGTCGCTCGCAAAAGCGTGCTGGTTTCCTCGGCTCCGAGCGGTTCCATCTCGATGGCTTCGCCCTCCCAGTCGGCACGCAACGCCTCCATGCGGAGCGCGATGTCGATGTCGCTGAGCAACGCTTCGCGACGAGCTGTCGCAATGACCAGCAGGCGAATCGAGGGGTTGTCCTTGCGCAGGCGCGTGAGCATGTCGAAGGTCGTCGACGACGCCTGAAAAAGATCATCGAGCCAAAGCAGAATCGGACGGTCCTTGCTGATGCGCTCGAAGACGCGGCGCGCGACAAGCCAGCGAAGTTCCGGACGATCGAGCACGAAGCGTTTGCCTGTGGGGCCGACGGGTTCGAACTGCCCAGGCACGCTGGGCCTTAGCCACTCGGCCGTTGCCGCAACCCACGTGAGCGCCTCGGTGTCTTCGACGTCGACGCTCCAGCGGCCCATGAGCGTCTGCTCGATGACCACGCGGTCGGCGCCTTCAAGGTTGTAGTGTGCACTGACCGCCGTGGTGATGCCGTCGATCGGGCTTGGCACGCGACCGTAACGGGCGCGAAGCGGATGCATGAAACCCTGCTCGTGCACGTATTCACAAAGCCACTCGGCCACGCGGCTCTTGCCCACGCCGGCGTCGCCAACGAGCACGAAGAGTTTCAGCGACGGCCTCGGGTCGTGAATCATCTCCTGAACTTCTTGGAGAAGCCGCTCGCGTTCCGGCTGGCGACCGATCATTGGCGCGGGGCGCAGCGAAAGGAGACCCGGTGCAAGGGACCGAGCGGCACGCACCGCACGCGCTTCTTTGTCGGACGCTTTCTCTTGGCCGAGGGCGAGGCTTGCGGCCTCCCACGACGCGGGAAGTTCCGGGCGCAGATGCCACCAATCGCGGCGAGCCTCGGCCGCGAATTCGTAGCGATCCCACGGCTTTTTCGCGAGCATGCGGCGAATGAAGGTGTCGACGCCGGTCGGCACTTCTGGCGGAAGCGGGTAGTCGGGAATCGGCGCTCGCTTGTGCGCGCGGAGCACCTCTTGCGCTTCGCCCTCGAACACTTCTTTGCCCACGAGCACGCGGTAGAGGATGCACGCGAGCGCGTAGAGGTCCGTTGAAGGGCCCACGAGCGTCACGGCTTTTCGAATCTGCTCCGGGGCGACCCACCCGACAGTGCCCGCTCCCGCGTGAACCATCACCTTCGGCGCTTGCCCTCCGTCGAGGCGCGGATCGTGCCCGGTGCGACGAAGCCACGCGAGGCCCATGTCGAGGAGAAATGCACGCGGTGCGCGATCGCTCGTCGGGATGTCGAGCATGAGGTTCGACGGCTTCAGATCGCCGTGGATGATGCCGCGTGCGTGCGCATGGGCAAGACCGGCCAACGATTGGTCCATGAGGAACCAAATGATCGGCCACGTCATATGTGTAATATACATCCACTCGTGAACGCTGCGTCCCGGCAGCAAGTCCATTGCGAGGTAAGGCGACCCGTCATCGAGGGTTCCGAAGTCACGCGCACCGACGATGCATGGGTGATCGAGCGACGCGACCGCCCGCGCTTCTTGCTGAAACCACCACGTTTCCTCGGGGCGCGTTTGAGCGTCGCCCTCGGGTTTTCGCAGGCGTTTCAGCGCGACCCTCTCGCCGGTCACGAGGTCGCGACAGAGGTACACGACCCCCATGCCTCCACGGCCGAGTTCGCGC
>CAIQDA010000247.1 GCA_903870415.1 uncultured delta proteobacterium
CGCGCGAGCCGGGCTTCGTTACGGCTACTACGTCGACGGGTCGCGCGATCGAAGCCAAGGCCACGCGCACGAACCGACGACGCGCCTCGTCGATCCGCGAGCCCGAGCCTTCGACGGTGCGTTCATCGAAACGAAAGCGCTGCGCTCGCACGGACACAACGACGCACGCCCCTGGTCGGTGGTCGTCGACGATGCGCACGACGACGACGGTGCCCCTCGGCACCCGCGAGCCTTTGCCACGCGACCGGCGATCGCATGGCGCGACACAGTGCTTTACGAGGCCCACGTCCGCGGCCTAACGATGCGCCACCCGGATATTCCTGAGGAAATCCGAGGCACTTACGCGGCCCTCGCTCACCCGGTCATGCTCGCGCACTACCGAGCGATCGGCATCACGACCCTCGAACTGCTCCCGGTTTTCGAGTGGGCCACCGAAGAGCATCTGGTCGACAAAGACCTTACGAATTATTGGGGCTATGCACCCGTCGGCTATTTTGCGGCTGCTCGTCATTTTGCGCGCAACCCTGAGAACGCGAACGAGGAGTTTCGCCTCGCAGTGCAAGCGCTTCACGAAGCCGGGTTCGAGGTCGTCCTCGACGTGGTTTTCAACCACACGGGCGAAGGCGGCGAAGACTCGAACGGCCAGGGAATGTCCTGGCATTTCCGCGGCCTCGATCGGCGCGCTTACTACCGCACGGCGAAGGGTCATCCGAATCGCCTCATCGACTTTTCCGGCTGCGGAAACACCCTCGACGTGGACCACCCGCGCGTCGTCGAGTTCATCCTCGATGCGCTTCGCCACTGGGTCGGCACCATGGGCGTCGACGGGTTCCGCTTCGACCTCGCCGCGACGCTCGCGCGCAGCCATGGGTCCTTTCACGCGCCTTCGAAAGCGCTCGAGGGCATTCGCTCAGACCCCATGCTCGGGTCCGTCAAGCTCATCGCGGAGCCGTGGGACCTCGGCCCAGACGGCTACCGCCTTGGTCACTTTGGCCAGCCTTTTCGCGAGTGGAACGATCGCTTTCGTGACGCCGTTCGCGCGTTTTGGATCGGCGACGGACGCTCGCTCGGCGACTTCGCCACGCGCATCGCAGGCTCGTCGGACTTTTTCCCCGCCGAACGCGGAGGCGCCACCGCCAGCATCAACTACGTGACCGCCCACGACGGCTTCACCCTCGCGGACTTGGTCGCGTACGACCACAAACACAACGAGGCCAACCGCGAAGGCAATCGCGACGGGTGGGACGCGAACCGCTCGTGGAACGGCGGCATCGAGGGGCCCACCTACACCCCGTCAATCGTCGCGGAACGCCGGCGCCGCATGCGCTCCATCCTCGCCACGCTCCTCCTCGCGGCGGGCACCCCCCTGCTCGCCCACGGGGACGAACGCGCGCGCACGCAGCTCGGCAACAACAACGCCTACTGCCAAGACAACCCGCTCGCGTGGGTCGACTGGCAACACATCACGGACGGCGGCGACGACCTCGTCGCGTGGGTGTCCAAGCTCGTGCAGCTGCGCCGCGACAACGCGTGCTTCCGCCCCGAGAAACCGCTTCGCGACCACGGGCCCGACAGGGGCGACGTGGCCTGGTACGCGCCTTCCGGCACACGCATGACGCCAGCGAATTGGCAGTCAAGTGAAGCAGCTCTCTCGTGGGTGCTCGTCGAACCGGAGAGCCGCGAGGGAGGCTTCGCGATTGTCGCAAACGGCACGCGCGAGCCAGGTGTTTTTACGCTGCCGCCAACGCCGCATGGCGGAGGCGTGTGGACCGTGGTGCTGGACGCTTCGTTGCGGTTCCCGGCGGGCTACCGGCTCGACGCGGGAGATGTCGTCGTGCTCGCCTCGGGAACGGCGATGATCTTGGAGGAGTAGTGAGCGCTTGATCGCTCGCCGAGTTCGGTGAGCTCGTCGGACGCGAGGACGATCTTTCGCAGCTCGTTCTTCAGGACTTTTCCGCTCAAATTTCGAGGAAGCTCGTCCATGAAGACGTACTCCCGAGGAACCTTCACGCCGGAGAGCTGCTTGCGCAAGAAGAGCCGAAGGTCAGCCTCCGTGAGCTCTCGCCCAAACTTGAGCACCACGAAGGCGCGCACGTGCTCGCCCAAATCGGCGTTCGCTACCCCGACCACAGCGCACTCTTCCACCGACGGGTGCTCGTCGAGCGCGGACTCGACCTCTGCAGGATACACGTTTGTTCCGCCGCTGATGATGAGGTCGCGACGGCGTCCTTCGATGAACACCCGGCCACTGGCGTCGATGCGCGCAAGGTCGCCAACGCTGAAATAGCCGTCAATCATCGACTCTTTCGTCGCAGCGTCGTTCTTGTAATACCCTTTCACGAGCATCGGGCTGTGCACGTAAAGTTCGCCAACACCGCCAGCCTCCGCGTCGGCGCCGTCTTCGCCGATGAGACGCAAGTGGTTGCCCGGAACGATGCGGCCGATGGTGCCCGGTGCTGCACGCAAGTCGCTCGGCTTTGCGAGCGTGACCATTCCGGTCTCCGTTGCGCCGTAGACGTTGTGAAGCACGTCGCCGAACTCGTCCATGAACGCGTTGGCGAGAGGCCCTGGCAATGGCGCGCCCGCCGTGAACACGGCGTTGAGCGAAGACAAATCGCGAGGATTTTTCCCCTCTTCACGCCAGCGCAGCAATCGACTCAAGATGGTGGGAACCACCGCCGTGGAGTTGACCTTGTACTTCTCGACCGCGTCGACGAACGCGTCGACCTTGAACTCGTCAAGGATGACCACCGTCGTCGCAAGAAGGCCGCAGAGCGACACGAAGCCGTAAGCCGTCGAGTGGTAAAGCGGGCACGTCACCAAGTGAACGTCGTTCGACGTCATTGGCGTTTCAGCGATGAAGCGAAGCGCTTGTGGCAAGGCCTCGCGCGGAAACGTGCGGACTGCACCTTTCGGTTTGCCCGTGGTTCCCGACGTGAAAATAACCACGGCGGCGCCCACATCGGCGCGCTCGACGTTGCGCGTGACGTTCGCGCCGCTCGCGAGAAACTCCTCGTACTCGCGGAACCCATGCTGGGACTTGCCGACGACGAAGACGTTCTCTCGCGTGAGGCCAGGAACGCGTTCGAGCGCTTCGAGGGCAATCTCTTCGAAGCAGTCCTCGATGAAGAGCATGCGCGCGTCACTCGACTGCGCGAGGTACGCAAGTTCGGGGGCCGTCGAGCGCCACGACACGCTGCACGCTGGCGCCGACACGCGCTGAGCTCCGACGTTCAACTCCATGAACTCGAGGCGGTTCTTCATCATGAGAAGAACGTTTTGCCCGCGCCCCACACCGTTGGCGACGAACGCGCGCCCGACCTCGGACGCACGCGCGTCGAAGCTCGCGTAGGTGTGCATGCGGTCACGCCAAATGAACGCGGGCCTGTCGGGCACGTTCGCCGCGTGAAAACTGTAGATGGTCGACGGCGTGCGCGTGTTCGTGATCGTCGCGCGGATCATGCGCCACATGCCGCGCAACGTGACGAGCTTGCCGACGCCCGTTTGCTTGAGCACCCGACGCAACAGCTCACGCCGCTCTTTCGAGCCGGGCTTTTTCGCGGGGGTGGGGACGAGGTTCGACATCGCGTGCAGTTGCCAGGCAACCGCGGGACCACTACGACCGTGGGTACCCAGACAACTCCCGTAAGCGTATACGGTGCGAATCTCCTGGGCAAGTGAACGGACGAACGATGAATGCGAAAGAACTTCCGCTTGACCTCGAAGCAGGCATCGCAACGCTCAAGCGCGAACGCAACGCGGTCGTTCTCGCGCACTATTACCAAGACTCCGAAATCCAAGACGTGGCCGACTTCATCGGCGACTCGCTGCAACTTGCACAAGAGGCCGCGAAGACCACCGCCGACGTCATCTGCTTCGCGGGCGTCCACTTCATGGCCGAGACCGCGAAGATTCTGAACCCAGGCCGCATCGTCGTATTGCCCGACCTCGACGCCGGATGCTCCCTCGCCGACGGCTGCCCCATCGATCGTTTTCGAGCATGGAAAGCCAGGTATCCCGGCGCCATCGTCGTCTCGTACGTGAACTGCACCGCCGAGGTAAAAGCCGAGTCAGACGTCATCGTCACCTCGTCGAACGCCGAAAAGATCGTGCGCGCGCTCCCGACCGATCGCCCCATCCTCTTTGCCCCGGACAAGAACCTCGGGCGCCATGTGGCGAAGCAAACAGGGCGCGATCTCATCCTCTGGCAGGGCTCGTGCATTGTGCATGAAACGTTCAGCGAGCGAAAACTTGTCGGCCTATTGGCGCGGCACCCGGGTGCGAAGGTGATCGCGCACCCCGAGTGCGAACCGGCCGTGCTCGCTCACGCTCACTTCATTGGGTCGACGACCGCGCTCCTCAAGTTCGCCATCGCAAGCACCGACAAGACCTTCATTGTCGCGACGGAACCAGGCATTTTGCACCAAATGACGAAGGCCGCGCCGGAGAAGGAATTCATCCCCGCGCCGCCCGAAGGCAACTGCGCGTGCAACGAGTGTCCGCACATGAAGCGCAACACGCTCGAGAAGCTTTACCTCTGCCTTCGCGACCTCTCGCCTCGTCTCGAAATGCGTGCAGACCTCATCGAAGCCGCACGCAAGCCGATCGAGAAGATGCTCGCGATGAGCTGATGGTCACGTCGAGAGGTGGTCGCGACTACGGCTCGCGATAGAAGCGAGGAACGCGACGGGAGATTCCGCAAAGAATTTCCCAGGTAATTTGGCCACTCCAGCCGCCAAGCTCATCGGCGGTGATCGTGTCTTTGCCGAGGGGACCCTCTTGCGTGCCAAGCACGACAACCTCGTCATGAAGCGTGATGCCGTCGATGTCCGTCACGTCGACCATCGCCATATCCATGGAGACTGCACCGACCAGCGGCGCACGTTTGCCGCGCACAAGGACGCTCGCCTTGCCCGTGAGCGCGCGATGAAAACCGTCCGCGTAGCCGATGGCGATCGTGGCGACCCGTGATGGACGCGTGGCTTGCCAAAGGTGCCCGTAGCCAGCCCCCTCGCCGCTCTTCACGTCACGCAGCGCAATCACCTCGCTGCGCACACGAAAGACAGGCTTGAGCTCGTCCGAGAGCACGACGCCGTCGCTTGTGCGCGGTGCCACGCCGAAGATGGCAATACCGGGGCGAGCGACATCGAAGAGGCCCACGCCACGAAGCACCGCCGCGCTGTTGGCCGCATGGCGCACAGCAGGCTTCACCCCGAGCTGCCGAAGCGTCGCGAGCGATTCCTCAAAACGCCTCACTTGGTCTTGCGCATGGTCGGTGGACGCCGCGTCGGCGGAGGCGAAATGCGTCATCGCACCAAAGGCACGAAGCTCGCTGCGCGACACGAGGTCGTCCGCAAACGTCGCCAACTCGCTCGGTCGAACGCCCAAACGCGCCATGCCCGTGTCGATCTTCACGTGAACGTCGAGAGGCTCTTTTCCGAGAAAACGCACGGCTCGCGCAAACGCCTCAAGCTGACCCGCCTCGTAAACCACCGGCGCAAGCCCGTGATGAATGACCTCGTCGTGATGGTTTCCGTAATACCCACCCATGACGAGAATAGGAACACGTATGCCTGCCTCACGAAGCTCGATGGCCTCCTCGACGAGCGCGACGCAGAACCCCTTGGCTCCTGCACGCTCAAGGGTGCGCGCCACCGCCGGCGCTCCGTGACCATACGCGTCGGCCTTGAGCACCGGCCACAGCGCGGTCGTGCCCGAATGCTTCGAGAGCACGTGAAAGTTATGGCGCAGCGCCGCGAGATTCACCTCCGCGCGCGTGGCCCGCACCGTGTCCGCAGGAGCTGCCCGCCTGGGTCGCAGCACCCGCGCGTCGGCACCGAATGGCGTCTCGGACGTATGAGGTTGCGAGGGCGTGTCCATCGGAACCGAACCCATCGAAGAGGCATCCTTGCCGTCGCGAGACTCCACCGTCATGGCGCTACACTGCGCGATGGCGAAGGCCTCTGGCAACGGAGAACGGACGCACCGACCTTCACGCGAGGGCGGCCGCGGTGCGCTGCTCTTGAAACTGAAGGCGATGCAGCTTCGCGTAGAGGCCGCCGAGGGCCATGAGCTCCGCGTGGGTGCCGCCTTCGGC
Organism: uncultured delta proteobacterium; assembly: GCA_903870415.1. GTDB lineage: Bacteria > Myxococcota_A > Polyangia > Polyangiales > Polyangiaceae > CAIQDA01. Next base: position 6,098 of record CAIQDA010000247.1, read on the forward strand.
GATGCGGCCACGGTGAAACACGAGGATTCGATCAGCGTTCTGAATCGTCGAGAGTCGGTGAGCAATCACGATGGAGGTGCGGCCGCGCAGCAACTCGTCCGACGCAAGCTTGAGCTTCGCCTCCGTTTCCGAGTCCACGTTCGCGGTCGCTTCGTCGAGCAACACGAGCGGAGAACGGCGCAAGATGGCCCGTGCAAACGCAAGCAGCTGCCGTTCGCCGGCGCTGAAGTTCGAGCCCCGCTCTTCGATGGGCGCGTCAATGCCGCCCTCGCGCGCTTCGACCGCCGCGAGGAGCCCAACGATTCGCAAGGCATTTCGCACGGCTTCGCGATCGATGGTGTCGGCGCCGAGAGCCACGTTCTCCGCGACCGAACCCGGAAAGAGCACCACGTCCTGCGGCACGACCGAGAAGTGGCGACGAAGCTCGGTGGGGGCCACGCGGTCGATGGGCGTACCGAAGACCTCGATGCTTCCCGAGTTGAGCTCGTAGAGGCGCAAGAGCAGCGCGACCACGGTGGTTTTGCCTGCGCCCGTCGCGCCCACGAGAGCGATGCGCTCGCCGGCCTTCACGTCGAAGGACACGTTGCGAAGAACGGGCGTGCCTTCTTTGTAGGAAAAACACACGTCGGAAAAGCGTACCGCGAGGGGGCTCGCCGCCGGGTCCACGCGTGCGCCTTCGCCCTCGGGCTCGAGGTCGGCGATGTCCAAGAACTCGAACACACGCTCCGCGCCGCTCATGGCGCTCTGAAGAAGCGTGTAACGTGCAGCTATCTGGCTGACCGGTTCAAAGAACTGCTTCAGGTACTGAGCGAACGCCACGACGATGGGAAACGGAACCGAGACGCCGGAAAAACTGCGACCCACGCCCGCCCACCAAAGCACCGCGGCAATGCACACGCTCGCAACCATTTCGATCGCCGCGTCGAGGAGCGCTTCCCAGAAGATCGCCGCCTTATTCGCATCGCGGTACGTCGCGTTGATCTCGTCGAACTCGCGGTCCGCCGCGTCCTCGCGCGCGAACGCCTGAACCACCGCCATGCCGAGCACTTGCTCGTTGAGGTACGCGTTCATGCGAGCTGTTCGCATGCGAATCGATCGATACGCCTCGCGGGTCCGCCTGCGCACGAAGTTCACGAGGACGAGGACCGGAGGCAACGCCGCAAACGCGATGAGCGCCATGCGCCAGTCGAGGGCAAGCATCGCGACGACGATGCCCACAAGGCTCAGAAGATCGCCGACCGCGTTGAGCGCACCCGAGGCAAAAAGCTCGCCGAGCGCGTCGACATCGTTCGTCGCACGCGTCACGAGACGACCAATCGGCGTGCCGTCGACGTAGCGCAACGTGAGCCGCTGCATGCGCGCGAAGACCGCACGGCGCAGGTCGCCCATGGCCCCCGCCCCCGCGAGCTGCATCGTGTAAATCTGCACAAAGCCCAAGGTCTGCGAAACGATGAGAAGCCCCGCGAGGATCATGCCGTTTCGGAAGAGGCCCTCGCTCCGGCCATGACCGGCATCGTCGACAATCCACGAGAGCACGATGGGCCGGAAAAGCCCGAACACCGTGATGACGACGAGGCCCGCGAGCGAGAACGCCACGAGCTTCGCGTGGGGCTTCACGAAGGGCCAAAGACGCACGAGCAAACGCCCGTCGACGCCTTCTTTCGATGCGGCCTCCTCGTGGTACGCGCGGAGCTTGTCGCCCTTCTTCCCTTTCGGCGTCGCCGAACCCGCGGTGGTCACAACTTCTGGGGTCGAACTCATTGCGCAACCTCGATGTCCGCGAGGGCCGCGAGTTCTTCCGCGATGCGCTGCTCCTCGGCAAAACGCTTGTAAGGGCCCTCGACGCGCACGAGCTCGTCGTGGGTTCCCTCGGCCACCGTGCGACCCTCGTCGAGCACCACGATGCGGTCGCAGCGCGATGCGGCGGCGATGCGGTGCGTGATGAGCACGAGCGTGCGCCCGGCCTTCGCGTCGTCGAGGGTTTGAAGAATCGCCGACTCCGTGCGCGCGTCGACGGCGCTGAACGGGTCGTCGAGCACCATGACCTTGGGGCCCCAAAAGAGACCGCGCGCCAACGCGATTCGCTGCTTTTGACCACCGGAAAGCTGCACACCACGCTCGCCAACGACGGTTTCGACACCGTCGGGCAAGAGCGCCACATCGTCCGCCACTTGCGCTGACACGAGGGCGTCGTGCACAAGCTTCTCGGCCTCAGGCGCGTCCGGATCATCCATGCAGAATGCAACGTTTCGATGAACGGTCGTCGAGAACAAAAATGCGTCTTGCTGCAAGTAGCCGAGGCTTGACCGCAGCGTGTTCAGGGGCCACGCCTCAAGCGGTACATCGTCGAGGAGAACCGTCCCCGGAGTCGCGGGAACCATGCGGGACAAGGCTTGCGCAAGCGTGGATTTTCCCGAGCCGGTGCGACCTACGATCGCAAGCGAGGTGCCCGCCGGAACCCGAAGCGACACGTCGCGAAGAATGTCGCGCCCACCAATGCTTACGGACAGTCCGCGCACCTCGAGGTCGCCACGAACGGCGCGCGCTTCAATGGTTGGGGCGTCGACGACCTCGACCGTGGCGCGGAAGATTTCACCGAGGCGATCGAACGCCGCGCGACCTCGTTGCACGATGGAGACCGAGAACCCGAGCGCGACCATGGGCCACGCCAAACGACCCAGCGCGAACCAGAAGGCGAAGAAGTCTCCGCCTGAGATTTCCTTGGCGGTCAGCAGTTGCGCGCCGTACCAAAAAAACACGATGAAGCCGCCGGCGCTCGCGAACCCCACCGCGGGACCGAAAAGTCCGCGAAGGCGCGCGAGGGCGAGGGCCGCGTCTACGTAACGTTTGTTCGCGGCGTCGAAGCGCCTCATCTCGTGGTCGTCGAGCGCGAAGCCACGCACGACCCGAAGGCCCGCCAAGTTGGACTGGACCATGGAGCTCATCGCGCCGAGGGCCTCTTGGTTTTCGCGCGTTCGGCCGTAGAGCTGCTTGCCGATCGTGCGCGTGAGCAGCACCAAAACCGGGACATTCGCAAGGGATGCGAGCGTGAGCTTCGGACTGATGGAGACCATCACCTGGAGCGCGCTCGCGAACGCAAAGCCGACGTTGATGACGTTCAGAACACCAAAGCCGAGGAGCAGCCGCACCTGCACGAGGTCGTTCGTGGCGCGGCTCATGATCTCGCCCGGACCCATGGTGCGGTAGAAACTCGTGCCGAGCAGGTGCAGCTTTCGCAGGAACGAGGCGCGCAAGTGGTACTCGGCGTCGCGCCCCGCGTTGAAGATGAACCATCGGCTCGCCACGCGCGTCACGAAGGCCACCAGCGCGAAGGCCAGGAGCGAATAGACAGCCAATCCGCTGGCTTTTTCATCGCTGACGACGATGGCGTCGATGGCGTGCTTCGAGCTCCAGTCGATGCGGTTCATCGCCACTTGAAACACGGCGAGCGTGGCGGCACCGAGGACGTAACGCTTGCGGTTTGCAAGGAACGTGGAGCGAAGGGTGGGTGCTACAAAAGATTCAGTCATGGGTTCGACGGACCGCGCTTCGGGTCTTTTCGATGGGATGAACGAAGCGTCGGACGGTCGCGCTCACGGGCAACAACAAGCACGTCGTCGGCCCCCACCCAAAGGTGAAGTGCTCCGACTTGCACGCGGATGCCCTGCTTTTCATCGTTCTCCGTCACGAGTCCGACTTGGCCAGCCCATGCGCCTTCGAGCACACGCACCCTCGCGCCCACAGGCACGACGGCGGGGCGTTCGCGCTCGCTTTCGCCACCTTCATGCGGCGCAGCATCCGAGGCTCCAGGCTTGCCGCTCTCCGACTTCACGGGCTCGCGACTAGCGTTCATGGAGCGCCGTTGCCAGCATCACGACCATCGTGTGGCTGCATTCGACGGGCGCCCGTAACACGGTGACGACGAACGCGTCCGCGACGCGCGTACGGTGCAAATGCTCACGGAAAGACACGACAACCCGCGGGGAACATGCAACGACGTGAACGGCTCGTGCCCTACCCCTTGACGCATTCTGCGTGCCCAAGGATTGACGGGCCCACTGGCCGTGGTCAGCTTCCCTCGTCGCACGACTTCCTCGATGCCCGCCCCTTCAAAACCCTCCCGCCCGACGAAGGCCGCCAAGGCTTCTGCGTCTTCGACACCGGACGCGGTCGCGGACGCCGTCGTCGTTGTGACGCCAGTCGTAACCGAGGCATTTGCGGCGAAGGCACGAGGCAATGGGGCGGCGAAGGCACGCGGGAATGGAGCCGCTAAGGCGTCGAAGTCCGCGAAGGCCGTCATCGTTGTGAACAGCGACGAGGACGAGCAAGACGAAGACGAGCGCGACGAAGACGCTGACGAAGAGGCCGACCCCGCCGACGCGGAGCTTGTGGACGGCGAAGGGGCAGCGGCTCTCGCCGACGACGACGACGAAGACCTCGGAAAGGTCGAGTGGGAGGACGACGACGAACCGGGTGCCGGGCGCGCTCGCGGACGCGGACGCGGACGAAATGATCGCACGGTCGACGCCGGTCCAGCGTCCACGGCGCTTGCTGCGCCCGCAAGTTCGTCTGGCGTCAGCCGGATGGATCCACTTGCAGTCTACATGCGTGAGGTTCACCGCCACCCGGTGCTCTCCCCCGAGGAGCAACAGTCTCTCGCGCGCACCTTCCTCGAGACGCAGAATCCCGAACTCGCCGCCAAGCTCGTCACG
>CAIQDA010000248.1 GCA_903870415.1 uncultured delta proteobacterium
GTCCAGCGATGCATGCACTCTACAAGACAATCCGACAGGTTGCACCGTCGCGCGCGACCGTCCTCATCTCGGGCGAGTCGGGCACGGGTAAGGGCGAAGTGGCCCGCGCGCTTCATTCGCTCTCGGCGCGCTCGAAGAGTCCATTCATCACGCTTCAGTGCGCGTCGCTCGCCGAGTCGCTTCTCGAGTCCGAGCTCTTTGGCCATGAAAAAGGCTCGTTCACCGGAGCAGACCGTCGTCGCGCCGGGCGCTTCGAACAAGCCAGCGGCGGAACGCTTTTCCTCGACGAGGTCGGCGAGATTCCGATGGGCACGCAGGTGAAGCTTCTCCGCGTGCTCCAGGAGCGCACGTTCGAGCGCGTTGGTGGAAACGATCCCATCAAGGCCGACGTCCGCGTCGTTGCCGCTTCGAACCGCGATCTTGCCGCCGAGGTTCGCGCCGGTCGCTTCCGCGAAGACCTTTACTACCGCCTCTCCGTCGTGCACCTCGACGTGCCGCCGTTGCGGCTTCGCGGCGCCGATGTCATCGTCCTCGCCGAGCACTTTCTCAAGGCGTTCTCCGCCGAGAATCATCGCGCCATGAAGGGCTTCACGGAAGCGGCCAAGCGAAAGCTTCAATCCCATCGTTGGGGCGGAAACGTCCGTGAACTCGAGAACACCATCGAGCGCGCGGTCGTCCTCGCCGACAGCGACATTCTTGACGCGAGCATGCTTCCCCTCGACGAAGGCGCCGCGGCCTCTGCTGCGATTCGCATTCCGGGGTCGTCCATGGCCGACATCGAGCGTCATGCGATCCTGTCGACGATCGAAGCCGTCGGTGGCTCAACCGCAAAAGCTGCCGACGTCCTCGGAATCAGCGTGCGAACAATCCAGTACCGCCTGCACGACTATGGGCGCTCAAGAGGCCTCACCGCTACGGCGTGAGTCAGCGCGCGGGGGGCTTCGGCACAGCGCGTGCACAGGTAAGAGCTGTGAGCCCCGCGCCCCCGCAATTGCAGCTTTCCTTGCTTCTTGTCGACGACGACACGCGCACCGTGCGCCGGCTTGCGCAATTACTGCGCGACGACGGGTTCGACGTTCACACGGCCGCGGACCTTCGCACCGCGCGGGCGCTGGCGTCGACGATACCGGTCGACGTGGCGCTGATGGACGTCCGCCTACCCGACGGCGACGGGCGCGCGCTCGCCAGCGAGTTGCTCGCGGCTTCGAGTTCCCTTCGCGTCATCTTCATCACCATCTACCCCGAACTCTTCGCGCCGACCGACCCGGGCACGCGCTGCTCGTCGCTCACGAAGCCCGTCGACTACGCGAAGCTTGTCGCCGTGCTTCACGCGCTCGACGACGAGCGTCAGTTGCACCTGGCCGCCGCCCCCTGACCGACGACACGCGCCGCCGTTCACCAGAAGGTGACGGTGCGTTCGAAAAGCTCAAGACGCCCGTGCGGGAGCACGTGGAGCGTCGCAAGCGCACCGAGCACCAGCCAACCCGCGCTGAATAGCAGCGCAACGGTGGGAACGAGTCGCGCCATCGCGCCCTGTGCTTTTCCTGGAAGAAGCACCGAAGCAATCGCGAGCGGAACCGCGCTGAGCATGAGCAGGCCCGCCATCAGCGCAGCTCCGTGGAACGGCGACCCTGTGCCCGCGGCGAGGCCAAGCACCCACGCCGGAAGCATGCACGGAAGCGCCGAGAGCATCGTTCCCGCGAGCGCGAAGGGAACCAGGCTTCCGTTGCGCACCAGGGTCTGCGACGAAGTCACGAGCCGCGTGGCACGCGGAGAGCTCTGAACCTTGCGAAGCAGCTCGCCCGTCGAAATAAGGCTCGACCCGGGGCCCATCGCACGAACGACAGCGGCGGCCGTGAGCGCACACGCGAGGAGAATCGCAGCTGTCGCGCCTACAGCGGGACGCACCTCAAGCGCGTGACCAAGACCCCCGGCCACGGCGCCGAGCGGCAGGTAAATCGCCGCACGTCCCATCTGGTAAGCGGCTACGCCTTGGATGCGCTTTGACTTACACGGAGTAGCCGACGTCAAGCCCGCAACGATCGGTCCGCACATCGCTCCGCAGTGAAGCGACACCCATGGAAGCCCTAGCGCGAAGAGCTGCGCGTACGCCCCCGCCGCGCCGCTCATGGCGCTCGCGGGTGGGGTCCGAGCACCTCAATGTCGAGGAGCCTATCGTGTCCCGAGCGATCGTCGTGCGCGCGAATATGCACGCGAAAACCAGGGCTCCAGCGACTTCGCTCAAGCTGAATCATCACCGGGATCGTGCGCCCCTCGAAGGGCGCGAGCGCAACGTCTGGCGACGGAACTTGAATCGACACGCCGTCGGTCGGCGAGGGAGCGATCACGTGAACAACCGTCGCCTCCGGCTGCTTGTTCACAAGGTGCACCGCGATGGGCGCACGAAGCGTTGCCCCATCGATCGCGTAAGGCACTCCGCCCGCGCGAAGCACGTTCGCCTCGAACGGTTCGTAGCGCCGAACGAAGAGCGCAACCACAACGAGACCCGCAACCGCAGCGACGGCGTAGGCAACCGTGCGTGGACGAATGTACCGCGTTTTTCCTCCCGCAAGCGACTCCTCGGACGCGTAATGAATCAGGCCCTTGCGCCGCGCGAGCTTCAGCATCACGTCGTCGCACGCGTCGATGCACGCGGTGCAACCGACGCACTCCATTTGCAGTCCGTCGCGGATGTCGATGCCCGTGGGGCAAACCGCGATACATCGCTTGCACTCGACGCAGTCGCCCGCGCCCGCAGCGCTCGCCTTGCCTCGCGGCTCGCCACGCGCAACGTCGTAACCAATGAGCAGCGTGGAGCGGTCCTGCAGCGCGCCTTGAAGGCGACCGTAGGGGCAGAGGACGAGGCAGGTCTGCTCACGAAACCAAGCAAAATCCCCATAGAAAAGAGCGAAGAGAAACGCCAGCACGGGAACGACGCCCTGCGGCGCCGAGTCGCTGCCACGCCACAATGCGAAGAGTTCCTCCGCGGGCACGAAGAACGAGACGACCCAATGCGCCACGAGCATCGCCACAGAAGCCATGACCACGTGCTTGCCGCCGACGCGGGCTGCCTTCGAGAGCGTCCACGGAGCCGCCGCCAAACGCGTTCGCTGAAGCGCGGACCCTTCGAAGAATCGTTCGATGGGTCGGATGACGCCCTCGAGCCACACCGTCTGCGGGCATGCCCAACCGCACCACACCCGACCGAGCGTCGACGCTACGACGATGAGGGAAAACCCTATCGCAGAGAGAACGAGAAAGGCGAACGGCGCGTCTTGGGCGTTGAAGCTCTGACCCAAAACCCAAAACCGCCGTGCGCCGATCTCAAGAAGGAGAAGCGGTCGACCGTGAACGCGCGCGAGTGGAGCCGCGACGAAGACCGCGATGAGCAACGCTCGCAACGCGAACACGCGCCGGTGCCAAGGGCCCGAGACTTCCGCGGGATGCACCTTTTGGCGCCGCCCGTGTTCGTCCAATATCGCGAGTCGACCGCTGCGCACCGGCGAGGCTCAGTTCGTCGCCGGTGGGGCGTTTCCCTGAGCATCAACCCCTTGGGGAGTCTTGCCTGGAACGTTCGTGTTCCTGAGCGAGGCGACGAATGCATACGCATCGAGCACCTTCTTGTCGCCAAGAATCGCGCCCCACGCGGGCATTCCTTTCGCCGCAACGCCTTCGGAGATCGTCGTGGCGATGGAAACCGCATCGCTTCCATGAATCCAAAACCCGTCGGTCAGGTTCGGGCCGATGATCCCCTGCCCTTGGGCCCCGTGGCAGGCCACGCAGTTTTGAGCGTAGACGGCGCCTCCTCGAACGAGCGCTTCCGTGTCGGTTTCCAGGGCTTTCAGAGCGTCCGCGCCCGCCGCGGAGATCGATGCATGCTTCGGTAGCGCAGCGACTTCGTGCTCGTACGTCTGTGCGAGGGACTCCCCCGCTTGTACGCTGTGATACCAAAACCAGTATCCGAGCCCGAAGAACACTGTGATGAAGAAGGTGCCGAGCCACCACACGGGCAGAGGATGGTCATCCTCTTCAATGTCGTCGTAGACATGGTGCGTGGCGTGCTCGCGACTGCGGGTGGGGTCTTCAACGCTCATGGGAAGCTCCGGGAAGCTGGGGGCTCATGGGCCCATCGTCGGATTCAAGAGGAAGAGCGGCTACCCTGCTCGTTTGCTCGTCCTTCTTCATCGCGCGCACCGAAACGGCGACAAACGCGAGGGCGAAGAGCACGAGTGCCACGATGGGAAGCATCAGGACGTCGCTGTGTCGAAAGACGGCTTGGAACATGATCAAGTCTCCTTTCAGCGAGTCGCCGCAGCGGCCTTCGGCTCGACAGGCGCCGTATGACCCAAGCGTTGAAGGTAGGCGATGAGTGCGACCATCTCGCTGTCGGGCGCGACCTCGAACCCTTGCGACTTGAGGTCGTCGGACACGTATTTGCCTTGTGCGAGGGCCTCGGCGTCGGCGCCCATCATGCGGGCGTCGTCGTAGGGAACTCCCAGCGTTTTCAGAGCTCGCATCTTCACGAGCGTGTCACCCACGTCGATGCGCGCGGTGGCCAAGAAGGCATACGTCGGCATGTTCGATCCGGGCGAGGTGGAGCGCGGGTCCGTCAGGTGCTGCGCATGCCACAGGTTCGAGTACTTGCCGCCAACGCGATGCAGGTCGGGGCCGGTGCGCTTCGAGCCCCACTGAAACGGGTGGTCGTAGATGAACTCACCGGCCGTGGACGCCTCGCCGTAGCGAAGCTTCTCGGCGATCATCGGGCGGATCATCTGCGAGTGGCAGACGTAACAACCTTCGCGAACGTAGAGGTCGCGACCGTGCAATTCCAGGGGTTTGTACGGTTCGGCGACGGGTCCGGTCTTCGGCACCGCGCGGTCGACGACGAGCGTCGGCACAATTTCGGCAACGCCGCCCACGAGCACCGCGAACCAAACGAGCACCGTGAAGACGAACGCATGACGCTCGATCATCGGGTGGTAGCGCTCGGATTCTTTCTTGGTCGAACGGCGCGACCACTGAACGATGGCCACGACCAGGAGGACGAGGAGAACCGTGAGCGCGATGACTGCACCCTCGAGCTTCGCGACGAAGTACACGAGCGCAGCCGCGGTCATGGCGATGGTCATGAGCACCGGTTGACCGAAGAGCAGTTTCCAAGGCGAAACACTCGGTTCGATGACGGCGTCGTCGACTTCGACCTCGACAGAGACATCGACGGGCGAACCCTTGGCGATGGTCATGAAGAGGTTCCACGCCATGAGGCAGAACCCCACGAAGTAGAGCGAGCCGCCCGCGAGACGCGTCCAGTACATGGGGCGAATCGCCACGAGGGTCTCGACGAACGCCGGGTACTGGAGCGTGCCGTCGGCGGTGGTCGCGCGCCACATGAGGCCTTGCGTCACGCCGGAGACCCACATCGAGACGCCGTAAAGGACGATGCCAAACGTGGCGATCCAGAAGTGCGCGTCCGCTGCAGCTTTGCTGTGAAGTTCCTTGCCCCAGAGGCGCGGCACGAGCCAGTAGAACATGCCCGCAGCCATGAGGCCGTTCCACCCGAGCGCGCCGGTGTGAACGTGGCCGATGATCCAGTCCGTGTAGTGTGCAAGTCCCGAAACGGACTTGATCGCGAGCAGCGGTCCCTCGAAGGTCGCCATGCCGTAGAAGGTCACGCCGGCGACGAAGAACTTGATGACCGGGTCCGAACGGAGCTTGTCCCACGCGCCACGCAGCGTGAAGAGACCGTTGATCATGCCGCCCCAACTTGGGGCCCAAAGCATGAGCGAAAACACCATGCCGATGGACTGCGCCCACTCAGGAAGTGCCGTGTAAAGCAGGTGATGCGGCCCTGCCCAGATGTACATGAACACGAGCGCCCAGAAGTGGATGATCGAAAGCCGGTACGAGTACACCGGACGACCTGCCGCCTTCGGGAGGAAGTAATACATGATGCCGAGGACCGGCGTCGTGAGGAAGAAGGCGACCGCGTTGTGGCCGTACCACCACTGGACGAGTGCATCCTGCACGCCTGCGAAGACGCCGTAGGACTTGAGCCCGTGCGCCAGCGGCAGCGCGAGGTTGTTCACGATGTAGAGAATCGCGACCGTGATGATCGTCGCGATGTAAAACCACAGGGCAACGTAGAGCTGCTTTTCCCGGCGTTTCGCGATGGTGATGAAGAAGTTCACCGCGAAGGCGACCCACACGAGCACGACCAAGATGTCGATCGGCCACTCGAGTTCGGCGTACTCTTTGCCTTGCGTGTAACCGAGCGGCAGCGTGATGGCCGCCGCAACGATGATGGCCTGCCACCCGTAGAAGTGAATCGCCGACAAGAGGTCGCTGCCCATGCGCGCCTTCGTCAACCGTTGCGTCGAGTAGTAGACGCCCGCGAAGAGCATGTTGCCGACGAACGCGAAGATCACGGCGTTCGTGTGCAGTGGGCGCAAGCGGCCAAAATTCAGCCACGGAGCGAAGTTCAGCGCCGGCTCGGCGAGCTGCGCAGCGATGATGACGCCGACGAGCATCCCGACGATTCCCCAGACCACGGAGGCCACGAGGAAACGTCGTACGGAGGCGTCGTCGTAGCGAACGGTGACGCGGGTCATGATTTCGTATCTCCAGCAGGCGAAGAGAGAGGTTCAGCGGAGGGTCGACAGCCTTCGTCGTCCTCGAGGGGCAGAAGTGCCAAGCGATCGCCGTGGCGGTGTTCGCCCCGACGCAAGTGAATCGCGAACTCGAAAAGACCGAGAATCGCGAGAAGAAGGCTCACAAAGAGCGTGAGCATGAGTGCGTTCATGAAGCCTCCAGCGCGCGAAGTGTCGCGACGGGATCAGGGCAGTCAGCGCCAGACAGTGCGGTGTCGGCGCCAAGCGCGCGCATCGTCCACGCGACGAATGCGAGCGACGATACGGGCATGAGAATCGCGCACAGCAGTGGCGACATGAGCCCGGCAAGCGCGAGGGCGACGACCCCAATGTTGTAGAGAAGCGCCGCCGCGACGAGGCTTCGACGAAACGCCGCAACGCGCGCTGCTACTGGAAAAAGCTGGATCATCGCCCGCAGGTCTCCCGACGTTCCGAACGCATCGACGCGTGCGGGGAGCATGGGCCGGTCGACGCACGGGGTCGCGCTCACCGTCGCCGCATGCACCGCAGGACCGTCGTTCAGACCGTCGCCCACATACAGCGTCCCCTCGCCGGAGAGTGACTTCACGATCGCTGCCTTGTCGTCAGGCGAGAGACGCGCATGCGCATGAGCGGCCTCAATACCGAGTTGCGCGGCGAGTTCGGCCACGCGCGAGGGGGCGTCGCCGGAGAGCATGTGCACGGTTTTGCCCATTTTTTGCAGGCTATTCACCGCTTCGGATGCGCCCGTGCGCAAGCCTTCGCGGAAGCGGATAGTGGCGAGCACGTCGGGCCCGCACACGAAGTCCACCGCGTCCGATTCGCGTCGCGATGCTGCAAGCTCGTAGCTCGGGTTCTCGACGTCGGCCTCCATGCGAAGCCCGTGGCCTGGAACCTCGACGACGCGATCGGCAACAGCTCGAGCGATCGGCTCGCGCGTGAGGAGCGCCACGAGAGCACGGCTCTTCGGGTGGCTCGACGACGCGACCATGGCTGCGAGCGTTCGAAGCTGCGTTGGATTGAGTTTTTTCAGGGCGTCCGCGTTTGCGACGATCGGGTCTGCGTCGGTGAGCGTGCCCGTTTTATCGAAGAGCACGTGCCGCACGCGGGTGAGGCGATCGAGAAACGTGGCGCTGCGGACGACGATGCCGCGCTCACGAAGACGCGCGTGGGCGAGCTCGTATGCGAGCGGTGCTGCGAGGCCGATGGCGCATGGGCACGTGACGACGAGAACAGCGACGACGACAGAGAGCGCTTTGTCGAAGCCCGCATGCGCCCACGCAACGCCGCCGACGGCCGCGCATACGAGAATCGAGGCAACGTAAACCTTGACGAAACGCTGCCAAAACGTGTCGAGAAACGCCACGTCGTCGACGCGCGGAGCCCCGAGCCACACGGGAAGTTCCGAGTCGGCGAAGGTCTCGAGAAGGACGACCTCAACGGGCTTGTCCCCAAGGAAACGCAAGCCCGCGGGAAGCACCGCACCCTTGGTGAACGAAACGGCATCGCCCTCGCCGGTTCGCGCGGCCGCATCAAAGAGGCCGTCGCTTGATGCCAGCATCCCGCGCGCCACGAGGAGTTCGCCCTTCGCGAGCAGGACGCGCGCGGCGACTTCAAGTTCGCCAGCCGGCATAAAGTGCAGCGTTTCATCGTCTCGAATGACACGCACGGGCCAGCGTTCGAGAGCCGATTCGCCCGCGGCGAGCGCACGGCTTCGCTCGAGCTGACGCTGCTGCATGTAGCGCCCCAAAAGCATGAGGGCTGCAAAGGTCTCGATGCTGTCGAAGTACGCGGCGCTCCCGCTCATGCCTCGAAGCGCCCCGACGAGGGAGCCAACGAAGGCGAGAACGAGTCCGAGGGCGATCGGAAGGTCCACGTGGAGCTCGCCGCGGCGCAGCGTCGTCCACGCGCCGCGCACGAATACGGGAAGCGCCACGAGCACGGCGGCGAGCGCGAGCAACGCCGAACCTGCTGCAAAAAAGCGGTAAAGTGCTGGCTCTTCGGTCGCGTCGAGCCCGAGGTAAAGGGCGAAGGAGATGCCCATGCCGATCATCGCAAGGCCGCCGGTGAGGCCCAAGCGCAGGAGCAACTCGTCGGAAACGCCGTCGGTGTCCGAGGCCTCATAAGGCGCCGCGCGCAGACCCACCGAAGCGAGGTCCTTCACGAACGCGTGCAGATCGAACGCATCTTTCGCGAAGGTTGCACGGACGAGCCCGCGCCCCGGTTCGACGATGACGCGCTTGGCGCCCGCACGACGAGCGAAGAGCTTTTCAACGAGCCAAACACACGCGGCGCAATGAAGACCGCGCAAGGCGAAAAGCACGGTGACAGCGCCTCGCGAGTCGGCATGGGCCTCGGCAAGAATGGCGTCGACCCACACCGATGGGGCCGCGGAAACGTCCGCCGGCGACCCCGCGCGTCCACCGCGCAGATCGTAATACCGCTCGAAGCCCAACGCGGTGACGAAGCCGTGCGCGGTCTCGCAGCCCGCGCAACAGTACGCAGTTGCAACGTTCGCGCCTATCCGAACGCCACAATGGCGGCACGTTGGGTTTGCGCGGCTTGGGGCGTCCATAAGCGGTCAAACGCAACCATCGTGCCAACGGCTCATCTTGGCTACACGCAGGATTTCCCTCCGATTTGTGCTCCGGTGTTCACGAAAGGCGTGCAGCGGAACGCAGTGTTTGCACGTGGCCCGTGCGTCGCGCAAAGAACGCTCCGTCGCTTTCGAGCGACCCGCGTGCGCGTGTTCTGTGCGGATTTCGATGGGTGTCGCCGTGGCCCTTCCAAACCGCGCGCGACGTCCTCGTTCACACGTTCCACAGCCCGCACACGCCTTGCAATCGCTGCCGCGAACGGCCATGAAGCCGACGGCCGAGGTCGCGCAGTTTCCTGAGAATCGCCTCAGACAAGACGCTTCGCCTCATCCGCATTCGCTCGCAGCCAATGGCCGTGAGACGCGTACCGTCGCACTCCCTTCACCTATCCGATCGCCACTCGCGCTACGTAGCGCCGCATGGTTCTCCTTGCTGCCCACAAGCTTTCGAAGGCCTACGGCCCTCAGGTGCTCTTTACCGACGTTGAGGTCACGATTTCCGAGGGAGATCGCATCGGCCTTCTCGGCGTCAACGGTGCGGGAAAATCCACGCTTCTGAAGTGCATCGGCGGCCTCGAACCGTCCGACGGCGGCAACATTGAGCGCCAGCGTGGCGCGAGCATTCTCTTCCTCGAGCAAGAGCCCGAGCTTCCGCCGGACGTCGCCGCTCGAACCTGGGTCGAGGGTGGTCTTGCCGAATGGTCCGCGGCAAAGGCTCGTCACGACGACGTCGCCGCTGAGCTCTCGGCCGGATCGCGCGACCCAAAACTCGTCGATGAAATCGCTCATCTTGGCGAAGAGCTTGAGCGTTTGGGCGGCTGGGCGCGTGATCACGAAGTGGACGAAGTGCTGCAAAAGCTCGGCATTCGCACACCGGAGCAAACGGTCGGAACCATGAGCGGCGGCGAGCGTCGTCGCGTGGCCCTCGCGCGCATTCTTGTCGCGCGCCCGCACTTGGCAATCCTCGACGAGCCCACGAACCATCTCGACGCCGACGTCATCGCGTGGCTCGAAACCTTTCTCGTGGACCGCTTTCCCGGCGCCGTCCTCATGGTGACCCACGATCGCTACGTGCTCGACGCGGTCTGCAACCGCATCCTCGATCTCGATCGCGGAGCGCTCAAAGAATACACCGGCAACTACGGGGACTACCTGGAGGCTCGCGCCATCGCCGACGAGCAAGAAGCGCGCGTCGAGTCGAATCGCCAGAATTTCCTACGCCGCGAGGTCGCTTGGCTCCGTCGCGGCCCGAAGGCGCGCTCGACGAAACAGAAGGCGCGCATCCACCGCGCCAACGACGCCCTCGCCGTCGAAGCGCCACGCGAGCGCGGCAAGGTGCTCCTCGAAGCCGAGGTGTCGCGCCTTGGAGGAACCATCCTCGACGTCGAAGAGACAGTCTTTGCCATCGGCGATCGCGTGCTGAACGAACCGTTCTCGCTGCGCCTCACAAGGGGCGAGCGCATCGGCATCGTGGGACCGAACGGCCTTGGCAAGACGACGCTCCTGAAAGCTGTAGCGGGCGAAGGCCTTGCGCTTTCCGGCAAAATCACGCTCGGGGCGCAAACGAAGATCGCTTACTTCGATCAGGCGCGCGCCGACCTGCCGAACGATTGGACCATCTTCGACGCGGTCGCCGGCCAAGAGGGCTCGGAGGTTCTCGGCGGAGGTCGCGTCACCATCGGCGGTGAAACGATGTCGATGCGCGCCTACCTTGAGCGCTTTCTCTTCGAGGGTTCGAAGCTTCGGCAGAAGGTCGGCTCTCTCTCCGGCGGTGAGCGCGCGCGCGTCGCCCTCGCCAAAGTGTTGCGCGACGGAGCCAACGTTTTGCTCCTCGACGAACCCACGAACGACCTCGACGTGTCGACGCTGGAAGCCCTGGAAACGCTGCTCACCACGTGGCCAGGCTGTGCGCTCGTCGTGAGCCACGACCGCGCGTTCCTCGACGCGGTGGCAACGGGTATCTTGGCGTTCGAGGGCGACGGAACCGCGCCCGCGAAGGTCACGCTCTACCAAGGCAACTACGACACCTACACGACGCTGAAGGCCGAGGCCGCCGCCGCCGCCGCTGCCGCCAAGAGCGCGAGCCTGCGCCCACCACCAAAGGTGCAACCTGCAAGCATTCGCCCCGAGGCTGTTTCCGCGCCCAAGGCCGCCGTGTCCGAAGCCCCGAAGAAGGGCGGCCCGAAAGTGAAAATGTCCTGGGCCGAGGAGAAAGAACTCGGCGGCATCATGGACGCGATCGGTCAGGCGGAAGACAACGTTTACGCGATCGAAGGCGAACTCGCGCGCCCCGAAAACTTCAGCGACGACGGCTCGAAGGCCCGCGCGCTCACCGTCAAGCTTGA